>CAMWNG010000007.1 GCA_947175575.1 uncultured Bacteroidales bacterium | reverse complement strand
GCTCGGTCTTACCTACACCGGTGGTACCGAGGAAGATGAACGAACCGATAGGACGCTTGGGGTCATTGAGGCCGGCACGCGAGCGACGCACGGCGTCGGCGATGGCGCGGATGGCATCTTCCTGACCCACGACACGTGAGTGGAGTTCTTCTTCGAGGTGGAGCAGTTTTTCTTTCTCGCTCTGAGCCATCTTGTTGACAGGAATTCCTGTCCAGCGCGAAACCACATCGGCGATGTCGTTGGAATCGACTTCTTCCTTGATCAGAGCTTTCTCGCCCTGCATGGCGTGAAGCTGCTCCTGATAGGTGGTGTTTTCCTGTTCCTTCGACTGGATTTTTGAATAGCGTATTTCGGCCACTTTGGCGTAGTCGCCTTCGCGTTCGGCGCGTTCGGCTTCGAATCCGAGCTGTTCGATCTCGATCTTGTTCTGCTGGATCTTATTGATAAGCTCTTTTTCGGCCTTCCATTTTGCTGAGTATTCTTTTTCTTCGTCGCGGAGTTCGGCGATTTCTTTTTCAATTTCGCGCACACGGTCGTCCATACCTTCGCGTTTGATGGCCTCGCGTTCGATTTCTTTCTGTGCGATCCGGCGGCTGATGTCGTCAAGGGCCTGAGGCACCGAATCAATCTCCAGTTTCAGCTTCGAGGCAGCCTCATCAATCAGGTCAATCGCCTTATCGGGGAGGAAACGGTCAGTGATGTAACGCTCCGAGAGCTGCACGGCCGCTACGATCGCCTCGTCGCGGATACGTACCTTATGGTGGTTCTCGTAACGCTCCTTGAGTCCGCGCAGGATGGCGATGGCGCTCATCTCGTCGGGTTCGTTGACCATGACTTTCTGGAATCGGCGTTCGAGAGCTTTGTCTTTCTCGAAATATTTCTGATATTCGTCGAGCGTAGTGGCACCGATGCTCCGGAGTTCGCCTCGCGCGAGCGCGGGCTTGAGGATGTTGGCGGCATCCATGGCTCCCTCGCCTTTACCGGCACCTACAAGTGTGTGGATTTCGTCAATGAACAGAATGATCTCGCCGTCGGATGACTGTACTTCGTTGACGATGGCTTTGAGTCGTTCCTCAAATTCGCCTTTATATTTCGCGCCGGCGACCAAAGCACCCATATCGAGCGAATAGATCTGCTTGGTGCGGAGGTTTTCGGGTACGTCGCCACGCACGATGCGGTGAGCGAGACCTTCGGCGATGGCGGTCTTACCTGTACCGGGTTCGCCGATCAGCATGGGATTGTTCTTCGTGCGACGACTCAGAATCTGAAGCACTCGGCGGATTTCTTCGTCACGGCCGATCACGGGGTCGAGTTTGCCGCTGCGGGCGCGTTCGTTCAGGTTGATCGCATATTTAGAAAGGGCGTTATAGGTTTCTTCCGAATTCTGGTCGGTGGCCTTCTTGCCCTTGCGGAGTTCTTCTACTGCAGCCTCGAGTTCCTTTTTGCCGAGTCCGGCGTCTTTCAGGATTGTCGAAGCGGATGAATTCACTTCAAAGATAGCAATAAGCAGAGCTTCCAGAGCCACGTATTCGTCACCCTGTTTCTTGGCTATGTCAAGCGCTTTCTGGAGCACATCGTTAGAGGTGCGGCTCAGATAGGGCTCACCTCCGCTCACCTTCGGAAGAGCGGCCATCTCGCGGTCGACCTGCGCGGTGACTGCGGCGACATTCGCGCCTATCTTCTGAAAGATGAACTTCACCAGGGAATCGCCCTCGTCGATCACGCCTTTGAGCAGAGCCACAGGTTCGATGGCCTGTGCGCCTGCGGCGCGGGTCAGTTCCACGGCTTTCTGGATAGCTTCCTGTGATTTAATTGTGAAATTGTTGAAGTTCATATTGAACGATTTATTTTAGGTGTTAGTATTTTCGTAGTTTCAAAATATGAACAACCGGAGCGTCCGTTTGGTTTGCCCGAGGCTGACTCAAGGAAAAATTTTCGCACATTCGGAAAAAAAGTTGCCCGGAAGTGTTGTATTTTTACAATTAATGTTGTAACTTTGCGGTAGAAAAACAATTCCCAAAAATCATTATGAAAAAAACGAACACAACCCCTCTGGTGCTGGACGCTCTCTGGCTCGACCACATCGAACGATTCTCCGAGCGCCTGCGCGCACGTCTCTATGCCGCACTAATCTCTTACCTGCGCCATGGAATTCCCGTTCCGGAGAAATATATGCCATATCTGGGCATTATCGTCGATCACATCGCCGAAGCCGGCATCGAAGTGCCCGAGCCGCCCGCGGCACAACCCGCTGAAACCTCCGGAAACGAACAGATTGCTCAGACCCACGGGAGCGATCTCCCTACGACTGAAGCTGTGGCAACGGCTGAGGCGAAATCAGGAGACAGTTGCGCCCTGACATCTGCGCCCGAACCAACGCCTCCGACCCGGCCGGCAACTCAATGCTCCCACCTCCGGCGTAAACCCCTCGGGTGTCGACCCGTCGAGTCCGCGTGCTCGCCTGGAAGCGACTGAGGTCTGAAGGCTGTTTTAGTTGTTTTATCGGAATAAAGGTGAATTTTATTTAAACGGTTGCAGGATTGGATTTTTATTCGTAACTTTGCATACTGGAAAACACACATATAAAGCTTTCTGAAAAACACTTTTTGATTTATCATAACTCACAAACACTGCCGGCGCGAAATTTGCCGGACAAAATTTTCCGATAATTACTTACTTGATTCAGCCTATATTTTTTAAGCCAATGAACCGTATTTTGATGACACTGGTGGCTGCCGTTTCGTTTCTGGCAGCTTCCGCCCAGCTGGTCACCACCGAACCCGCGGTACTCACCCGGGCCTCCAAAAACGTGGTGCTCACCTATCACCCCGACCATGCAGAGTCAAACAAGACCCTGGCAAACCTGCCGGAGTCCACACCACTCTATGCGCACATCGGCCTCATCACTTCCAAAAGCTCCGGCAACAGCGACTGGAAGTATGCTTCCACATGGAAAGACAACGCCGACAAATACAAGCTCAAATATGTAGCTCCCAACACATACACTATCGAAATCGGTGACATCAACACATATTTCGGTGTCCCCGCTTCCGAAACCGTGAAATCCATCGCACTCGTGTTCCGCGACTCATCCGGCAACAAGCAGGGTAAGACCGCCAACGGTTCCGACATCTTCGTGACCGTCGAGGAAAAAGATTTCGCAGCTGTATTCACCACTGACGCCACATCAACGAATGTGGCTGTCGGCGACCGCGTGCACATAACCGCGTCGGTTTCACAGCCTGCAAAACTCACACTAACTGCAGCCGGCGAAACAATCGCCACGAAGGAGAACGCTACCAAAATCGAGACAGACTATACCTTCACCACCGAAGGTTCGTGCCGCCTGCGCCTCGTGGCTGTCAATGCTGCCGGCGAGCAAGTGTCGAAAGGCGTTACTTTCACTGTGTTCAAGGCTTCCGAAAAGGCTGAATATCCCGGCGGGACACCCGTGATGGGTGCCGTGGCCGGCAAAAACGGCGACGTGACTTTCTGCCTCGCCGCTCCCGAACATCAGAACGTGACCATCGTTGGCTCATGGGACGATTTCCAAGTGCTCGAATCCCGCGCCATGAAGGTGCACGACTATCAGGGTCAGCGCTATTTCTGGATCACAATCCCCGGCCTCGACCCTGCCAAGACATATTCATACTACTATTATGTTGACAACTTCTATCGTGTCGGCGACCCCTACGCACGTCAGATCATCGACCCCTACAACGACCAATGGATTCCCGCGGATGTATATCCCGAACTTCCCGAATACCCCTCTGACAAGGTTAAGGGCAATGTGATGCTCGCCGTATATAACGGCAACGAACAGGCCGCCAAATACAACTGGGCTCCCTTCAACATTCCCGACCACCACAATCTCGTGGTTTATGAAATGCTCTTCCGCGACTTTACCGGCACCGAAGGCCAGGCAAAAGGTGACGGCACCGTGCGCAAGGCCATCGAAAAGATTCCGTATCTGAAAGCTCTCGGCGTTAATGCAGTAGAAGTCATGCCTATCATGGAATTCAACGGCAACAACTCGTGGGGTTACAACACCAACTTCTACTTCGCGCCCGACAAAGCTTACGGCACTCCCGCCGACTACAAGGAATTCATCAACGAATGTCACCGTAACGGCATCGCCGTGATCCTTGACATCGTGTTCAACCAGTCGGACGGCCTGCATCCCTGGTATCAGATGTATCCCATCGCCTCCAATCCATTCTTCAACCAGAACGCTCCTCACGACTACTCCGTGCTCAACGACTGGAAACAGGATCATCCCCTCGTACAGAAACAATGGGAAGACTGCATCCGCTTCTGGATGACCGAATACAACGTGGACGGCTTCCGCTTCGACCTCGTGAAAGGTCTCGGCAACAATGACTCTTACGGCAGCGGTACCGAATCTTTCAACCAAAGCCGTATCGACAATATGGTACGTCTTCACAAGGTTATCACTTCCGTTAAGCCCAACGGCATCCACATCAACGAACATCTCGCCGGTCAGGCCGAAGAAACCAAGATGGGTCAGGACGGACAGCTGCTCTGGGGCAACTTCAACCATAGCTTCCAGCAGTATGCCAAAGGTTTCGGTTCGAACACCGACTTCACTGCCATCCAGAGCAACGGTCGCCCCTGGGGTACCCTCCTGAGCTATGCTGAAAGCCATGATGAAGAACGTGTGGCCTACGCTGCCAAACAGTCGGGTAACGCCTCTGTCAAAGGCGACGAAGGCAAGGAAGCCCTCTGCCACCGCCTCGGTGCCATCGGCGCACAGCTCCTGCTCACCCCGGGCCCGAAGATGATCTGGCAGTTCGGTGAACTCGGCGCTGACCAGAGCACCAAGAAAGGCAACGATAACAACACATCGCCAAAGACCGTGATCTGGGACCGCATGAACGACCCCGACTACAAGGCCATATTCGACATCTACGCATCGTGCGCGACTCTGCGTCATGACAATCCCGAACTGTTCGCATCCAAGGATACCTACACTCACGACGGCATGAACTCATCAAGCGTAAGCACTGCACGTGCGATGGTGCTCCGCAGCGGCAACAAGGAAATCGTAGCATTCATCAATCCTGCCGTGTCCGGCGAAGCCAAAGCAGTGGTGTCTTCGAAAGCCACACTCCTCAATGCCTCAAACGCGCAACTCGTTGTGGCTTCTAAGGGCATCAATCCCGTGGTTACGATGACCGACGGCAAACCCTCGGTAAATCTGCCCGCACACACCGTGGCCGTATTCGCCACGAATAATGTGGTCAACGGAATCGACGATATCGTCAGCGACCGCGACGATATCACTGCGGCAGCCTTCGGCGGCATCGGCGAAATCATCATCGTCGGCGATTACAATGAGGCTCACGTTTATTCGATCTCCGGTATCGAGATCGGTCGACTCACTGACCTTGACCGCGGCGTCTACATCGTAAACGTAGACGGCAAGTCATGCAAGGTAGCTGTCAAGTAAGACTTCTTTCTCCACAAAATAAAAAGTCCCGGCTCCGGGACTTTTTATTTTTTATTGCTCTTCCCCGACCTGTAAATCGCACTTTTTTCGTATCTTTGCAAAAAACTTACGGATCATGAAAAAGCAATCATATATGGCGGTTCTCGTGACGACCGCCACTCTGAATTCCATGGCTCAGATAAATTATCCCGTCGCTCCGCAGGACGGAACGACATACGAAGCATTCGGAATAACCGTCGATGACCGTTTCCGCCCTCTTGAGAATGATACCGCGACCGCCACTCTCGAGTGGGTGGAAGCTGAAAATGCCGTAACCCGCGGCTACCTTGACAAGATACAGTTCCGCGAAGCGATCAACCGACGCCTCACGGCACTTAACGACTTCGCCAAAACCGGCATGCCGTCCAAGGAGAACGACGGGCTGTATTACTGGTATCATAACAACGGCTTGCAGAACCAGTCAGTGCTTATGCGTGGCACTACTCCCTATGCGGCAGATGCGGAGGTGTTTCTCGACCCAAATACGCTGAGCCAGGACGGTACGGTAGCCCTCACAGGAGTCATGCAGAGCAAGGACGGCAAATACACCGCATACACTATCTCGCGCTCCGGTTCTGACTGGACAGAAATCTATGTGCTCGACACAGCCTCGGCGAAGCTCCTGCCCGACCACATCGAGTGGGCAAAATTCACCGGTGCCCAATGGAGCGGCGACGGTTTCTACTACTCTGCCTATCCGCGCCCGGAGGCCGGCAAGGAATTCTCAAATGCCAACGAATTCCATTCAGTATATTATCATAAGATCGGCACCCCTCAGTCAGAGGATGTTCTGGTCTATCACAACGCGGACGAACCCCTGCGTTTCCATCAGGCAGATGTGACCGAGGACGGCCGATGGTTGCTCATCGAGGGCGGAGGTCAGGGCTTTGGAAACTCCCTCACAGTGAAAGACCTCTCCGACCCGGCAGCTGAATGGATCACAATCGAACCTTCGCAAGACCTGACAATGGGTGTCGTCGACACCACCGACGACGGATGCCTGCTTGTCTATACATCCGACTCCGCACCCCGCTACCGTCTGGTCAAGATCAATCCTAAGAATCCTGTGCGCGAAGCATGGATGGAAGTGATTCCCGAAAGCGCCGAAGGTGTGCTAAAAGCCGTATATCCCGCAGGCGACCGACTGATCGCGCTCTACGACCGCGACGCCTCGCACCACGCCTATGTCTACGACCGCGAGGGACGATTGCAGGGCGAAATCAAATTTCCTACCTACGGGTCGGCCGGATTCTCCACATCGCGCAAATCGCCCGAGGTGTATTATTCCTTCTCATCGTTCACCTATCCGTCCGAGATCTATAGTCTCGACCTCGAAACTCTTGAAAGCACTCCGGTCCACGCCACGGCTGTGGCCGGGCTCAATCCGTCCGACTATGTGACCGAACAGGTATTCTATCCCTCTGCCGACGGCACCCGGGTGCCTATGTTCATCACCTACAAGAAAGGCCTCAAAAAAGACGGTACAAATCCCGTGTATCTCTATGGTTACGGCGGCTTTAACATCTCGCTCAACCCGGGATTCTCGCCATCGCGCATGTTATGGCTCGAGAACGGAGGAATATACGCTCAGGCAAATCTGCGAGGCGGTGCGGAATACGGCGACGCGTGGCACACGGCCGGCACTAAGATGCAGAAACAGAATGTGTTCGATGATTTCATCGCCGCAGGCGAATACATGGTGAAGGAAGGATGGACCACTCCGGAACTGCTCACTATCGAAGGCGGGTCGAACGGCGGACTGCTCGTCGGTGCCGTTGTCAACCAGCGTCCCGAACTTTTCCGCGTAGCGATTCCCCGAGTAGGCGTGATGGATATGATGCGCTATCATCTGTTCACCATCGGTTGGAACTGGGCCAGCGACTACGGCACAGCCGACGACTCCGCAGAGATGGCTGCATATCTGCTCGGCTACTCGCCATTGCACACCATCAAGAACGACGGAACGCCCTACCCTGCCATCATGGTCACCACCGCAGACCATGACGACCGCGTGGTGCCTGCGCACTCGTTCAAATACGCCGCCGCACTGCAGGCGGCGAACACGGGCGACGAGCCTAAACTGATACGCATCGACTCCAAAGCCGGACACGGCGCCGGAAAACCCATCGCAAAAGTGATTGACGAATGGACCGATATATATTCATTTATATATAATAATCTTGGTATTAGCCCTGCCACCGACCGTTGACACATCCGCATCAACATACCACCGCCTTGCGCGTCGCATTGGCTCTTGCAGTCGCAGCGACGTGCTCGGCATGTTTTACCGGTATCGAAAGCACTCCTCGCATCACAGCGGGAGAAGTGCGCAAGGCCGGGGCACTACCGTCAGTCGAGGAGGAATTCGCCACTGCCATAGTTGCCGAGGCTCCGGCTGCCTGGAGTGCCGGAAAGCGTTGGAGAGTGGATGACGGACGCGCGTCGATGATCTTCGACGCATCGTCCGGCGCGCCGACCGATTCATTGCAAGGCTCAGACATTGTTCTTCAAGCCGTAAGGCGTGTTCCCGGCATCATGGGACGTGATGTGCTTGAACTTGAATTTTCAACGCCGGGACGGCATGGAAGCCTGATTTACCGACCGGACGGATACGCTGACGACATCCTTAACCGCAGCGACCTCGCCATACCCTTCTGCATCGAACTGTCGGCTGTGGAAATAGCAGACTCGCTCATGAGAGGACGGGAGATTTTCGTGACATCCCCGCTGTGGGTAGACTCCGCTGGACGCGCAGAGGACGGTCTGCATCATATCGCCGTCACGGTCGATTCCGTCACAGCCGGGACCTGGCAATATCCGCTCACGGTCAACTTTCATTCCGTTGAACATGACAGACGCGGACGTGTCCGGATGACTTACGGCGCATCCGCAGGAGCGACTCGAAATTTCGACCGTCTCTTCACATTTTCAGACCCGCGCAAGGCCTATCCGAGAATACTGCCCGAATCATGGGATAAAATCATACATTCAAAAATTACCGAAGGCATGAGCCGCGACGAGTGTCGGCTGGCGCTCGGCGCACCGTCGCGCATAGACCGCGGCTCCTCGCTCTCTTCCGTACTGGAACGATGGACCTATGCCGAGGGAATCTACCTTATCTTCGAGGACGGACTTCTTGTCCGGTTCAGGCTATGAAAGAATACCGGCTTACATTTCTCGGCACAGGAACCTCAACAGGCGTGCCGTCGATAGGTTGCGACTGTCGCACCTGTTCATCGCTTGATCCGCGCGACAAACGGTTGCGCGCGTCAGTCATACTCACTCTGCCATCTGGCCGCAATCTGCTGATCGACTGCGGCCCCGATTTCCGCACGCAGATTCTGCGCATAGGCTCCCCGGATCTTGAGGCAGCCCTGATCACGCACAGCCACTACGATCATGTCGGAGGAATCGATGACCTGCGGCCATACTGCGCCGATGGCCGAAATTTTCCGCTATATTGCCAGGCTGACGTCGAAAAAGATCTGCGGGAGCGAAATCCGTGGTCGTTCGCCGAAAATCCATATCCGGGTGTCCCCACGTTCGACATTCATACGGTAGAGCCGTTCGCACCGTTCAAGATAGCCGGACAGAAGATCATCCCAATACCGGTCATGCACGGAGAGCTGCCCATCCTGGGTTATCGCATCGGACCAATCGCATATATCACCGACTGCAAAACCATAAGCACAGAGGCAATAAAAGCCCTTGAGGGTCTTGACACTCTTGTGATAAACGCTCTGCGGCTGCTTCCGCACCAGTCACACATGAACCTCAACACGGCGTTGAACATCATTAGAAAAATAAATCCGCAGAAAGCGTACCTCACGCACATGTCGCACGATATGCCGCCTCACGCCCAAGTAGTTCTTCCTCCCGGCGTATGGCTCGCCCACGACGGACAGACTGTAACCGTCCCCGCATAATGATTCGGGTTTCTGATATTCCACAGATGATATCCGGCCTCAGAAGATGCCCGGAATCTGTCATCAGACTTATTCCGGTGCTTGCTTTATTTCTGGCAGGCTGCGCGTCGACATTCGCGACAAATATAGTTACATACACCGTAACAGACAGTGTGCCGGGATTGTCCGATGAACTTATACTGACACTGAGATCCCTGTCAAACGAGGATGACCGAACCAGAATATCGTTCGATATCCTCTCATCGAACGCCCCTTTTACGATCTATCGTGCCGAATGGATCAACTGCGACACCATACGTACTCCTACAGAACCCTTCTCTTTGATAGCAAACGCCGATGAGGTGACTCATAAAAACACCGTATGGCATATCTCTATCGATTTTCCGTTCAGTCAGAGATTCGATGACTCGGACCTGCTGATATTATATACGGACAAAGGAACGATACGTTTCTTGATCAGTGAAGTCGGACAATTGAAAGAGAGCATAGATATTCTCAGACACGACTATGAACGTGACACTCGCCGTGCATGGACGATTTTAGGTGGGGTTATCTGTATTGCTCTTATCATAGGGCTGGCGACATTCATAATTATTCGACGCAGATTTATCCGTAAACGTCTCCGGATAGATGAATTGTCTATGATGGTAGCCGAGCGCGCGGATATGAATCTTGAACTCCGTAACAAAATCAACACACTCTACGGTAGCCGGCTTGACACACTGAACATGCTATGCAACGAGTATTTCGAGAAACACGATTCCGAAAAACTCAGACTCACCCTCTACAACGAAGTGGAAAAACACATTCTGGCTTTAAGGGATCCAAAAAGCATCTCGGAATTGGAGATTCTCGTGAATTCATATCTTGACAATATTCTTGACAGGATAAAAGAACAGATTCCGTCGCTCAACCGCAATGATCTCATTTTCCTGACCTACCTGTTCGCCGGTTTCTCTCCCAGAGCAGTGTGTATCTTCACAGATATCAAAATCAAGAACTTCTACAACAGACGGAGCCGACTAAAAGAACGCATACTCGCATCGGAAGCACCCGACCGGGAGTTTTTCGTGTCAAGAATGTAGTTCTTAAACCACTGAAATTCAGCATGAGGAATCAGACGAGATTCCCCTACCTGATTATCAACACATTGACCTCGGTTTTGAGGACAAACAAAAGCTCATATTTTTTGCCTGAACGGAACGCGACGCCTAATTTTGCAGCACCGTAATCTTAAAAAGATCGAAAATTATGAGAAAACTAATTCTAATGGCAGTTCTCTGTCTCGGCGCCTCCGGCGCCTCGGCTGAAATCACATTCAGCAACCTCAACAACATCCACGGGACAAACATTGTTCTGGTGGATACCACCCCTCCCAAGACAGTCCGGATCACGGATGCCGTGTTTCATAACGACGGCGTGGACTATCAGGCCAAAGACATTCGCTGTGACGTAAAAGACGGCGTGGCGACCTATCGCCTCAAGTTCAAACGTCTCACACGTTTCAACGATCCTAAAGTAACCGTGACCATAAACGGCGAGAAAAAGACAGTCAAGATTCAGAAAAGCTTATGATCCCGTGACATTCATTCTGTTCAACGTGTGACAAAATTTTCCGGATACGCAGGGCGGATGTTTGTCTTGCGTATCCGGAAGTCGTTTATTTATTACAGGCTCATCATTTGCATCGGAGTTGCCAGAAGGCTACGGCGGCGGCAGAGGCGACGTTAAGTGAATCCACGCCCCGGGACATGGGGATACGCACGGTGAAGTCGGCATCGGATATCACACTGTCGGCGAGTCCGTCGCCTTCAGTGCCCATGATGATGGCAAGGCGTTGGCAGGCGTTCAGAGCCGGATCATCAAGGCTAACGCTATCATCTTTCAGAGCCATAGCCGCCGTGGTGAAACCGAGAGCCTTCATATCTGAAGGAGAATCGATCCATGCCCAAGGCATTACAAACACAGTGCCCATGGAGACACGTATCGAACGACGGTTGAAAGGGTCACAGGAGGTAGGCGTCAGCAGCACGGCATCGATTCCGAGAGCGGCTGCAGCGCGAAAGATGGCACCGATATTGGTCGTATCCACCACCCCGTCTATCACCACCACGCGGCGCGTACCGCGACACACCTCGGCTGCAGAGGGTTGCTGAGGCCGACGCATGGCGCACAACACTCCCCGCGTCAGTGTATATCCGGTTAGTGAGGCGAGAAGTTCGCGGGAACCGGTATAGACCGGCAGTTCAGGCCTCGGGTCAATGATATCGGCTGCATCTCCGGAGATATGCCTGCTCTCGCACAGCAGTGCCAGAGGCTCATATCCGGCCGCGAGGGCCACACGAATCACTTTCGGACTCTCGGCAATGAATATTGATTCCGCAGGGTTGAGACGATTGCGGAGCTGTGCTTCGGTAAGCCCGGAAAAAATTTCCACACCGGGATGAT
Organism: uncultured Bacteroidales bacterium; assembly: GCA_947175575.1. Taxonomy (GTDB): domain Bacteria; phylum Bacteroidota; class Bacteroidia; order Bacteroidales; family Muribaculaceae; genus CAG-873. The sequence goes on along the minus strand of CAMWNG010000007.1, from coordinate 41,495 downwards.
TGAGATCTGTGACAGGAATAATCGGCATATCAGCGAATTTTTCGCAAAGTTACGAAAAAGAAACCAACAGAACACAATTTCGGGAAAATGAACAGGCAAGTATATAAGAGACGATGCTCCGACGGATATCGTTCCGCCGGAGCATCGTCTCTTATTGATAATTCTACGCGATCATTTAGCGTAGATGATGTATGAGGTCATAGGGCTGAGCTTGCCTTCAAGATTGCCTTTGACAACCTTGAATTGCGAGCCATATACAGCATCGGTGTAATCTCCATCGGGCAGCGATGTCGCCATCTTCACTTTCTGATCTTTATCGGAAAGATTGATGACTGCTGCTCCGGCCTCTCCACGGCATACTTCGACTACGGCTCCTTCCTTGGCTGTGGTTAGCTCTTCAGGCTGACCGGACATTGCCGTGCGGAACTTGTTGACCGCCACCACCTCGGGATGGAAAAATTCATCGTTACCGCGGGCACCGAGGACGTTATTGCCCCAATAGTTTTCGCGGGTGCTTCCGGCAGGACGGCTGAAGAAGAGAGGACGGCCATGCTGACGGGCGGTGAGGAACACCCAACCCATGCGCATCTGATCGTCGGTCATGTCCGCGCTTTCGTGTTCGTTGCAGTAAGTATCGTGGCTTTCAACCCATGTGACAAGATGTTCGGGAGCCACGCGGTGGTGCCAGTTGGTGAGGACGTCTTCATTGAAAGCACCCTTGCGGAGAGCTTCGCGCAGAACATGTCCGTAGGAGCTGGCTGTCATGTCCATATATTCGGCATATTCTTCCTCAGGGACATTACGGTCCTGAAGCACTTCGCCATAGATGTACAGGCTGTCGGGCATGAAGAGGGTAAGGCCCTCGACACTCTCACGACCTGTCACGACAGGCCAGAAGTTATTTCGTTCCGACTTCGGGTCGAGGGGATCAGAGGGCAGGCCGATATGCTTGGCGGTGTCGTAGCGGAAACCGCGCGCTCCGAGATTGATAAGGTCATTGACATACTGGAGATAATAGCGCTGGAAATCAGGATTTTCCGTATTCACATCCTTGAGTCCGCCCATTTCGCCTGTGGTGCACTGAAGGCGGTCGTTATAATTAGTGATAGGAGTGAATCCATTGGCGTGGAAAAGGTTATCACGACCACCTACGGCGTTGATGAGAGATTCGGTTACGGCAGAATCGTCAATGGCCGTATGATTTGGAAGAACGTCGACGATTACCTTGACGCCATAGACGCGTGCGGAGTCGCACATGTTTCGGAAGTCATCGCGCGTACCCATGATATAATTGCCTATCTGCCAGTCGATGGGCTGATAATAGTAGTACCATTTACCCGATACGGAATCGCCTTCCTGACTGAAGAGAGCCAGTCCACCGTCCTCGCCTACATAGCAGGTCTGAACCGGGGAGGTCTGCACATAGGTATAGCCGGCATCAGCTATCTTCTTCATATTTTCGGCGATAGTGTTTAGATTCCAGCTCCAGGCGTGGAGGATCACTTCATCCTCGGTCGGGGCCTGCGCTGAAGCTGCCACGGAGGATGCGCACAAGGCCACTCCGAGGGCAATGTAGGTGAGTTTCATGCAGTTATAGTTTGAAAGGTTGATAAGTCAATATTTCGGTATAGTCTCTTTTACAAAGTTACGAATAATATCGGTGGAAAGTTGTGCGTGGGGATATAAAAGATGTGAAAATATGCTAAAATTAAATACGCAGCCGGAAGGGTAAGTATATTTTTGCTAACTTTGTGCGTACATGAGCCATAAGATCCGCATAATATTATTAATGTCTCTGTTGGGATTCATTTCCTGCATGACATCGTGCCACAGCCGGCGGCACACAGTACGCGGACATAATGCCGAAGTTGTGGCCGACAAACGGCCTGACAAACATCATCCGACCGCTAAACCATCAGGCACGGCGCGTAAGATAATCGAAGAAGGCCGACGTTGGATAGGCACACCATATCTCTATGGCGGACAGACGAAAAAGGGTATGGATTGCTCTGGATTCGTGCAGACTGTGTTCAACAACACCACAGACATCAAACTTCCACGCAGCAGCAGAGACATGGCCAAGTTCGCCCGCAGAATAAGCCGCGAACAACTCAGGCCGGCCGACCTTGTATTCTTTGTAAGCTCGCAAGGTGGCGACCGTATCAACCATGTGGCATTATATATAGGCGACGGACGCATTCTCCACGCCACCACGTCAAAAGGCGTCATAGAATCCGACCTCAACGAGGGCTATTGGAAGAAGCACTACTATTGCAGCGGACGCGTGTTAAACTAATTTTAACAACTCGACGAACGTATATTGCAAAAATTCGCGTATCTTTGCGACAAAATCACAATTACAGATGAACAGACTCCTGAAAACCACTCTGCTGCTTCTTGTATTTCTGGCTGCTGTGCCGGTGGCAACAGCACAGTTCAGATACGGCCCGATGGTCGGCGTGACCCTCAACAGCATGAAATTCAAGCAAGAACTCGTGTCGGTGAAACAACAACCGGGCGAGATGGCCGGATTGCAGGCCGAGCTTATGTTCCCCGGAATAGGGCTTGGCATGGACATCGGCATAGGTTACAACCAGGAAGGCGCTCAGGTCAACTTCGGACAAAAAGAAGTGTGGAGCAGTCTGGGATACGGCAATGAACATGTGTATATCCATAACATCACCGTGCCGATTCACCTGCGTTTCAAATACACCCGACTGGACGGACTCGAGGAAAAGATAGCCCCGCTGGTGTACGGCGGTCCGGAATTCAATCTGCAGGTAGGTCACTCCAACTGCTCGATGCTGAAATGTTCCGGCGGCGACCTCGGTCTCACAGCCGCTGTAGGAGCCGAACTCTTCCGGCACTGGCAGGTGGTGGGCGCCTATACATGGGGCATGACATATGCGGCAAAAACACGTCTGCTCGATGACTTTTCGGCCCGCTCACGCCAATGGAGCGTACGTGTCACATATCTGTTCTGACATCTCATTAATCATCCCAAAATACCCCTCGGGCGTCAGTCTGTGAAGACCGGCGCCCGATTTTTCGGATTAAATTTCGTGTGATAATTACCGCTCTTACAAGCACAAATTTGAAATTCATTATTCATCTCCAAATTTTCAAGCTAATATTCCGGCCAACAAAACTCTTTTTTCTGACAGAGAGTTTGTCGGATGTAAAAAAATGTGTACCTTTGCACTCAATAAGCAACTTACGGGATAACCCCTTAATCTTTTTCATTCATCTATACGTTATAATATCCGCCTCTCTTAATACAATATCCACATATAATTAAATCCAAATTCAAAACATTACTGTTCCAACCGTCATGCCGAGAGGCATCATTTTCATTTTTTCAACTTTTAAGATTTAACTCTACCCATTTATGGATACCCCCGAAACTCCTCAGGGCGAAAAAAAGCCTAAACGCCCACGTATCAGTACTTCCACCTCCGGCACCGACGCAGGTTCGCGTGCCCATTTCGACCGCGTGTCATACCCTCAGCGTGAGTCTCAGCAAAATTCAGACGATTCCACTCCCCGCACCTATCAGCCCCGCCCTTACCAGCAGCGCGAAGGAGGCTATCAACCGCGTCCCTACCAGCAGCGCGAGGGTGGCTATCAGCCCCGACCCTATCAGCAGCGTCAGCAGGGCGAGGGCGGCTATCAGCCCCGGCCCTATCAGCAGCGCCAGCAGGGTGAAGGCGGCTATCAGCCCCGACCCTATCAGCAACGTCAGCAGCGAGACGGCGGTTATCAGCCCCGTCAGCAGCGAGACGGCGGTTATCAGCAGCGTCAGCAGCGCGACGGCGGTTATCAACCCCGTCAGCAGCGTGAGGGCGGCTACCAGCAGCGTCAGCAAGGCGGCGGCTACCAGCAACGCCAGCAGGGAGGATACCAACAGCGTCGCCCACAAGGCGGCGGATACCAGCAACGCCAGCAGGGCGGATACCAGCAACATGGCAAAGGCGGCTATCAGCAGCGCCAGCAGGGCGGTTCGTTCACCGGTCGCGGCAAGAGCTTCACGCCCCGGCCAAAACGCATCGAATACGATATCACTATTCCTGATCCGAACGAAAAAATCCGTCTTAACAAGTTCATGTGCAACGCCGGTATATGTTCGCGTCGCGAAGCAGATGAATTCATTCAGCAGGGTCTGGTGAAGGTTAACGGACAGGTCGTTACCGAACTCGGCACCAAAATATCTCATTCGGACGTAGTGGAGTATGATGAAAAGGTACTGGCTATGGAGTCAAAGTGCTACATTCTCCTGAACAAACCGAAAGATTGTGTGACCACAGTAGACGATCCGCAGGGACGCCTCACCGTAATCGACCTGGTGAAAGGCGCGTGCAACGAACGTATCTACCCCGTAGGACGCCTTGACCGTCAGACCACCGGCGTGCTCCTGCTCACCAACGACGGCGACCTCGCATCGAAGCTCACCCATCCCAAGTATGTCAAGAAAAAGATCTACCATGTGTGGACCGACCGCGACATCAGTGAGGATGACATGCAGCGAATCGCCGACGGCATCGAACTGGAGGACGGCCCCATCCATGCCGACGCGATATCCTACGTAACCGAGACCGACCGCAATCAGGCCGGCATTGAAATCCACTCGGGCCGCAACCGTATCGTGCGCCGCATTTTCGAACATCTGGGCTACCACATCACCAAACTCGACCGCGTCTACTTCGCCGGCCTCACCAAGAAGAACCTGCCTCGCGGACGTTGGCGCTACCTCACCCAGGAAGAAGTGAATCTCCTCAAAATGGGAGCGTTCGAATAATCAGCCCGTAATTCCTGACAATAAAAACATCACAGCAATATGAAACGCACCAAAATATCCAAGCTGCTCGCCACCCCGGAAGCCATCGGCACCGATGTCGATGTGAAAGGCTGGGTGCGCACTCGCCGCGGCAACAAATATGTTCAGTTCGTAGCACTAAACGACGGTTCGACCATCAAGAACCTTCAGATTGTGTTCGACATGAACAAATTCACCGACGAGCAGCTCAAGCCCGTGACCACCGGCGCGTCAATACATGTGACCGGCAAACTGGTGGAATCGATGGGCAAAGGCCAGACATGCGAAGTGCAGGCCGACACACTCGAAATCTACGGCACAGCAGACCCGGAGACATATCCGTTGCAGAAAAAAGGCCACTCGATGGAGTTCCTGCGCGACATAGCACATCTGCGTCCCCGCACCAACACTTTCGGCGCGATCCTGCGCGTGCGCTCCGCCCTGGCATTCGCCATCCATAAATTCTTCCAGGAGAAAGGATTCTTCTACCTCCACACACCCCTGATCACAGCAAGCGACTGCGAGGGTGCCGGAGCAATGTTCCAGGTGACAACCCTCCCCCTCAACAAGCTTCCTCTGACAGAGGACGGTCAGGTAGACTACTCTCAGGACTTCTTCGGCAAGCCCACAGCCCTCACAGTGTCGGGACAGCTCGAAGGCGAACTCGGAGCCACAGCCATCGGCGAGATTTATACCTTCGGTCCCACTTTCCGTGCCGAGAACTCGAACACCCAGCGTCACCTTTCGGAATTCTGGATGATCGAACCTGAAATGGCTTTCTACGACATTCAGGACAACATGGACCTGGCCGAAGAGTTCGTGAAATACTGCATCCGTTACGTGCTCGACCACTGCCGGGACGATATCGAATTCCTTTCCGAACACTTCGACAAGGACCTCATCGAGCGTCTTGAATTCGTGCTGCACAACGACTTCGTGCGCCTGACTTACACCGAAGGCATCGAAATCCTCGAAAAGAGCGGACATAAATTTGACTTCCCCGTATCATGGGGTATGGACCTGCAGAGCGAACACGAGCGCTATCTGGTAGAAAAGCACTTCAAGAAGCCCGTCATCCTCACCGATTATCCCAAGGACATCAAGGCGTTCTACATGAAGCAGAACGAGGACGGTCGCACCGTGCGAGCCATGGATGTGCTGTTCCCCCAGATCGGCGAGATCATCGGCGGCTCGGAACGCGAAGCCGATTATGATAAACTCCTCACCCGCATCAATGAGCTTAATATCCCCATGAAAGACATGGTGTGGTATCTCGACACCCGCCGTTTCGGCACCGTGCCTCATTCGGGATTCGGACTCGGCTTCGAACGTCTGCTGCTTTTCTGCACAGGCATGTCGAACATCCGCGACGTGATTCCTTTCCCCCGCACCCCCAAGAACTGCGAATTCTAAACACAACCATCTATATACGGGACTGCCGAGAGCTTCGGCAGCCCCGTTTTGCAAACCATCACCGTGACCGCTGTCGGCAAATTTCTGCGAAGCTACTGGCCATCAGCCCTGATTGTCTGTGTCATACTCTATGCCACATGGCTGCCGGGGCATCTGGAGCCTTCGAATCTGCCTAAGATTCCGCATCTCGACAAACTTATCCATGCCGTGATGTTCGGAGGACTTACGGGCGCCATATTGTTCGACCGCAGAAGAGGAGGAACACGCTTGAACAGCGGCATCGTGCTCGCCACAGCCGCCGGGACGCTGGCTTTCGGTGCGGTGGACGAATGGGTGCAGGGGCTGCTGCCCATCGGGCGTCCGTCCGACATCCTGGACCTGTGCGCCGACGCCGCGGGCATCATCGTGGCTACACTCACTGCTCCCGCAGTTGTGAACGCAATATTCAGAAAACATTCTTAACAAAACATATCTCACCAGACTCTCATGATCACACAAGAGCAATTAAAAGAGACCTTTGAGCGCAAGCTGGCGCTGAGGAGGTATCTTTGACATCGACAGCAAGAAAATAGAAGTCGAAGAAGAAGAACTGCGCACACATGTGCCAGATTTCTGGGAACACCCTGCCGAGGCCCAGAAACAGATGAAAAAAATCAAAGACCTGCAGGCCTGGATCGACGGCTACAAGGAAATCGAGGACGCTGTGGAAGAACTCTCCGTGGCTTTCGAGTTCGTAAAGGAAGGCATCGTCGAGGAAGAGGACGTGGACCGTCTCTATGCACAGGCCGTCGAGAAAATCGAGGCTTTGGAACTCCGCAACATGCTGCGCCGCGAGGAGGACAAGATGGGCGTCGTGCTCAAGATAAACTCAGGCGCAGGCGGCACCGAAGCACAAGACTGGGCGTCGATGCTCATGCGCATGTATCTGCGCTGGTGCGAACGTCGCGGCTACAAGACCTCGATCTCCAACATACTCGAAGGCGACGAAGCAGGCATCAAATCATGCACCATCAATGTCGAGGGCGACTTCGCCTACGGATATCTCAAGAGCGAGAACGGTGTGCACCGCCTTGTGCGCGTATCTCCTTATAACGCACAGGGCAAACGTATGACATCGTTCGCCTCGGTATTCGTAACACCGCTGGTGGACGATACGATCGAAGTGAAAGTGGAACCGGCCCTGATGTCGTGGGACACCTTCCGCTCGGGCGGTGCCGGCGGCCAGAACGTCAACAAGGTGGAATCAGGCGTGCGCCTGCGCTACCAGTTCACCGACCCATACACCGGTGAAAAGGAAGAAATCCTTATCGAAAACACCGAGACACGCGACCAGCCCAAGAACAAGGAGAACGCCCTGCGCCATCTGCGTTCGATCCTCTACGAGAAAGAACTCCAGCACCGCATGGCCGAACAGGCAAAGATCGAGGCCGGAAAGATGAAAATCGAATGGGGGTCGCAGATTCGTTCGTATGTGTTCGACGACCGCCGTGTCAAGGACCATCGCACCGGTTTTCAGACCTCGGATGTCAACGGAGTGATGGACGGCGACATAGATGGATTCATCAAGGCGTTCCTTATGGAATTCGCCGGAAAGCAGGACGAGGAACAATGACGTTTGAAGAACTCGACCTGACCGACGACGTCCTCGACGCCCTCTACGACATGAACTTCAGCACCTGCACACCGATTCAGGAGCAGGCGATTCCCGTGGCACTCGAAGGCCGCGACCTCATTGCCGTGGCCCAGACCGGCACCGGTAAGACAGCCGCGTTTCTTCTGCCGGTAATCAACGAACTCGGCAAACGCGAGGCGTCTGACAAGGTGAAGTGCATAGTCATGACCCCGACGCGCGAACTCGCCATGCAGATCGACGCCCAGATGGACGGCTTCTCATATTTCCTGCCCATCAGTTCACTGGCCATTTACGGAGGTACGGACGGCGCGGGATTCGCCCAGCAGCAGCGCGCCCTGAAGACCGGTGCCGAAGTAATCATTGCCACCCCGGGACGTCTGCTGGCGCATCTGCAGATGGGATACGTAGACCTGAGCGAGGTGGAATTCTTCATTCTTGACGAGGCCGACCGTATGCTCGACATGGGTTTCTATGACGACATAATGCAGATAGCCACGCGTCTGCCGGTGGAACGCAAGACTTACATGTTCTCGGCCACGATGCCTCCCAAGATTCAGAAACTTGCGAAGACCGTGCTCCGCAATCCCGCTGAAATAAAGATCGCGGTATCGCGTCCTACAGAGAAGATCGACCAATCGGCCTATATCTGTCACGAGAACTCAAAGACACCGCTGCTGCGACATCTGTTCAAACTTATCAGCGCGCAGCGTGTGATCGTGTTCGCATCATCGAAACTGAAAGTGAAGGATCTCGCCCGCGAGCTCCGGCAGGCGCACATCAAGGTGGGAGCGATGCACTCAGACCTTGACCAGAAGGAACGCGACGAGGTGATGCGCGACTTCCGAAACGGTCACATAGATGTGTTGGTGGCAACCGATATCGTGGCGCGAGGAATCGACATCGACGACATCGCCCTCGTGGTCAACTATGATGTGCCACATGATGCTGAAGATTATGTGCACCGCATCGGGCGCACCGCACGCGCAGGCGCCGGAGGCAGTGCCGTGACTCTCGTAGGCGACAAAGATCGCCGTAAATTCCGGATGATCGAGGATTTTCTGGGCTACTCAGTGCGCAAAGGCGAGATTCCTGAAGAAATCGAACGGCGCAGGCCTGAATCCACCGATGCCGAACCGGACAAGAAGAAAGACGAGCGCAAACGACGGCCGAACGGAAAGCCAACTCAACGCAAGCCCCGGAGGAAACCGATCAATTCTGATTCAGCGGGATCTCCCGCTCCGGAACAGACTCAGATTACTGATGAATCCAAGCAATCCCGGACGCAAAAAAAACGCCGATGGTACGGCAAACGCAAGCCGAAACCCTCTCAAGAATAATGTGATAAAGAGCATTCCAAAATTTCGGAGTGCTCTTTATTCTTTATCGGAAAGTTCCAAAATATGGATAAAAATGGTTGTCGCGTCAACAATCATCAGCGTCTCGTTGTTATATAACCGAACATGAAACAGAGCCTATCGACATATGACAAACCATACGTAGGATGCCTGCTCGGCAGCGCCTATCACCGGCTGATAAGCCGCCTCGAAGAATGTCTCAGACAGGAATCGACGGGAATAACAGCTCCCGAATATCTCGTCCTCCGCGCGCTTTACAGCCGCGACGGTCTGCAACAATGCGACATCTGCGAAATGGTGGGCAAGGATAAAGGAGCTGTATCCCGCACGGTGGGAACTCTGGCCCACAAGGGTTTGGTAACCACCGAATGTGTAAGCCACAAATGCACCTGCGTATGGCTCACGCCCAAGGCCCGCCAAATCGAACCCGTCATAATGAGAATAGCCGGCAAACGGCATAAGGCGCTGGAAGATATAGCCCCAAAAGAGGACATCGAAACAATGATCAATGTACTACAAAAAATAATCAATAACAATCTGTGATTCAAAAGAAAGGAAAAATTATGACTACCATTACCATCTGGAGCGACTTCGCCTGCCCCTACTGCTACATAGGTGAAACACGCCTCGAACAGGCCATCGAACAACTCGATATCAAGGATGATGTCAAAATCGACTATCGTGCTTTTGAACTTGATCCGACCGCTCCGCGTGAAGTGACCACCACCACACCCGAACGGTTCGCGATGAAATATCGGCTCACGGTGCCCCAGGCAGAAAAACAGATCGAAGAAATTTCCGCACTCGGCCGCGAAGCGGGCCTTGACTTCAGATATGCCACAACACAATACAGCAACACTTTCGACGCACATCGACTGATGAAACTCGCCGAAGCGGAATACGATTACGCCACGGTGCAGAAACTTAATCATCTGCTGTTCGACGCATACTTCACCAAGAATCTCGTGCTGGCCGACCGCAAGGTGCTTGAGACAGTCGCAGCCGAGGCCGGTATGGATGCCGCAAAGGTCACAGAAGTGCTGGACAGCGACCGCTATGCCGATGAAGTCCGATTCGATGAACGAGAGGCTCAGATGCGCGGTGTGCGCGGCGTACCGTATATGGTGTTCGACGGCACCTTCGCAGTTCCCGGCGCGATGACCGTGGAGGGAATGAAGATGGCCCTTGAAAAAGCCCGTAAACTCAAAGCTGCAACCTCGGATGTAAACGAACCCACTCACACTTGCGGTCCCGACGGATGTCAAATCAACTGGAACCGATGAAAGGAGACAGCCATGATCAAAGAATTACAGGTGCAAGGCGTATTCGCCGAAAACACCTACTTTTACATCGATGAAGTGAGCCGCGCCGGATTCCTGATCGACCCGGGCGCACAGGCCGGAATAATCCTTGACGTCATACGCCGAAACGGATGGAAGATCGAAAAGATTCTCCTGACCCACGGTCACTTCGACCACATGGGCGCGGCTGAAATTCTACGTGAACAGCTTGCAGCACCGATTTATGTTTATCCTGCAGACGAGCGGTATATGACCGACATGAGGCTTAACCTCTCGGCCGGTAGCGGTCAGCCGGTACAGATTCTACACTACGAATTTCTCCACGACGGCGAGGACATCCGGCTGAAAGAAAACAATTCGTTCCGCCTCAAGGTTATACATACACCGGGGCACACACCCGGGTCGGTGACTTTCTACAGCGAGCAGGAACATGCGGCCTTCGTAGGCGACACTCTCTATCAGCACGGCCCGGGACTCACCCATTTCCCGGGCGGCGACCGCAGAGAGCTTGAAGACTCGATTGTGAATAAAATCCTTACTTTGCCGGATGATACCGTTCTGCTTTCGGGACATTCATCACCGATAACTGTGAGACAAGAAAGACAATTACTCCTATAATGAACAGAATCGTAATAATAGGCGCATCATCAGGTCTGGGGCAAAAAATCGCCCTGGACTTCGCTGCATCGGGCTGGACAGTGGGAGTGGCTGCACGACGAATTGACCGCCTCGAACAACTAAGGGAACGCTACCCCGAAAGCATCCATACGGAAGCTATGGATGTCTCGACACCTGAAGCCGTAGACCACCTGCATGACCTTATCGACAAATGCGGAGGAATGGATGTGCTCCTGTACGCCTCGGGCACCGGATGGCACAATCCGGAACTCGACGCAGAAAAAGAACTGCGCACCGTGGGTGTAAACGTAGACGGCTTTACGCGGATAGTGACGGCAGCTTTCAAATATTTCGCACAAAACGGTGGTGGACAGATCGCCGCCCTGACGTCGGTCGCCGGCACGAAGGGTCTGGGTGTCGCGCCTGCATACAGCGCATCAAAACGCTATCAGTGGAATTATCTTCAGGCCATAGACCAGCTCGCTCATGCACACGGACTCAATATCCGGATCACGGATATCCGGCCGGGATTCATGAATACCGCTCTGCTGGCGGAGGATCCGGATCGTTCACGGCTGCCAATGGTCATGGATGTGGATTATGCCGCACGGCGGATCGAGCGCGCCATACTCCGGCAGAAGCACACCGCGACCATCGACTGGCGATGGAGGGCACTCTGCGGACTATGGCGCCGAGTGCCTAACTTCCTATGGAGGCACCTCCGGGCAATGATGTAGCGACATAATAACTCTTAAGTAACTCTTCAAAATTAGTTTATATTATGGCTTTTTTTGTAACCCTTCGGGCTGATATGCCTTTGATTGTCTTGATGGAGCCTTTCTCCCTTTCGTTCAGTCGTGTAGCTCGCTACACTCCTTCTCTCAACGAAGAAATTCCCGCATCAATCCTACTCAAATTCATATCAGCTAATTTTTAAGAGTTACTTATCAAAAAAGGCCCCGGCACAATCGAGCCGGGGCCATACCGTTTCTACCATTTCTATTCGTCTTAAAATTGATTATTTCCTTTGATTATTAGTATTCTTCGGAGAAATTAAGTACCTTTGCGAAGTTAATGCTTATCCAATCAACACATCTCACTCATGCAACTTATTCGCATAGCGTATTTAACTATAATATTGTCTTTGATCGGGTGCGGAGTAACTTTTGCAGATTCATACGGGAAAGCCGGCCGATTTGTGAAATGGAATCTTGACACACAGGGGAACTTGACTTTGACCGGAAGCGGTGATATGAAAGATTTCGGCGAGCGACCTTATAATCCCAAAAGAGTGAAGACTGTGACAGTTAATGAGGGAATCACGTCCTTAGGAGATAATTCTTTGGCGGATTGTACCGAACTAACCGAAGTCTCCTTGCCGTCCACTCTCAAAAGTATCGGTAAAGGTGCCTTCAGACATTGTTCTTCCTTATCGGAAATCAATATTCCGTCCGGCGTTGAAAACATAGGTGCCAAGGCATTTGAGAATTGTACTTCGCTCAGAGACATTGATCTGCCCGGTAGTGTACGGTATATAGGCGCTCAGGCATTCAAGGATTGTAAAAAACTGAATACCTTACGTATTCCAGTCACCATCGAGCAAGTCGGAGCAAAAGCGTTTGAGAAATGTAATGATATAAGCGTAATATATGAATTGCCGGAGTTCATTAATACACAGACAGCCGGATATTACTGTCTGCCCGCAGGGATCGTGGCTCAATTCTATGATACGGATGCCGAAAAGTCCAGCGCTGTGCAAGGCCTCCCTACTCCCACATCTGTAGTTAATGCCAACATTAGCAATGAGACTCCAAACCCGGTAATATCCGTCCCGGTTGCGGAAATAACGTCCGAATCTCCGGGCACTACAACTTATGTCGCAGACGATGTTGACCTGAAAATACCTTTCACTCATCGATCCAACGACAAAACATACGCTGTAATCATATCAAACGAAAATTATCCCAAAATGGAGAATGTTCCGTTTGCGATACATGACGGCGACATCTTCAATCTGTATTGCCAGCGCACGCTCGGAATACCACGGAAGAATATCTTCATGTACACCGATGCAACCTCTGGAGTTATCAAAGAGGCTATCGAAGATTTAAAGACTGCCAATAGAATTGAAGGTGCCGAAATGAAAGTTATATTCTATTATTCAGGACATGGCGCACCCGATGAAAACAACCACGAGAGTTACCTTATTCCAACAGATGCGTCACGTGTAAGTCCGGCGGTGTGCATTCCGTTAAGCTATCTTTACGATGCCTTGGCAGACCTTGATGTCGAAAGTGCGGTGGTCTTTATTGATGCATGTTTCAGCGGCGGAGAACGTAACGGAGGGATGTTGATGGCATCAAACGGTCATCGAGGAGTGAAACTGGCTCCCAAAAAAGAAGTCATCTCGGGAAATGTTGTAGTATTCAGTGCCACTAATGCAGATCAGACGGCTCTCCCTTACGCTGAAAAAGGGCATGGAATGTTCACCTACTTTCTTTTGAAAAAAATAAATGAAACTCGAGGAAATACCTCTCTCTCTGAACTTGAATCATACCTCCGCGACAATGTAAATCAATCAGCGTTTCGAATAAACCGTCGCGAACAAACACCAACGGTATCCGTATCACCGGCAGTAGCCGAAAAATGGCAGATATGGAGACTCAATCAATAATCCGGATAAAATTTTTCTATATGAAAAGACTAATCGCAATAGTAATTTCAGCCCTAATTTTTGCTGTCTCAGTAACAGCCCAGAATGCAAACCGCAAAGGCTTTTTTGCAGAAATCGGTGTTGGCGCATCCGTAGGCAATATGCCTGTACATGAAGTGGTGCAGAACAATGTATTTAAGTCCGGAGGGGCTGCGTTAAACGGAGCTGTAGGCTATCGTATTGCAACAAGTGTAAAATGCGCATTCGACGCAAAGCTTCTTGTAGGTACTACTACGAAAGGCTCATCGACCACATTAGTTGTAGGGCCGTTAGTCGGCTTTCGATATTTCTTTTATGAATTTGCAGGAAACAAGAGTCTATTTGTCGGTGGCAATATTGGCACAGTGTACAATGACAATTTTGGGTCCTTTGGAGGAGCTTATCAGCTTTTAGCCGGAGTAAATATCACCAATCATCTATATGGCGCATTGGCTTACGACGGTTATATATTCTGTCATTCACTCGATTTAGGCAATTATCACTTTAGGAGTTCTTCATGCTGGGGAAGCATCGGCCTTAAAATAGGCTATCGCTTCTGAGTTAACTCAATAGAATAAATAACTCAGCCGCTCCTCAAGGGAACGGCTGAGTTATTTATTTTTATTATATCAATTAGCTGCCGGAGCAGATTCGAGAGGCTTGGCTTCCCAACCCAGTGCGCTGGCGCCGAGAACGGCGGCATCGGCTTCCTTGAGTTCCGACAGGAGCACTTTGGGTTTGCCCTTGAAGATGGGCATCATATTCTTGTCCATAGCTTCGCGGAGAGGCTTCATGAGCAATTCACCGCTCTTGGCCAGACCGCCGAAGAGGATGAATGCGGCAGGCGATGAGAATACGGTCATGTCCGCGAGAGCTTCGCCGAGGATTGTACCGGTGTATTCGAACACTTCCTTGGCCAGCTTGTCGCCGTTCATGGCAGCGTCATACACATCCTTCGAGGTGATCTCTTCGATAGGCATGTTGCGCAGCAGTGAAGGTTCGTTCTGACGTATTTCAAGGAATTCGCGTGCAGTGCGCGCAACACCCGTGGCCGAGCAGTAAGCTTCGAGACAGCCGGTGCGTCCGCAACCGCAGAGACGGCCGTTGTTGCGTTTAACGACGATATGGCCGAGCTCGCCGGCAAAGCCGTCGTGGCCGTAAACCACCTGACCGTTGATCACGATACCCGAACCAACACCGGTGCCGAGGGTGATCATGATGAAGTCTTTCAGGCCACGGGCGGCGCCGTAGGTCATTTCGCCGATAGCGGCTGCATTCGCGTCATTCGTGATGGCTACGGGGAGGCCGAACTTATCGCTGATCAGCTTTGCCAGAGGGATCGGAGAAGGCCAGGGAAGATTGACGGCACCTTCGATCATGCCGTTGTAATAGTTGGCGTTAGGTGCGCCGACACCGATACCGTAAATCTTATCTTCGGCATCGTTTGCCTTGATCAGGCGGGTTGCCTCGGTATAGAGTTCGTCAATGTAATCTTCGATTTTGCTGTGTTTCGCGGTTTTGATAGATCCACTTGCTATCACCACGCCGCGAGCGTCAACGATACCGAAAACCGTGTTGGTACCGCCGATGTCAATGCCCAGAACGTATGGTTTCATCTTGTTTTATGGTTAAAGAGTTATGTTTTTCGTCAAAAGGTATCAGAACTCGTAAGGAGTTTGTCTTCCGACCACAAAGTTAACAAAATACCGAGCTAAGTTGCAAATAAAATCATCATAAAAAAGTATAAAATCACGGATGAACGAAGTGGTCGTGAGGATACATACAGTTTAAAATAACACGGTCGACTTTCTCAAGCCGGCCGTATTATATAAACATACTGTGTACTTAATGTTAGAGTAATATGTCTATTCCAGATCTTGTTATTTCCACTATGATGTGTTAGTATTTTCTATGAAAAAGCATAGGTTGTCGTTTCATTTCCGATGCAAAGTTACGTCATAACTTTGGACTGTGCAAATCTTACAAATCGTAATAAAAAATGCCGCAGATGGAGAAGTGATAGACATTCCACAACTTTCATATCGTTTTTTTAACTTAAAATACACAAAATCCATCTCCAAAAGTAGCTCATACAAGCTATTCGCTGAAAAATTAGAAAATTATTAAAATGTGTTAAATATACAAACCTCGCAAACTATATGTTATAAAACACTATTTTTGAGGGCTGTTTTAGACAATCTATGTTGCAAAAAGATGTTATACAGCATGTTTTTGAACAACTGCTGATGAACGCCCACAAAAAGTGCTTACAGATTGTAAGCACTAAAAGACATGCGTCGGTATCATACCGGAAGTCGACCCGGAGCCGTAAGTATGTGAAAGACAGCATCGGCCAGGCCGTCATAGGGATTCATACGCGACCCCACGCCTTTGCTTGCGGCATCGTAGCGCCTGAGGACGTCGAGAATCTCTATGACCTGATAGGGATTGTAGGATTTCATGCCGCTGCGGATACGGCGTAACGCGAAACTGTTGTACGGATTAAGCCCGAGGGATGCCTGTAGACCGCGGTCGCTTCGGTCGGGCGTATACCATCCCTGCATCAGGTCAGCGAAAAATCCGAAAAGAGTGGATGTGGTGGTTACAAACGGATTTGCCTTGGGATTTGCCGCAAAATACTTGACTATACGCATCGCTTTGGCCGCGTCTCGCACGGCTAATGCATCGACAAGTTCGTAATTATTGTAGTCCTTGCTGATGCCTACGTGCATCTCTATAGCCTCCGGAGTCACCATAGCGCCGCGTCCCAGAATCCCTGCAAGTTTATCGATCTCGTTATACAGCCGGCTCAACGATGTCCCCACATATTCGGCGAGCAACTCGGCTGATTTCTCTCCGGCTGTCATACCTTTGGACCGGATGTAAGCGGCGGCAAGATTCGGAATCTCGTTAGGCCACACTTTCGGAGACTCATACACCACACCGGATGCCTTGACGGCCTTGACAAAGGCCCGGCCTTTTATCTTTTCGCCACGCGATGCCACCACCAGAATTGTGCTGGGCGCAGGCGCAGCCGCATAAGGGGCCAGTTTGTCAATGAAATCAGCCCTCACGTTCTGCGCCTCCCGCACTATCACCACCTGCCGTTCAGACAGCATGGGCAGACTACGGCAGATATCCGTTATCTCCTTTACGTCAGCCACCTGAGGGGCATAGATGTTGGTAAGCGAATATTCACGCTCATCCTCGGGGAGTATGCGTTCGAAGAGCTTCACCAGTTCATCGATATAATAGCCTTCCTCTCCGTGCAGGAGATACACCGGAGCATATTGTCCGGCGGAGAGCTGTCGTTTCAGGGTATCGAATGTGATGGATGGTGCGGCTGCCATATATATTTAATGTGGAGGGAACGTGATATATCAAAATAATTGCGTAAATTTACGCAGTTTTTCCCAAACTGCCTAATCCTTCAATGATAAAATGAGTCAGCCTCTGAATTTGCCTTCATTCCGCCCGACGGTACGCCCCGGCAGCGGCGACCGTTTCGAGGTGTTCGATCCACTGCGCCGGCGGTGGGTGACGATCACTCCGGAAGAGGAAGTCAGGCAGACATTCGTAAACTATCTCACGGCACATCTGGGATATCCGGCGGCACTGATGGCCAACGAACATTCACTGACACTAAACGGCACGGCACGCCGCTGCGACACAGTGGTGTTCACTCAAGCATTACGCCCTCTGATGATTGTCGAGTACAAACGACCGACAGTAGCACTCACGGCCAAGGTGTTCGACCAGATCGCACGCTACAATTCAGTGCTCGGAGCGCCATGGCTGGTGGTTTCCAACGGCTTGCATCACTTCTGCTGCCGCTTCAACGGATCGGGATATACCTTCCACGACCGCATCCCTCTCTATTCGGAACTTTAGATCCCGTTCTCCAATATTTGTTAAGGAACGGGGGCTTAGCGTCTCACGGATTACCGTGAAATTCATCCGGAAAAACGTGTTTTGACAAGATTTATTAGGTTAATAATTTTGTGGTCTTATTAAAAAACGCTAAATTTGCAGTCAAAAATTCAAGGTACAGTATATTCTAACCACGTTGCATTCGCCTGATTATTCTTAACTTAACTATATGAATCATTCAAAACTTTATCTCCCTGTTTTGGTGTCGGCAATGGCAATAGCCGCCACAGGGTGTGTGGACGACAAGTATGACTTGTCAGACATCGACACCACCACAAAACTGACAGTGGATGACCTTGTGCTTCCTGTCAACATCGAAGACGTTACGCTGGGAAACATCATCACATACGATGAGGACAGCAAGATCAAACCGATCAATATTGACGGAAAAGACGTGTATGCGCTCACAGAGTCAGGAAGCTTTTCATCTAAAGAAATCGTAATCAAAAGCTTCACCTGCGCGCATCCCACTCTGAATTCCTCCGAGGAAACCCTCTCACAGATAATGGCTGAGAACGCACGCCGCAAGGCTGCCGGTGTAGCCGATGACTTCAGCTGCACCTATGAGATAGTGAATATGGGTGACGATTTCAACTATGCTGCCCAAAATATCGATCCCGCCATCGAGCAGATAGATTATGCAGCTATCGAGCCACTCGTGTTCAAGGCACATCTCACTGCCATGAACGTCGACGGAAAAGTACAGTCAATCGTGTTCACCGATCTCCACATACAGATGCCCAAAGGTCTAAAGATAGACAAGAGCTCTTCTGATGGAGAATATGACCCGGAAACAGGCTTGTGGGTGCTCGCGCGCGCCGAAGTCACCACCGGAGATCCGTATCTTGACGCCAAACTCGTTGCCGTAGGCGTGAATTTCGAACAAGCCGGCTGCCGGATCGTCAACCATAACATTGACTTCGAAGGAGAATTCAAAGTGCTCTCCGGTCTGCTGACCATCGCGCCCAAATTAGTGAACGGGGTGCCTGTTCCCCTGCCCGAAAACCTGAGATTCCGTGTCGACTATACCCTCACCGATATGGTCATCACCGCTTTGACAGGCCGAATTCAGTATAATCTGGACGGAATGGATATCGCACCTATCAGCCTTTCGGATATTCCCGACTTCCTATCCAAGCCCGGCACTGACATCCGTCTCAGCAATCCTCAGATCTATCTGAGCCTCAACGATCCCGTAGGCAATTACGGACTTTCATACAATTCCGGTCTCACCCTCACGGCTTATCGAGACAACGCTTCCGCTATACCCTTCCCCCTCGGCAGTGAAATAGTTGTTAACCCCGACAAGGGAATCGCCGGCCCCTACGATTTCGTTCTGTCTCCTTCAAAAGACGGACTGGCCGTACCTGACGGCTACGACATCAATCCTGAAAAAGACTGGATACAGTACGCCAACCTCGGCAATCTGCTTGCCACCGCCGACGGTGCCACATCCACCCTACCCTCATCTATCGGCATCACACTTGACAATCCCCGAATTCCCTCACAGCCGGTGGTTGATTTCAAGCTCGCCACTGACGAGACACACTCCTCTCCCTCATGCAATAAGCCCGGACATATCCCCGGAGTGGAAGGCAAATATAAGCTTGTGGCACCGCTTGCCCTTCAGGACGGCAGCGTAATCACTTACTCTGACAAGACCGACGGCTGGTTCTCCGAAGACTCCGAGGACAATCTCGTAATCGAAGCTCTCACCGTCACTGCATCAGCCGACAGCGATGTACCCGTGGCTGTCGAACTTTCCGCTTATCCCCTGGACCGCAATGGCAATGATATCCCCGACGTCAAGATAGTATCTACCGTCAAAGTCAACGGTCAGGAGTATGACCATCTCCTTCCCGACACAAACGGCCAGGATCTCACCATCGTAATGCAGATTCAGAACGGCCAGGGTAAGGTTCAGCATGTGGACGGTGTACGCTATGAGGCGCGTATCATCGGCGCTAACAACGGTGAGGCCCTGTCGACCGACCAGCAGATCGTACTCAAGAACATCAAAGCTCGCGTGAGCGGTTACTATATCACCAAATTCTAAGCCCCCACATTATTAATATGAAAACTATAGCTCGTATACTCGTACTGGGTGGCTTGGCAGCTTTCACCCTCAACGCGTCAGCACAGAACACCAATTCAGGCTACTTCCTGGAGAACTATACCTACCGCTATCAGATGAACCCGGCCATGGGCAACGACAAAGGATTCGTATCCATGCCCGGCCTCGGCAATCTCAATGTAGCGGCCCGCGGTAATCTGCACCTCAAGGACGTGCTTTACACCGTAGACGGCAAGACAGTACTCTTTACCAATCCGAATATCGGTGTTGAGCAGGCCATGAAAGGCTTCTCGGCTAAAAACCGTCTCGGCGTCAACCTCCGCGAAAACATCATATCCGTCGGCTTCAAGGCGTTCAAAGGATACAATACCGTCAGCCTCAACGCCCGCGCCGACGCTAACGTAATAGTGCCCAAATCCTTCTTCTCTCTTGTGAAGGAAGGCGTGACCAACAGCACCTACGACATCAAGAATCTCTGCGCCAGCGCCACCGGCTATGCGGAACTCGCGCTCAACCATTCGCACGATATCAAGCAGGTTCCCGGTCTTCGAGTGGGCGCCGCTCTCAAATTCCTCGTTCCGTTCGCTGATGTCGACGCTCGCTTCAACGATGCGCACCTTACCCTCGGCGAGGATGGATGGACCGCTCTCACCAATGCTGATGTTTATGTAAACCTGCCCAAATTCCAGTTCGAAACCAAGATGAGCAAGGAGAATCGCGAATATGTCTCCGGCATGAATATGGACGGCGACGGCAACTTCTCCACCCAGGGCTTCGGTATGGCCGTCGATCTCGGCGCCACTTACAAGTGGACCGACTTCACATTCTCGGCCGCTGTGCTCGATCTCGGCTGGATGAACCTGAGCAATGCTCACTATGCATCCACCGAAGGCGACCGCACCGTAAACACCAACGCCTACATCTTCAGCGCCGACGGCAACGCTGACAATTCATTCTCGAATGAATGGGACCGTCTCCGTGACAACTTCGAGACCCTCTACCAGCTCTCCGACCTCGGCACCGTCAACTCGCGCAACCACACAATGGCCGCGACCCTCAACTTCGGCGCCGAATACGAACTTCCCGTATATCGCAAATTGCACTTCGGCCTGCTGTCTTCGACCCGCCTGGCCGGTCGATACACTTGGAGCGAAGTGCGCATCTCAGCCAACGTGAATCCCGTGAAGTGCTTCTCGGCTGACGCCAATGTAGCCTTCGGCACCTACGGCACATCGTTCGGGTGGATGGCTAATGTTCATGTTACCGGTTTCAACTTCTTCCTGGGCATGGACCACACCTTGGGCAAACTCGCCAAACAGTACGCTCCGCTCAGTTCAAACGCATCGGTTACTCTGGGCATGAACTTCCCCTTCTAAAGATTTTCCGGACGTCTGTATCATAAACGTCTGAGAAGCAATACTGTCGAAGCCGCCGTCATGTTGACGGCGGCTTCGCGTCACGTTAATGTGTGTTAAAGCACTTGCACGATACACCTAAAAGCTGTAACTTTGCATCGTAAAACAATGCGGGATAGAGCAGTGGTAGCTCACTGGGCTCATAACCCAGAGGTCGGAGGTTCGAATCCTTCTCCCGCCACTAAGCGTCGGAAAAATTTCCGACGCTGTTTTTTTATACCTATTCATGTGAGATTCGTCACATTTTTATTAACTTTGCAATGTCTCAAATTTTACGATTATTGTAATTTTCCAAAAATTGAATGCGACAATGCCCAGACTTGCTTTCATCGTAATATTTTCATTATTAAGTTTTCTCCGAGCCTTCGCAATCGAAGTCATCCGGGTTGTGGACGCAGAAGACTCCCAGCCGATTCCATATGCCACGATATTCTCGCAAACAGGCACGATTATCGGACTTACCGACGATAACGGGGCCATAACCATCGATGACAACAGCCGTTTTCCTGTCACAATAAAATGTATGGGTTACGAACCGCTGCAATGCGCAGCCGGAACGTGTTCAGCCGCGATGACTCGTTGCGCATATCCTCTTGAAGAAGTGGTGGTGTCGCCGGCCGACCGTCCCGTCACACACATCATCTGCTACTTCAGGGAATATGTCAGCGGCGAATCGGGTGAGAATACCATTATATCTTTCAACGAACACATGGGTGATTTTTTTCTCACCGACGGCAAAGTAAAAGGCTTCAAGTCATCAGGCTCTCCGAGATTCCTGTGCTCTCGCCTTTACTCACGCGTGACAGACAGCAGCGGACTTGACAGCATTTTTCGCCCCGATTTCCGGGATACATCAATCTCATGGGAACAACTCATCAATTTTCCCTCCGGACGCGTGGAAATAAAATCAGACACTGTTGCCGGTAAATACGGCATAAAGGAAGTTGTGCGCCGTGATGGCGAACTCATCAGCATCCATGACGACTATCTCGCGGATAACAAAGATCACCGCCTTTCGCCAATGATATTCAAACTGTTAGGGTTCACAATGGACATCACCGAATTCCAGAGCAACAAGATTGTACGCCCGTCGGCGCCCGCCTCATATTCGGCTGCGGACATCTTATCCGCGACGTTCACCTTTGATATCACAGGTCGGGGCAAGTGGATCAAGAAAGCATTCCGGACTGACGCGCCTGTACACATGTACGGATATTATGAGATATATCCCGTGGAAATAGAGCATCTCACCGTGGAAGATGCCAAGGAGCTCCAGAAAAATCCGCCGACCGTCAAAATGCAGGTCAGCCCTCTGGCGGGTGGACCCGAGCCGGCCGTGCAGTACATAATAGACCACTGTCGCAAATGATGTTTATATCATAAAAATCCTACGGGCATATTTTTTCAACTGCTGCACGGCGGCATTTCAAAAAAAATTACTAACTTTGTAACCAAATTGGCTTAGTCAGAGCCTATGGCACTCAACCGAGAGCCAATCTGTTTATAATGAACTTAATACAACATTTTATAGTCACTTTTTGATGAAAAAGAGTCCCCTGCAAAAAGCCCGTGCGGCTTATCAACCCAAACTCCCCATCGTTCTGACCGGTGCCGTCAAGGCTGTGGAAGGTAAACCCACCCAGTCTGTTGCCAATCAGGAAGAAATCCATCAGCTCTTCCCCAACACTTACGGTCTCCCCGAACTGAAATTCGAAAAGAACCCCAACCCCTCTGCCGGCAAACCCGTCAATGTAGGCGTGATTCTGTCAGGCGGCCAGGCTCCCGGCGGACATAACGTAATCAGCGGCCTGTTCGACGGTATCAAGAAAATCCACCGCGACAGCCGCCTTTTCGGTTTCCTCATGGGTCCCGGCGGTCTTGTCGACCATAAATACATCGAACTGACATCCGCTATCATCGATGAATACCGCAACACAGGCGGCTTCGACATCATCGGTTCAGGACGCACCAAACTCGAAAAGAAAGACCAGTTCGACAAAGGTCTTGAAATCTGCAAGGAACTCGGAATCACCGCTCTGGTTATCATCGGCGGCGACGACTCCAACACAAACGCAGCCGTGCTCGCCGAATACTACAAGAGCATCGACGCCGGTGTGCAGGTGATCGGCTGCCCCAAAACAATCGACGGCGACCTCAAAAACGAATGCATCGAAACATCATTCGGCTTCGACACAGCGACCAAAGTTTATTCGGAAGTTATCGGTAACATCCAGCGCGACTGCAACTCCGCCAAGAAATACTGGCACTTCGTGAAACTCATGGGACGCTCAGCCAGCCACATCGCGCTCGAATGTGCTCTCCAGACCCAGCCCAACATCTGCATAATCTCCGAGGAAGTGGAGGCCAAGAACCAGAGCCTCACCGATGTCGTGAACAGCATCGCCGACGTTGTGGCTGCCCGTGCACGTTACGGCAACAACTTCGGCACAGTCCTCATTCCGGAAGGTCTCATCGAATTCATTCCCGCCATCAAGAAGCTCATCGCCGAACTCAACAACGTGCTTGCCAAGAACGCAGATGAGACAGCACACCTTTCAGGCGCCAAACTCGAGGATTTCATCAAGGGACATCTCTCGCCCGAAAACGTAGAAACCCTCAACAGCCTTCCCGCCAACGTGGCCCGTCAGCTCATGCTTGACCGCGACCCCCACGGCAACGTGCAGGTTTCACTGATCGAGACCGAAAAACTCCTCAGCGAAATGGTCGGCAACCGTCTCAAGGAAATGGCAAAAGCAGGCGAATACGACGGTAAATTCTCTGCCCTCCATCACTTCTTCGGCTACGAAGGCCGCTGCGCCGATCCCTCCAACTTCGACGCCGACTACTGCTACGCTCTGGGCTACAACGCCGCATGCCTGATCAATGCAGGTGTAACCGGCTACATGTCCTCGATTCGCAATCTTGTGAAACCCTCGGTACAATGGACCGCAGGCGGCATACCCATCACCATGATGATGAACATCGAACACCGCAACGGCGAGGACAAACCCGTTATCCAGAAAGCCCTCGTACGTCTTGACGGAGCACCCTTCCAGAAGTTCGCATCGCAGCGCGATGACTGGGCGATGAACACCTGCTACATCTACCCCGGCCCCATCCAGTATTTCGGTCCGGCCGAGGTGTGCGACCAGCCCTCGCTCACCCTGCTCTACGAGCATAAGGGCAAATAAGCGACGCCGTCTCACGATATTCCCGACTCACAGCTTGCAAGTCTGCCCACGGGGGAGCATTTCCGCTCCGGGCAGACTTTTTTTCTGACAAGAACCAACGCCTGCAACGATTGTTTTAAATACAGACAAAAAACAAACATAACTATGATCAACAGCAAACTTCAGGATGCGCTCAACGCGCAGATCAATGCCGAACTTTGGTCGGCTTACCTCTACCTCTCGATGTCCTACCACTTCGCTAATGTCGGTATGCCGGGTGTGGCCAACTGGTTCAAGGTGCAGAATCAGGAAGAAACGGCTCACGCCACCATTCTCATGGACTATCTCACCGCCCGCGACGGCCGTGTGGAACTCAAAGCCATAGATGGTGTGAAGACCTCATGGAACAGCCTCTCCGAAGCCTTTGAAGACACCCTTGCCCATGAGCAGAAAGTGACCGCTATGATCAACAATCTCTATGCGCTTGCAACAGAAGAGCACGACTACGCCACCCGCACCAAACTCGACTGGTTCATCACCGAACAGGTTGAGGAAGAAGAAAACGTGCGCGGCATCCTCGACACCCTCCGTCTCATAGGCGATAACGGTAGCGGTCTCTATTCATTCGACCGTGAAATGGCTACCCGCACCTATGTGGCTCCCTCGATACTGAGCGAATAATACACGAAAAAAAATCACTACGAAGCTGTGTAGACATCTACACAGCTTCGTTTATTTAAATATAAGAATCTCCTATGTGTGCATCTAATAGTCTGATAAACTTTCTTTACTTCAAAATGCCTGAAGAAGCGCCGGATGCCTGGTATGCTTCATTCTCCGCACGGATTTTTTTACCGAATCCGAATGTATAAGTTGCTGAAATCTGAAAAAATCGGGCGAAGGATGCTCCGTATATGTAACGCACCGAATCGTAAAATTCGCTGTTCATGACACCTTTATTGTTATAGGCATTATGCCGCAGGAAATTTCTGGTAAAGAATCTGAGATTCCAATGACTGTCGCTCCATCCGGCCTGAAATGTATAAAAATCGCGCGTTGACATCCAGGTTCCCACCATACAGCCGTCAGGATATCCTCCCGGGGAATGATATGAAGCACCAAAATAGAATTTATTCAGGTAGTAATAAGCTGACACCGACCATGTGAAATCAGCATTATCAATATTATACGGTATACCGTTATGAGAATGATCCATGTAGCATGAGACTCCCAACTGGAGATTGTTGTTCAGTAGTTTCGCGGAGCCTTGCACACCGTACTGCCATTGTGCATAATCACCCATTGGCTGCTTAATCGTCCTGAGTATGCCGGTAGGTGTGGCCTCATAATCGAAAACATATCTGTTCCCCACAATCCATGCGTAACCGAATGCAGACAGACTGAACTTATTATTCGGTATTAAGGTATAAGACCCATCGATATGATAAGAATCATACGGTACAAGAGAGGGATTTCCCGTATAACTCATCAACGGGTATGACTGAATTACAGCTATACTCCTGTAGTACGAAGATGGCGTCGACTTCATGTAATTGAAATTCACCGAGAGTGAATTCTTGCGATTGACGGAATACTGTAGAGCCAGTTTCATCCAAGGGGCGGCAGTATTTTCCTTGCTGTCGCCATACGCGGTTCTGTCCCAGAAAAAACCTACTCCAAGGTTTCCATAAAAATCTTCATTTGAATAGCTGTAATTTAATCCCGGCCATATTCTGAATGTACGAGCCATATCTGAAACCGTAGATGTGCCCATGTAGCGGGTCTTATTTTGAATGTATTGACCTTGGCATGTTGCTTTAACAGTCCCGGCCTTACCGAACTTACGAATGAATGAAAGTGTCCCGTTAGCCTGATGTGAATCGTCTGACGCACCATTCAGAATTCCCGTCATTCCGTTCTCATAATAACCCGACCGTTGGGTCGTATGGCTATAAGCATAGTATGGATCGAATGTCATATAGTTGCCTGAAGGAAGAGAGAAATACCAATATCCACTGTAAATCAGTGAATTGATACGATTCGAAAGGATAGATGTATAATCCGATGACTTATAATCTTCCGGAGTGTAGGTTACTTTGCCTTCTGTAATCTGCTTAGGTGTACGGTCTATATCCGCCGTGATCATAGTGCTTATCACTACCTTCTCGGATTGATAAAGGCCTTTCAGAGATGTCCATAACGCCTTACGTCTGTTTTTATAATAGTCCACCTCAGATTTTCTTTGAAACTCCTTTACATAACCGTCCTCTTGTGGGAGCCTGAATGTCTCGACCGTATTCTCATAACCTTTTCGGTCATGCATATCGAATACACCGGCAGCCCAGTCGAAGGTCATCTTTTTATATTGAAGCTTTGCATAGCCGTTAAACTGGCGCGATGTAACGAAATTATCATAATATAAACCTTTTACATAGCCACCGTATTGATATTTCTGCATAATGAAATTCAGCACATGGACTTTCCCCTGAAATCTCGGATCATTCGGATATTCATAGTATTCTATCCGCTTAACGTCCACTGTTCGCATTCCTGCCAGTTCGTCCGTTGTAGCCGGAATATAATCTATAAAAATCTCAACCGGCTGCCCTGAGACAGTTTTGATCTCATCACCTTGGCGTAATTGTGGAATTGCCATTCTATGAATAAGATCCTCTGCGTTCTGAGCCGAATTCTTCTGTTTCGATGTTGGCAGATAGACTGATTTATCAGAATATAGTATTGCATTACGGCCCTCTACAGTCAGGGATTCGAGATCAACGGTCCGGGTGGGCATCTTAATTGTCCCTACTGAAAATTTATTGAATTTTTCATATACGGTTTTATATCCCATGCACGACAGCTTTCCTATCACACCCGATTGATCGCATGGAATGACGAAATAGCCTGCGTCATCTGTCACACCGTAAGTGATTACAGTGGAATCTCTCGGAGCAAGAAGCATGACGGTAGCCGACATTACGGGCTCATTTTCATCATCTACCGCTCGTCCTCTATAACAGAATTTTCCATGTTGGAGTGCTTCCACGTAATAGTTGTCACCTTTCTTTATTACCGAAACAGGATTCAGTCCGGTAATCTGACGTAAAGCCACATAGGCATCATCGGTATGTATCCGCGCGGAAGTCTTGTAATTGTCGAGTTCCTTATAGATAAATGAGATTTTTAGATCCGGATGGTCTTTGGCTATACGTAGGATAGCTTCCGAAATAGGAGTACCGTCGAATTTATATGAATATCTGACCGCTTGAGCTGAAATGAATGTCATCACAGCCATAATTAGAGTAAGAAAGAGCTTCATTGTCAGTCGATGAATAAAGTTTTGCCGTTGCGGCTGATGTTGATACAATTGAAAGTGTTGAGTTGGGCCACAACTTCATCAAGCGACAATGAAGGATCAAACCGATAATAAAGATGCAACGAGGATGCTTCGTCGTCATTGAACTTCACGTCTATGCCATAGACCTCTCCAACATGAGCCATAATGACTCCAAGTGTTTCATTTTCAAATATTATGGGATTCTGTTCGGCATTCATTTCATCGACCTCTAAAGCGATAGTTTCCACGGGTACAGTCATTCGGGAATCAATTACGCCGGTGGTCGCAGGATTATCCGGAGCTGACCTATGGTCAATTAAGGAGCCGGTGACAGCTATCCCGGCTATCATGGCGATTATAGACGTACAGATTATTGCCGCTATCGCGGCCGCCCGACTTCCGAACAAGCGGAAATGTCGATGTGAACGCACAGTGTATGTATGCGAGAATGTCCTCCACTCTGCATCCACGTCTATTTCCGGACAATCCTTTAAGGCAGTATCAACCTTACATAACAGATTATAGATTTCGCGCTTTTCCGGATCCGACAGAATGTCGGACAACTGTTCGGCGGAATATTTCCCGGAATGCTCTATAATGTCAAGAACAAGTTCGTATTTATCCATTTTCATTGAGTTTTTGTCGGATGGTTTTGAGAGCATGACTTAGATGACGATAGACAGCCGTCTCACTTATACCCATTTCACACGCGATTTTGGAAAATTTAAGACCTTTTGAGAATCTTAACTCCAAAACCCGGCGTTCCTTTGAGGAAATATCGTTCCTGATCATGCGATGAATCATTGCGATGGTTTCTTCATCAGGCCAATCTTCGGTGTCAAATTCTTCAGCTGTCAGAAAGAATCGGTTCGCCACACGCATGTGAATATCACAATTCCGAATATGATTGAGGCTGCGGTTTCTGACAGCCTTCAGAAGATAGCTTGGCGTCACCGCGATTTGGTATGATCCGGCGAGCAACGATGCGAAAACATCGTGTACGATGTCACGCGCGAGATCATCGTCATGCAGAAGTCCGGCAGCCAACCGGAACATCTGCGCGTAATGTGATTTGAAAAGTCGCTCTATTTCGTTTTTATCTGTCATACAACTATAAGACACATATCATTCCGAAAACTCAACCTCAAAAATCAAAAAAACGCGAAAGATCATTCAGAAGTCTTTCGCGTTGATGTGTATCATAGTAAAACTATGTATATCCGCTTATGACAGATATACCGGTGTTAATACATATAATTGAATTTACTTTCCGGATGGAGCGGCGAGCGTAGCCAGACGCTGTTCGAGTTCGGCGGAGGACAATCGCGGATAGAGCTTGCCACGGTAAGCAATGGATATCTTTCCGGTCTCTTCCGACACCACGATAGCGATGGCATCTGTCGCCTGCGCTATGCCGAGAGCCGAGCGGTGACGCAAGCCCATGCTGCGTGGCACATCGCTGTCATGACTCACCGGAAGAATACAGCCGGCAGCCTCAATTTTTCCGTTGGCGATTATCATTGCGCCGTCGTGCAGAGGCGAATTCTTGAAGAAAATATTCTCTATCAGCCGGGTGTTGATCGACGCGTTTATTATGTCGCCGGATTTCGCATAATTATCAAGCGACATTTCCTGCTGTACAACGATCAGCGCGCCTGTCTTAGACTTGCTCATGTTCATGCAGGCATATACCACCGGGAGTACCCACGCCGCCGAGCTCTCGCCTTCAGCCTTATGATGATGGAACATCTTGGCAAGGAACGACCACCGGCGGTGCGAACCCACTTCCACAAGGAAGCGTTTGATCTGGTCCTGGAACAGAATCACGAGAATCAGCAGACCGATGCTCATGAACTTGTCGAGTATCGTGCCGATAAGACGCATGGCCAGAATCTCCGACGCGATAATCCACACCACGATGAAAGCCATGACGCCATAGAAGATGTTAATGGTGCCTGACTCTTTCATGAGCCGATAGATATAATACAGCAGCACAGCCACCAGTATTATGTCCAAAGCGTCTTTGATGCCGAATGTGGGCATGGGATTCTGTTTCTTATGTTAATTTATAGACCGGTCTGAACCGATTTGAATTTTTCGTATATTTTGACGGCCTGAACTGCGGGAATCACATCGTGAACACGCAAAACCGAGGCACCGCGCTCCAATGCGAGCGTATTGATTACGATAGTGCCGTAGAGCGCATCGGCCGGATCAATGTCAAGCACCCGGGTTATCATCGATTTACGCGACACTCCGACAAGCAACGGACGGTGAAAGAGCTCGAAAAGCTTAAGATTCGCAAGCAGTTCGTAATTCTGATCGAGAGTTTTGCTGAAACCGAAACACGGATCGATAATCACGTCGTTCACACCAAGCAAAGCGAGCTGTTGAAGCCTGTCGCCCAGTTCAGAAAGTACATCAGCCGTGACATCCTCGTA
This sequence comes from uncultured Bacteroidales bacterium, assembly GCA_947175575.1. GTDB lineage: Bacteria > Bacteroidota > Bacteroidia > Bacteroidales > Muribaculaceae > CAG-873. The sequence goes on along the minus strand of CAMWNG010000007.1, from coordinate 11,303 downwards.
TTGCGTGAATTCCATCATGTTTCCAACTTCGCCACGCATGTGCCCGAGAATGTACGGGACTCCAAGTTCAGCCACGGTATCAAACATCATCGGGTCAAGATTGCCCCCGGACACATCATTTACAATATCCGCGCCCAGCTCTTCGACTGCCACACGCGCCACTTCGGCACGGAAAGTATCGACGGAAACGGGAATGCCCGGGGCGCCACGGCGCACGGCAGGAATAGCCAACCGCAAGCGCTCGACCTCATCGTCGATACTGACAGGCAACGCTCCCGGTCGGGTGGAAAAGGCCCCGACATCTATGAAATCTGCCCCGTCGGCTGCCATACGCTCTGCCCTGACGGCAAATCCCGACTCGTCTGCCACACGCGAACGGTCATAAAACGAATCAGGCGTGGCATTGATGATGCCCATAACGGCGGGGCGGTCATATTCGGCGAGTCTGCCGTGAAGATTCAGGGTGAACATGGCTGCGGGGGATGGATGATTAGCGGTTGGCGCGTTTGCGTTCCAGTTCGTCGAGAATTATTTTGCGCAGGCGGATGTGATGAGGCGTGACTTCCACATACTCATCTTCCTTGATGTATTCCAGAGCCTCCTCAAGGCTGAACACGACCGGCGGAATGATGCGGGCCTTGTCATCGGCACCTGACGCACGCATGTTAGTCAGTTTCTTTGACTTGGTTACATTCACAACAATATCGTTTTCCTTGGCATTCTCGCCCACGACCTGTCCGGCATACACTTCTTCCTGAGGGAAGATGAAGAACCGACCGCGGTCCTGCAATTTGTCGATAGCGTAAGCAAACGCAGTACCTGCTTCCATCGCTATGAGAGAACCATTGGTACGTCGGTCAATATCGCCTTTCCATGGTTGGTATTCAAGAAAACGGTGAGCCATGATGGCCTCGCCGCCCGAGGCGGTCAGGACATTGTTACGCAAGCCGATGATGCCGCGCGAAGGAATCTGGAATTCCATGTGTACACGGTCGCCCTGGGTACTCATCGACACCAGATCGCCTTTACGGCGCGTCACCATGTCTATTATCTTGGAGGAGTATTCTTCCGTAACATTTATCGTCAGTAATTCAACCGGTTCGCATTTCACCCCGTCGATTTCTTTGACAATAACCTGAGGCTGGCCTACCTGAAGCTCGTAGCCTTCGCGGCGCATGGTTTCAATAAGCACTGACAGATGCAACACGCCACGGCCATATACAGCCCAGACATCCTTATGCGGGTCTTTTTCCACGCGCAAAGCAAGATTGCGGTCGAGTTCGCGGGTGAGACGGTCTCCAATATGATGTGATGTCACATATTTACCGTCACGTCCGAAGAAAGGTGAATCGTTGATGGTAAACGTCATCGACATCGTAGGTTGGTCGATGGCTATACGGGGAAGGGCTTCCGGATTGTTCACATCAGCGATGGTGTCGCCGATCTCGAAGCCTTCGATACCGACAAGTGCACAGATATCGCCGCTGGACACTTCAGACACCTTCTTGCGTCCCATGCCCTCGAATGTGTGCAGTTCCTTGATGCGCTGGCGCACTACGGAGCCGTCCTTGCGGCACAGTGCCACGTCCTGTCCTTCGCGCAACGTGCCGCGATGTACGCGGCCTATGGCGATTCGTCCTACATAGTTTGAGAAATCAAGCGAAGTGATGAGCATCTGCGCGTCGCCCTCAAGAGTGGCCGGCGCAGGTATGTGTTCGATTATGGTGTCGAGCAGCGGGAGAATATTATCGGTGGGTTTCTCGTAATCGGTGCTCATCCAGCCGTTCTTGGCCGATCCGAAGATCGTGGGGAAATCAAGTTGTTCCTCAGTGGCGTTCAGGCTGAACATGAGGTCGAAAACCATGTCCTGCACTTCCGAGGGACGGCAGTTGGGCTTGTCCACCTTGTTCACCACCACCACCGGCTTAAGGCCAATCTCAAGTGCTTTCTGAAGCACGAAACGCGTCTGAGGCATGGGACCCTCGAAAGCGTCAACGAGCAACAGACAGCCGTCGGCCATGTTCAGCACACGCTCTACTTCGCCGCCGAAATCGGCGTGACCCGGGGTGTCGATAATATTGATTTTGGTATCCTTATAGTTGATCGAGACGTTTTTCGAGAGGATTGTGATGCCTCTCTCACGCTCGAGGTCATTATTGTCAAGTATCAGTTCGCCGGTGTTCTGATTATCGCGGAAAAGGTGACCGGCAAGGAGCATCTTGTCCACAAGGGTGGTCTTGCCGTGGTCCACGTGGGCAATGATTGCTATGTTACGGATGTTCTGCATATGATACGCTATTGGATTTCAGTGCAAAGTTACGAAAAATGGCCGAACTATGCAAAAGCCCCCGGAGATATGAGAAAAAACACCGCGGGCCTTTGAGCAGGGGCTTACATCTGTCCGTGGATGGCTCGGGCTGTGTTGATGCCGTCGACAGCGGCTGACACTATTCCTCCGGCATATCCGGCACCTTCGCCTACGGGATAGAGGCCCTTGACCGAGATATGCTGTCGCGACTCGTTATCGCGGGGAATTCGGACAGGCGACGAAGTGCGCGTCTCATCGCCTACAAGAGTAGCCTCGGGGGTGAGAAATCCGCGGGCCTTGCGTCCGAATTCGGCGAATCCTCGCTGCAGGCGCGAGGCAACTTGTGGCGGAAGCAGACGGTCAATGCGCGCGGGGATGAGTCCGGGCGGATAAGATGACGGTGGAAGGCTGCTGCTGTCGCGAGACTCCACGAAGTCCGTCATGCGCTGGGCGGGTGCTTTCTGGGTGTGGCCGGACGCTTCGAAAAACTTCTGTTCTATGTCATGCTGAAATTGCATCATCTTCAACGGTCCGTAAGCATCGTATTCCGGAAGATCTTCGGGAAGCACCTCAACGACCATACCGCTGTTGGCCCATCGGCTGCCGCGCGCCGAAGCCGACATGCCGTTCACCACCAGCTGGCCCGGTTCGCTTGCAGCCGGAATTATCACCCCGCCGGGACACATGCAGAAAGAATATACGGCGCGATCATCCACGCGTGTCAGCATGGAATATTCTGCCGCCGGAAGATATTTGCCTCGCCCGGCCGGATTATGATACTGAATGGAGTCGATGAGTTTCTGCGGATGTTCAAGACGCACTCCCACAGCTATGCCTTTGGGCAGCATTTCCACCCCTTGCTTCTGCAACATGCGGTAAACATCGCGGGCGGAATGCCCGGTGGCAAGAAGCACCGGCCCGCAAAACTGGCGGCCATCGGCCGTGCGCACTCCGGTCACTTCATCGCCGGACATCAGCAATTCGGTGACGCGGCTGTTGAAATGTACCGCCCCGCCATAACGCTCAATGGTGTGGCGCATCGCTTTTATAATCTCCGGAAGCCGGTCGGTGCCGATGTGCGGATGCGCGTCAATCAATATATCGTCTTGCGCGCCATGGGTGTGGAAAATCTTCAGTACCTTGTCGACAGGACCACGTTTTGTGCTCCGGGTATATAACTTACCATCGGAAAACGCTCCGGCCCCGCCTTCACCAAAGCAATAGTTAGAGTCGGGATTAACATTATTCTCCCGGCTTATCATGGCCATGTCGCGACGGCGCTCATCGACATCCTTGCCACGTTCGAGCACCACCGGACGCAGTCCGAGCTCGATAAGTTCCAAGGCGGCGAAAAGCCCGGCAGGCCCGGCACCGACGACTATCACCTCGCGGGCATTCCGGACATCGGGATATTCGATCGGATCATATCGGCGCCAGTCGGTGTCAACGCTGTCAAGATGCACGTTGACCGACAGATTCACCATCACACGCCTCTGACGGGCATCTATCGACCGCCGAAGAATATCGACGCGGGCTATCCGGCTCTTGTCGACTTTCAGTTCACGCGCTATCGCGTCATTGAGCCGGGACGGGACGGAGGCCTGTTCAGGCGTCAGCCGTAGTTGCAGTTGTCGTGTCATTTGTCTTGTTGAACTTACGGGCGAACTTGCGGTTCATTACTATCATAGTGACTATAGCCAGTGCGAAAGCGAGGAAATCGCTCACGGCCATCGAACCCCATACTCCGTTGATGCCGAAAATATCCGGCAGGAACCATAGCAACGGGACGAGGAATATCAGCTGGCGGGTAAGCGACAGGAATATCGACATCTTGGGATGGCCGATACTCTGGAAATAGTTCTGTATCACAATCTGCGCGCCTACTACCGGATATATGAAGAAATAAATTCTGAATCCCGCACGGGCTATGTCAATCATGGGGCGGTCTGTGGTGAACATCGAACTGATGGCATCCGGGAAGAGCTGGGTCAGAGCCCAACCCACCGTCGTGATGCCGACACCCAGCCAGATGCCTTTTCGGAGAGTCTCCATCACACGGTTCCATCGGCCGGCTCCGTAGTTATAGCCCAGAATGGGCTGCATGCCTTGGGTAACACCGAACACGATCATTACGAAGAACATCGTCGTGCGGTTGATGATGCCGTACGCTCCGACAGCCAGATTACCTTCATCGCCGGCCACCTCAAGCAGCGATTTGTTCAGGAACACCACGACAAAGCATGCACAGCAATTCATCAGAAACGGCGACAGACCGATGGAATAAATGCGCTTTACAAGACTCCATCTCAACCACGACCGCCGCAGATCGAAATGCACGTAGCTTTTCTTGGACATAAAGTGTATCACTATCCAGATGCATGCACAGAACTGACCGCACACTGTAGCTGTGGCCGCTCCGCGGATTCCCCATTTCAGCGAGAAAATAAATATCGGTGCGAGGATTATGTTGACCCCCACAGACAGCAACGCCGATATCATGGCCTTTTTAGGATACCCGGTGGCGCGCATCAGATTGTTGAGACCGATGAATACATACGAGATAGGAGTACCTAACAGAATCACTACCATGAATTCACGTGCATAAGGAACAGTCTCGGGCGTGGCGCCGAAGAAATATAATATCTCGTCCAAAAAGATATAGGATAGTCCGCCGAACACCACCGAGTGTATCAAACAGAGTGTGAGTACATTATTGACCACATCAGTAGCACGGCCCACATTCTTCTGCCCGAGGAATATCGACGATATGGCCGCACCGCCGGCGGCGATAAGCGTACAGAATCCCACGACGAGGTTCATCAGAGGGAAGGTGATGGCCAGACCGGCTATGGCCATAGGTCCTACGCCGCGGCCGATGAAGATGCTGTCAACTATGTTATATAACGAGGTGGCTACCGCGGCTATGATCGCAGGCACGGAATACTGCACCAACAATTTGCCGATGGGATTCGTGCCTAACGTCAGTTGTGAAGGTTGCGATGGACTCATGATTTCTCAGACATTATATTACCGGAAGACCCGGATTCTTCAGTTTTTCGTGGTTTTCTCCGGAAATTTATCTTTGTCAGGGCGCTTATGGCAAGCCAAAGACACAATCCGGCAAAATAGACCAGAGTCAGCCAACGCATCACCCTGCCGTCACTTATGGGATACATACCTCCGAACGGATTGTCCGACTCTTTCAGATAGTCGGGATCAAGGCTTGCGAAATTTGTTTTCCACACCACCTTGCCGTCTCGCGCGTAGACAAGTCCTATGGGGCCGCGGACCAGTTGCTTAAGCGAGGTATCCGACGCAGAATAGACATCATAGTCAGGCAAAGCGAGGTCAATCCATTCCTGAAGGGCATCGCCGGATGCGGCTACGAGTCCGGCCACGCTTATTCCACGGTCGCGCGCGTCACGCGCCATCTCGTTGGCGAATCTCGACCTGAGCAGATTGTTAACACCGGGTTCGGGAACGACAATCAACAGCACGCTGTCCGGTTCAGCGAGCACATCTTCCGACACATCATCGCCTTCGGCGTCAAATATCGTCAACGAGTTGTCGGCAGCGGATTCTCCCCCTTTGCGTCCCACGAATTCCCAACTGTCATCCGGCAGGCTTTCGAGGGCGAATTCGCGACGCTCGCCGTCGCGCTCATAAATGAATGAAACATCGGCGTCCTCCTGCTCCGGAAGCAGCTCTTTGCCGACGCCGTACGGGCGGAAGTCCAAAAGCGGCTGTATCTGCCATCCGAGCACGGCTATAACCAGCCCGTAGATACCCGTAAGCGCCAATACCATCCATTGCAGTTCCGGACGATATAACGGAGCCGCAGCCCCATGCCACATCAGAAGGATCACAAGCAACGCCGTGATCATTACATTCTTAAGAAATGTAACCGTGTTCGACACCACCCAGAGATCGCCGAAACAGCCACATTCGCTCACCGGGTCAGCCAAAGCTATCCAGGCCGTCAGCGGCAGCATGAAGAGCATCATCAGCAGGCCGCAGCAAGGCGCGCTCCGTCGCAGCGACCCGGTTGCCAGCATCACTCCCGTTATGAGTTCGAACAACGAAAGCCCTACGGCTCCGACAAGAACAATCTCTCGCGGAAAAGTCTCGGATAGACCCCATACATTCAGATATTCTTCAATTTTGAACACAAAACCCGACGGATCGACCAGTTTCGCCCATCCGGATACGATGAAAGCGGCTCCCGCGAGCAGTCGGGCCACCCACACCGTCAATGTCTTCCATCGTGGATATGCGCCTGCGCTCATTCCGTAAGTTTGATGATACCGAACACCGCGTAGTTCAGAATATCGAGATAATTGGAATCAATGCCTTCGCTCACGCTCACCGCTCCGTGATTGTCTTCTATTTCCTTTACACGTTCAATCTTGGTGAGTATGAAGTCGGTATAGGACAGCACCCGCATTCCGCGCCACGCTTCGTTATAATCATGATTCTTGCGCCGGAGCAGTTCGCGGGCTTCGTCGGCCACGGTGTCATACAATTTCAATGCATCGGCGGCGCTCATGTCCTTGGTATCCACGAATCCGTGACGCAGCTGTATGCATCCTACGATGGCATAATTCACTATGGCCATGAATTCGGGCAGGATGCCCTCACCCACGGCCGAGAAGCCATTGATTTCAAGCGATCTGATTCTCTTTGCCTTTATGAATATCTGATCTGTCACGCTCTGGGGACGCATTATGCGCCATGATGGACCATAGTCCTTTAACTTGGCCGCGAATATGGCGCGACATTGTTCTAATGCGTGATCGAACTGTTGATTGGTGTCCATGTAAGTCCTGTTTTATACCGCAAAGATACGAAAATTCTGAGGGTGGTCACATATTTTTACCCACCTTTTTAACATTTCTCTTGCACATGTCGATTTTTTTAGTTAATTTTGCACTCAAATGTTAAACGCCCGACTTCGAAAAGTGTTTGTTAATGTTAAACCTTCCTGTTAAAGGATTGTTAATAATGAAAAGGATCTCCTGAAAAGCCATCCCGGTTACAGTAAGTTTCATTCCTATCCCTCACACCCGCACCTGATGAAAAAACAGACAATATGGATATTGACGATTCTGATGGCAGTGACCTTCATAGGTCTGCTGTGTATTCAGATTTTCTATATGCGAAACATCGTGGCCATCCGCCACGAGCAGTTCTCGCAGGCGGTCCGTCAAAGCCTTCTGGCTGTCAGCCAGCGTCTCGATCAGGATGAAACTCATCATTTCCTTGAAGAAGAACTCAGTCGGGTGGAATCACAGTCCATCTACGCCCAACGTATGGGCAGCGGACTCCCGGCTCAGGAAGGTGTAAAACTCTCATTCTCCACTCTCTCAGGTCTCGAGACCGAACTCACCATCAAAGGCGATGCATCAGAAATCATCAAGATTCAGACCGGTACAGGTGCTGTCGGACGTCATTTCCGAAACATGCAGAACGCCTTCCGTGATAGCTACCTCTATCAGAAAGGCATGCTTGACGAGGTGATCATCAACATTCTTTCCACCGCATCAGAACGCCCCCTGCGCGAACGTGCCGATTCGGCTGTAGTTGCCACCTATCTCCGCCAGCAACTGGACACTCTCGGAATCGACGTTCCGTTTGAATTCGCAGTGGTCAACAGCGCCGATGTCGTACAGTTCAAGACCGGCGGATGGAACCCTACCCTCGCCGGCCCCGACATGTTCAGCCAGATTCTGTTCCCGCGCGACTCTTCTCCCGGCCATTACTATCTCAAGGTATATTTTCCGGATCGGCACGATTATATCTTCCGTTCCATCTCGTTCATGGTGCCCGCGTTCGCCTTCACACTCATTCTGCTGATAATTTTCGTGTTCACCATCATCGTAGCCTTCCGCCAGAAGAAGCTTACAGAGATGAAGAACGACTTTATCAACAACATGACCCATGAGTTCAAGACCCCTATATCCTCAATATCCTTGGCAGCTCAGATGCTAAACGATCCCGACATCCGCAAATCGCCGGCCATGCTGCAACAAGTGGCTCAGGTAGTGACTGACGAGACCAAGCGTCTACGTTTCCAGGTCGAGAAAGTGCTGCAGATGTCCCTGTTCGACCGACAGAAGGCCTCGCTCAAGATCGAGGAGATTGATGCCAACCTCGTGGTCTACAACATAGTGAACACCTTCAAGCTCAAGGTTGAGAAATATGGAGGCAGCATCACCGCGAACCTTGACGCACTCAACGCTCTTGTCGAAGTGGACGAAATGCACTTCACCAACGTGATTTTCAATCTGCTTGACAACGCCGTGAAATACCGCTCGGAGGAACGCCCCCTAAACCTCATCGTCAGCTCGCGCGACATCGACGGCGACCGTCTCGAGATTTCAATAGCGGACAACGGCATAGGCATACGCCGCGACGATCTTAAGAAAATTTTTGAAAAATTCTATCGCGTATCCACCGGCAACCGCCACGATGTCAAGGGCTTCGGCCTCGGCCTGGCTTACGTGCGCAAGATTATCGGCGACCTCGGCGGACAGATTTCAGCCGAAAGCGAATTCAATGTCGGCACACGCTTTATAATCACCTTACCTCTCTCAAAAAACTGAATCCGTAAATAATCAACAATATATATTAATGTCTAAAAACTGAATGTTATGGAAGAACGCATGAAAATATTACTCTGTGAGGACGATGAAAACCTCGGCATGCTGCTTAGAGAATACCTCCAGGCCAAAGGCTTCAACGCAGACCTTTACAACGACGGCGAAGCAGGCTACAAGGCATTTCTCAAAGGAAAATATGACATCTGCGTGCTTGATGTCATGATGCCTAAGAAAGACGGCTTCACACTCGCTCAGGAGATCCGCACTTTCAACTCCGAGGTGCCCATCATTTTCCTGACTGCAAAACAGCTTAAGGACGATATCCTCGAAGGCTTCAAGATCGGAGCAGATGACTACATCACCAAACCCTTCTCGATGGAAGAACTCGTTCTGCGCATCGAAGCCATCCTGCGCCGCGTCAAGGGCAAGAAAGGCAAGGACGTCACAATGTACAAAATCGGCAAATTCACCTTCGATACCCAGAAACAGGTGCTGATGATCGGCGACAAGGTCACGAAACTAACCACCAAGGAATCCGAACTCCTCAGTCTGCTCTGCGCACACGTCAACTCGATCCTCGAGCGCAACTATGCCCTCAAGACCATCTGGATCGACGATAACTACTTCAACGCCCGCTCGATGGACGTCTACATCACCAAACTGCGCAAGCACCTCAAGGACGACCCCTCCATCGAAATCATCAACATCCACGGCAAGGGCTACAAACTCATCGCTCCTGACGTCGAACCCGCAAAATAACGTACCACATTATATGTACAAAAGAAAAAACAGCCTGCAGGCTGTTTTTTCTTTTGTACATAGTAATGTTCTGTGTTCATACACTTCACCACCATCTATTTATCCTCGTTTGAAGCGGGCATTACGATTTAATATGTCTCGTAATATTTCACAGTCTTTTTAGGGTCATCAATCCTGAGATTACCGGGCACAGTGTTTTTAGGGAACGGCTGTTGCTCCCATGTGCCTTGTGTAAATTTATATTCAGCGGGCAGTCTAAGATTAAGGTCAATTGTGTAGGTGGAATCATTAACCTGATTCATCTTTACACCCATCGGATTCCAGTTTGCAAGTGCTTCTTGATTTCCTGTTATATAGACATCACCGCTTAACAATTTACCTTTAAGTTCGATATGAACCGGATAAGCCTCCTCAGTGACAGGCTCATGATTATGAGTAAGTCTATAGATGCAATAATCTTTCAGGGCATCGATAATCACAGGCTGATAACTTGGATTATGGGAATATTGTGGCGATTCGTTGAATTTCATCACAATATTGGACGGTAAAGCGGTTGATTCAAAATGATTTTTCACCTTGTCGTAAGCCGGACGCCACTCGGGACCCCATCCGGTTTCCTCACATTCGTTAGCCATGTTAAAGAAGAAGTAACGCGGCTTGCCGTCATTGAAATTGAAGTTTATAAGGCGGTCCGCCCAAAGATCATCATCCCAACAGAGATTTGGCGACAAAGCGATGTAATCATCAAACATATCCTCTGTTTCCAAAGCGTCCAGAATGAATGAAGCACTCAATGAATGACCTACAGCGAGAGTATGACCTGTTGTGCGGTAGTTTGAATCAATGAAGGGCATCAGTTCCTCCTTAAGAAATTTCTTGAATTTAGGAGCACAAAAGAATTCCTCAGATCTTCCTTCAGGTATAGGAGTATTTACCGGTAATGAATAGAAATCGCAATTTCTTTCGTAGTTATATTCAGGAACGTATGGAGAAGGAATGCCCACAACAATATATGGATGATCGTCTTCATTCGGAGTTGCCTCCTCCTGGCAACCATAGTGCAACAGATTATGAACCAGTCCAAATCTTGAATACCATTGTGCATCAAAGACATAGATTACGTCATAATCAGAATTGACGTTAGTGTCGTAATCCTCCGGGGTAAAGATAAGGAAAGGACGCTTGAAAGGGAAATTTTTTGAATTGAACTCCTTGTATTCGACTCTTGCGATCTCCTGAGCTGATATGCTGCATATGGTAATCAGCATCATCAGTACTGTTTGAATAAGTCTTTTCATGTTGCAGATTCTTTTGTCTTAACTGTTGGCACTTTACTAAGACTAATAAATATATCTCTTAATATAGAAACGTGAGCCAACTATGCTACGTCTTAGTTTGTAGGTCGTAGGAAACCTTTGATGCAGATGTAACGATAGCGACCCACGCTATATGCGTGAGAACCACTATGCTATCCCTTGCATCGGTTTCTGAATTTCCTACGTTCACAAACTACAAGATAAGCATAACGCTTCTTATTTTACCCAAATGTCGTGGAGCGGTCGTAACCATTCCAACGGCAAATTTAAGCTATAAAATCCCTTATAAAGGCGTAATATCAGAGCGTCGAGACGATTATT
>CAMWNG010000006.1 GCA_947175575.1 uncultured Bacteroidales bacterium | reverse complement strand
TCGGCTGGATGGGCTATCCCATGCAGATCAAGATCAACTTCCTCTGCCGCGACTCGATCCTCGCAGCTCCCCTCTGCCTTGACCTCGTGCTCCTCAGCGACCTCGCCGCCCGCGCAGGCCGCTACGGCATTCAGCGCTTCCTGAGCTTCTTCCTCAAGAGCCCCATGCACGACTACACCAAGAACGAGGTGCCCGTCAACAACCTCTACCAGCAGTACACCATGCTCAAGAACGCCATCCGCGAAATGGGCGGCTATCCTGCTGACGAACCCATCGACTAATTCTAATAGCACTCATCCCTCATAACCGCCTCCCCCGCCTTACCGCGGGGGAGGTCCTTTATTAGAAGTATCAAATCCACCGCCGCCAATGTCGCTCGCTCAAAAACTGTATTTCATGTTCAATAGCGGAAAGAATCCCAAATGGCACTACTATCTCGCGTCATACCTCCGCTCCGTGTGCCCGGCCGAACCTTTCCGCAGAATGCTGCAGCGACGGCTTGAGTCGGCAGCCTTGCGCCCTGATTACGAATACATGCTCGAACGCCGCGATTACTGCAACAGACTCCGGCCCGGGACTCCCTTGTGCGACGGATGCCCCACAATCCGCGAGATGGAGATGACCCGGCAGAAAGTCTATTACCTGGACACCTGGCGTTATGCGCGATACTTCAACCCCGATCTCAGACTCAGACTCCTCCCGGGCGATATCGACTATGTGCCCGACAAACCTTCGGTGACCAAAAGCCGCCCCATTGCAGACAGCGCCGACAATGCGTTCTCGGTGCTGTTCAAACTCGACCGCGTGCGACATTTCATATTTGCCAAGAACGATATTCCGTTCCGGCAAAAGTCAGACATAGCCCTGTTCCGTGGCAAGATCGGCGGAAAAGACAACCGAATCCGTTTTTTGGAAAAATTTTACGGTCATCCGATGGTTGACGCAGGCGATGTCACACGATACAACGACGAGCATCCCGAATGGCTCCGCCACAAACTCACCATTCCGGAACAGCTGCGCCACAAATTTATTCTTGCACTTGAAGGAAACGATGTAGCAAGCAATCTTAAATGGGTCATGTCATCAAACTCCGTAGCCGTGATGCCACGGCCCACATGCGAATCATGGTTCATGGAAGGCACCCTCATCCCCGACCACCATTACATAGAGATCGCGCCGGACTTCTCTGACCTCCCGGACCGTCTGAGCTATTACATAGCTCATCCCGACGAATGTGAAGCCATCATAGCCAACGCCAACGCATACGTCGACCGTTTCCGCGACGAGGAACGCGAAGATCTCATCTCGCTCATGGTGCTCGAAAAATATTTCCGCAACACCGGTCAACTTTAACTGCAGTGTCCGAACCACCTGCGATGTCCCAGTCGCAGTGTCTTTTATACCGTTAAAGGCATATTCTCCGCATAGTCTCTCGATTATATGCGGATTTTTTCGTACCTTTGCCTTGAGCAAGTCATTACCTTAAAGATTTGATACCAGTGAGCGAAGAATACACAGACCCCGAAGAAATCACACCCGACGGCAACGAACCGGATGCCGAATCCGCCGACCTCGTGCCTGAAACAGAAGAGACAGCCATAGCCCCGGGCACTCCCCGCCCCTACTGCGATCCGCACGACGTCATACGTCACCACCTCAGCGGAATGTTCCAGACATGGTTTCTGGACTATGCCTCATACGTGATTCTCGAACGCGCCGTCCCCAACATCGAGGACGGACTGAAGCCTGTGCAGCGTCGAATCCTCCACTCCATGAAGACCCTTGACGACGGACGCTACAACAAGGTGGCCAACATCGTGGGCAACACCATGCAGTATCACCCGCACGGCGACGCTTCGATCAACGACGCTCTGGTTCAGCTCGGACAGAAAGAATTGCTCATCGACACACAAGGTAACTGGGGTAACGTGCTCACCGGAGCCTCCGCCGCGGCCGGCCGATACATCGAGGCCCGACTCTCCACCTTCGCCCTCGAGACTCTCTATAACCCGAAAGTGACGGAATGGACCTGGAGCTACGACGGCCGCAAACGCGAGCCCGTAACCCTACCCTCCAAATTTCCGCTGCTGCTCGCCCAAGGTGCCGAAGGCATAGCCGTGGGTCTGTCATCGAAAATCCTCCCTCACAACTTCAACGAACTGCTCGACGCCTCCATCGCCTATCTTCGCGGTGAAGAATTCACACTTCTTCCCGACTTCGTGACCGGTGGCTTCATTGATGTAAGCCGATACAACGACGGGCGCCGAGGCGGCTCGCTGAAGGTGCGGGCAAAAATCGAGAAAGTGGACAACCGCACCCTCGCCATAACCGAAATTCCGTTCGGACGCACCACAGGAGCCGTAATCGACTCCATAATCAAGGCCATGGAGAAAGGCAAGATAAAGGTGCGCAAGGTGGACGACAACACTTCCGAAAACGCCCGTATCGTCGTGCATCTGCAGCCCGGTACATCGTCAGACATGGCAATCGACGCCCTCTATGCCTTCACCGACTGCGAGGTGTCAATCTCGCCGAACTGCTGCGTGATCGTAGGCGACAAACCCGAATTCATAGGTGTCAGCGACGTGCTGCGTCACTCCGCGGACCGCACGATGGCCATATTGAAAGCCGAACTCGAATACGAACTCGGCGAACTCAACAACCAGTTGCTGTTCGCATCGCTTGAACGCATCTTCATCGAAAACCGCATATACAAGGACAAGGAATACGAAGAAGCCAAAGACCTCGAATCGGCAAAAGCGCACATCTACAAACGTCTCGAGCCGTTCGTCAAGGACTTCGTCCGCCCGGTGGAGGATGATGACATCCTGCGCCTGCTCGAAATCAAGATGAAACGCATCATGCGCTTCAACGCCGACGAGTCCGACCGTCAGATGACACGCCTCCGCGAACGCATCGACGAGGTGCACCGCCACCTCTCCGCGATGGTCGAATACACGATAGGTTGGTTCGAACGCCTCAAGGAAAAATACGGAGCGAATCATCCGCGCCGCACCGTCATCCGCGGATTCGACTCCATCGAGGCCGCGACCGTTGCCGAAGCCACCGAAAAGCTCTACATTAACCGCGAAGACCGTTTCGTGGGTACGGGTCTCAAGAACGGCGAATTCGTGTGCAACTGCTCCAATATCGACGACATCATCATATTCTACAAAGACGGCCGCTATATGGTATGCCGCGTGCAGGACAAAATGGCCGTCGATGAAGGTGTGATGCACATAGCCGTGTTCAAACGCAACGACAACCGCACCATCTACAACGTGATCTACCGTCAGGGAAAGACCGGCCCTTACATGATGAAGCGCTTCGCCGCCACAGGACTCACACGCGACAAAGTGTACAACATCATACCCGGCAATCCGGTGCCCGCCGGCTCCAAGGTCATGTGGTTCTCAGCCAATCCGAACGGCGAGGCCGAAGTGGTAAAAGTGATTCTCAAGCCCAAACGCGGGCTCAAGAAACTGCAGCTCGACGTCGATTTCGCCAACATACGCCCCAAAGGCCGCGCAGCCATGGGAAACCTCGTCACACGCAACGAATTGCAGCGTCTGACCCTCAAGAGTCACGGAGCATCCACACTCGGAGGGTTGCAGGTATGGTTCGACCACGATGTGCTGCGTCTCAACTTCGATGGCCGCGGCGAATATCTGGGCGAATTCACCGGCGAAGACCGGATTCTGGTCATCACACGCAACGGCGAATTCTATACCACAACTTTCCAGGCCACAAACCATTACGACGACAACATCCTGCGCATCGAAAAATTCGAGCCCGACAAAGTGTGGACCGCAATTCTAAACGATGCCGAGCAAGGTTATCCCTACATCAAACGCTTCACGTTCGAAGCGTCATCGAAAGTACAACGCTATCTCACCGACTCAGACCGCTCCACCCTAATCGCGCTTTCGGACAACCCCGGAGCCATGTTCAAGGTGACATTCGGCGCCGACGATGCCGTGCGCGAACCGATGACAGTCGATGCCGAGGAATTCATCGGACTCAAATCTTTCAAGGCCCGAGGAAAACGCCTCACCACATACACCATCGCATCAGTCGAGGAACTTGAACCTAAAGAACAGTCATCGACCGATGACTCGACAGAGATCTCCATGCCTCAGGAACCTGAAGAAACAGCCGAACAATTCGAAGAGGTGAGCGATGATGAACTCCGCGACGAATTCAACGGCCAACAACGTCTTTTCGACTGATGTTCCACCGCCTCCAAGCCATAATTCTCGCCTTGCCGGCGGTTCTCGGCCTCACCGCCGCCGAACCGCTTCCTGTCACCTCCGCCTACTCTCTGGAATTCGGGACAGCCCACCGCACCGACACATATCTCAGCCCCCTGCACTATGACGGCACCGCGATCGCGCTTGACTACGAACGCATCCAGCCGATGCGTTTCAGTCCCGAACGCTGGGAAATGATGCTTCATGGCACCTTCGGCTATTCACGCATGCTTAACCCTGCCGGAACCGCACGCATGCAGCAACTCGAATTGCGTCCGTCCTGGAGCATGATGCGCGTGTTCCGCCCGGCAGAGGGTCTGCGCGTGGCTATCGGTGGAAACGCGACAGTAAATGCGGGAGTGCTATATCTGCCACGCAACGGCAACAACCCCGCTCAGGCGCAGGTCTCCGCTACTCTCGGACTTACAGCCGCGGCAAGCTACGACTTCAGCATCGGACGCCTGCCGGTGACAGTGCGATATATGCCCCGAATGCCGCTTATCGGTGCATTTTTCGGGCCTGACTATGATGAACTGTATTATGAAATTTGGCTCGGAAATCATTCCGGCCTGTGCCATTTCGCATGGCCCGGAAGCTATTTCCGTCTTGACAACCTCCTGACCGCCGATCTGCACTTCGGTCGCACCACCCTGCGCCTCGGCTACCGAATGGAGTATTTCGATTCCTATGCGTCGGGAAATACTTCACGCTCCATCACACACTCATTCGTGGTGGGTGTAGTCATAAAACGCATAAGTCTGCCTATCCGATAATCTCACGCCTGAAATACGGACGCGAGAAATCATCGGGCGAGACCACCGCCCCATCCCATATCACCACATCTATATCAAGAGGCATGATTCCGGTGTATTTACTTGAAGGAATACGCCCGGCCTCGGTTTCAATAGCCGCCAGCGCACAACAAAAATCGCCGAGTGTCATCTCAGTAGAATACACGGCGGTAACATTGGCATAATCATTTCCGAGACCGGCGACATCAGCGCTCAGACACACTTCGCTCACACGTTCACGATGTCCGAGACTGTCCACACGCACAAGCGCGCGTTCGAGAATTCCGACGCGCGATTCAACATTGCTTCCAAGCAAGAGTACTGCTTTATGAGCGATCATCTGCGGCGCAAGGTGAATACCGTTACTTCCGGAGTGGCTCCGATTCTGGCAGGAAATCCGACCTCGCCCGTTCCGATATTCACATAGAGGTGGCGTCCCAGACTGTCAGTGTACATTCCTCCCCAGGTGGGATAACGAAGCGATGCGGGCGAATGTCCGAACGCCTCGATCTGCATGGCGTGTGTATGGCCGGCCAGAGTCAGGGCGATGTTCATGTCACGGTGACCGGATATCGAGTCGACCCAGTGAGCGGGATTATGGCTAAGAAGGACTTTGACCGCACTATCTGACGCATCCGGATAAGCGTCAGTCAAACTGCCGTAAACAGGGAAAGGATGATCCCCGATATTCTCAACGCCGATCACTACAAGCGAATCCGCGCCGCGGCGCACCTTCATATTCTCGTTATTGAGCATCCGCCAACCCATAGCCCCCTCCATCGCCTTGAGATTCCGCGCGTCGGCACGGTGAGCGTTTTCATCAGGCCAACGGTAATAGTCGCCGTAATCATGATTACCCATCACCGACAATACACCGTCCGGAGCCTGCATCCGCCCAAGTACGGACATGAACGGCAAAAGCTCTTCGGAATGACGGTTCACGATGTCGCCGGTAAAGACAATCATATCTGCCTGCCGCGAATTGACACAATTGACAAGTTTGTCAAGGAAGGTAGTATCGGTGCCGTAAGTTCCGCTGTGTATATCCGATACCTGCACGATACGGTAGCCGTCAAACGCCGGGGGTAATCCGGCTATCGGCACTTCCACCTCGTTTATCTGTATGTTGAAGCGGTTGAAGAGCGCACCCCACCACATCAACGCGAACATTGCGAAGGCAAATACACCTCCCGCGATCGCGATCCCGCGCAACCTGCGCCGGAACAGCCGGCCGAGCAACTGTTGCACAAGAGATACGAGCGCGAACACGAGTTTCGGCAAATATACGGAGATGTAGGTGAACAATGCCCACATCAGCACAAGCAACGACGAATCTCCAGCCGATTTCTTGGGCCAGAGATCAACACAAAGAAGGGCACCGCTCACCACTATTGCAACCGCGACATACACCCACAGCCACCCGCGGCGCACACCGGCATGCCGCATGCGGCGATAGATGTAGCAATCAAGCAGCACTCCCACGAGGAGCACACACAGAACCGGCAGAAGCGGGACTCTCATCTTACAGCGTCAGACGTTCGTGTCAGCTTCGCCGCGCGCGGCCAGCTGGTTCTTGACAGGATTGGCATACATAGTGAGCATCATGTGCTGCATGTACTCGCGTTCTTCCGGGGTAATGTCCGGCAGATCCACACGGTCGAGCTGGCGGTTGATATACTCGCGGAAAGAATTGACATCGGACTCAGAATACTTCTGCGCGAAACGGTCAGTCTCGTTCACCCGGTCATATGCGATATAATTGCAGGGGAACAGTTCGTAGCCGTCATGAATCTCAAGATCGATCAGGCGGCAAGCTTCACGCACGGCTTCGAGGCGCGACGGAGTGTCGGCTGCCTCAAGTTCGGGATTAATACATTTACCGATGCGCATGTGCACCCGGCCTTTGAAACTGAGCAAGCCGGTCTCCATGCTGAAAAGATCGTCGCGCTGTGACTTTTTGAAATCCGGATCACGCCTGCGGAGCAGGAATTCGCGCACTTTCAGATAGTCGTTGGGGTCGAATTCATACGAAATCGACACAGGCAGGAGATTAGCTCCCAAGATATTGGATTTTGCATCCTCGTCCGGAGCGAGGCCTATCATCTTTATCAGACTCTCCTGAGTTACGTCGTTGCTATCCTTTGCCCGACCCTCGCGCTGAGCGATCCAAACGCTCTCGTGACGGTCATTGACCACATAATGGATATACGCTGAAAGCTGTCTGGCTGCAGCCAGAGCGTCCACCATGCGGACATCGCGCTTAACGATAAAACTGCGGTTGAGTTTCACCAGATCGGTTATCCAGTCGTAAATCAGAAGATTATTGCCGATGGCCACCTGTGTTATCGGCATCTTGCGGCGTATGAAGCACAGGTTGAGAAACGAGGCGTCGAGCACGATATCCCTGTGGTTGGTGATGAACGTGTAGTTGCGGTCGGGAAGGATGTTTTCAAGGCCGTCGCAGCTGAGCCCGGCGGTAGTGGTCTTCACGAGCATCTCGAGGAATGGCCCCATCACATTCTGCTGAAAGTCATGCTGGTTCTTGACCTTGAGCAGACTGTCGGCAAATTCCGGATAATTGACATCGGGCAGCACATAACGTACGGCATGCTCGAAACCCGGTTCGTGAATCAGCGACGCAAGTTTTTCTTGATATTGTGCGTCGTCGTAAGGTGCTATGTCTTCAAATTCGGCCGGGACAGCGGCCGGGGTATATGTGTTTTCTGTTGTTGTCATATCATTGGATAATATCACGCTTCAAAGTTACAACAATTTTTTTAGGTAGTAAGCATAACCCACGCGTTAAATTTTATAAATCAGTCAAAAATGAGTGTAAAAAACAGGATACGTTGCGACGGCAGCGTGACGGCCGCGATTATTTTTCAAAATTATTTCGTAATTTTGCGCCGTTAAATCCAAGACGCCCACAAACGTATATGTTCTCGATATTCAAACGACGCACACAGTCCCCGCAGCCTTTGTTCTTCAACACCGATATACACTGCCATGTGATACCGGGAATTGATGACGGCGCCCCCGACCTCGAGACGGGAGCCGAACTCGTGGAACGCATGTCCGCGCTCGGATTCAAGCGCATCTTCGCGTCGCCGCATATCACCATGACGACTTTCGAGAACACTCCCGAAACCATCGCCGAACCTTTCAGCCGCCTCAAAGAAGCCGTGGCTTCACGCGGAACGGATGTCGAGCTTCATCACTGGGCGGAGAACCGCATCGACGATCTGATGTACCGCAACCTTGAAGAAAACCGTATGCTGACAATTCCCGGCAACCGCGTGTTAATCGAGAATTCCTTCATGCAGGAACCCTGGAATCTCGAGAAACTCGTGTTTGACATCCAGGTCAAAGGCCTGACCCCCATAATGGCCCATCCGGAACGATACACCTACTACCACGGCCACCGCGACCATCTGGCCAAGCTCGTCGATGCCGGACTTGCGCTTCAGGTAAACATGCTGAGCCTCGCGGGCTATTACGGCGCTAACGAGAAGAAAGCCGCAGAGAGCCTTATCGATGCGGGACTTGTCCGATATCTTGGTACTGACATTCACCGCTTCGCCCACATAGAATCCATCGAGCAGTATCTCGCATCAAAAGACTACACGCGCCACCGCGCAGCGCTCGAAAACAGAATCCTCAACGACCGTATCTGACCGCATTTCCTCCGCCTCTGCTCCCGTATCAGTAATACACCCGGCGTATCCTGACTCCGGAACCGACCGCCGGGGCCGCGAGCTGATTCAGAGAGTCAAGAATGGCGGAGGGGAAAACGGGGCTTTCGCCCGCAGAAAGTCTCACTATGTAGAGTATTATGGAGGCGAGAACCGGACGAAGCGCACATTCAATCGCTGCTGCCGGACTGCCTGCCGGCAACTCAATTTCAACTGAGTCTATAAGGAAGTTGACCGCCGGAGACAGATTGGGGCAGCGGGCTATGACTATTCCTACCGCGTCCTTGACGAGAGCCTTGATGGCCGGAGCATGGTCGGGGTGAAGGAGAGTCGCGCGATGTTCGGGCGTAAGAGTGGCCAGAGCCGTGGAGGCATAGAGAGCCTCCAGAATCGAATCGTGGGAAATTTTCATAGAGATTTTGGATTGGTAAAATAATGTTGTAATTATGCAATGATTTCGGAAAAATTGAGATGCGCGAGCATCAGAGCCCGGTGGCGAGATATGTAGAAACGAGGTGATCCGAACAGGCCGGCCGTGAGTCTCATGAGATTTATGCGCACTGAATCTTCCGGAAAACGCTTACAAGCCTTTGCGAGATCCCTCATCAGATCCTCGAATCCCTCGGTGGCGCATACGGTGCCGTGTTTCGCCCTTTCACCGTTCATATAACTTATTACGCGCCTGTAAATCCTTGAGTTGTCGGCATAATAGCGCGGTGCCGGATGCAACAACACATAATCCACGACATCTTCAATCGTTGACACTCGACCGTCTGCCTTCAACAAGGTGATGCGTTCGCGGCATTTGCGCAGAAAGTCGCGGTTTCGCTGGTTAATTATTCTCTTCATAGTTTCTGGTAGGAATATTTCACATTGTTATTACGTTGCAAATTTACAACATTATTTCAACGATTGCAAATTTTCGGGCACAAAAAAATGCAACAGCCCTGCGGTTGTTGCATTTTTTCTTAAAGCAATATGTGTCTCAATCTTGTTTCTGCCCTGACGCGCGCTGCAATATGTCGTCCACAGCTGCGTCAAGCATTGTGTCGATGCCGTCAAGAGCTTTCTCCGGATCCAGATCCACATGTATATCGGGGGCGATTCCGAATTCAGTGACCAGCATATTGGACTCATAGACCGGCGAACCGGAAAATCGCACGCTCCAGCCACAAGGAATCTCAGAACTGAACGGCATGCCGGACCCTCCCCCGGTAGTGTCGCCGATGAGCCTTACGGCACTCAACGCATGCATTACGGCTACGAAATTATTCGCCGCACTGAACGTGCTCCGGTTCGTCAGAATCGCTACGGGTTTCTCCCAGTGTATACGGGGTGCCGGCGCCGGATCGAAATAATACTCATACGGTTCAGAGAAATCGCCATGCCCCGGACCTGACTTGTGCGAGATATAACCTGCCGTGATACGTCGGTCGATGAATCGTGCCACGAGGGTCTCCACATTGGTGAGTTCACCTCCGCCGTTGTCGCGCACATCAATGATCAGCCCCTTGCACGGGTTGAGAAGCGCGAGTGCGTAGTCGAGAGTAAGGTCAGAAAGGGTGTAGGAGAAGCTCGTGTACCGCAT
The DNA here is from genome assembly GCA_947175575.1 of uncultured Bacteroidales bacterium. Lineage (GTDB taxonomy): Bacteria > Bacteroidota > Bacteroidia > Bacteroidales > Muribaculaceae > CAG-873. Next base: position 43,066 of record CAMWNG010000006.1, on the reverse strand, counting down.
ATAGCCCACCGAGTCGGGAAGTATCGCATAGGTCAGACCGTTGCGTGAGAATCCCCCGAAGTTCAGATAATATTGTTCCACAAGTCTGGCATCATAGTTCTGTGGATAATCCGACCACCATTTCTTATAATACGATGTGGCGAACGGTGTCGAGAGATTCACATGACCGTCCCGCAGTTCGTCAAGCATGGCCGAACAGATGGTGAACAGTTCTATCGCTCCGGTTTCGGGTGTAACTTTCGGACGGTAAACGGAATACACCGAATCCCAATCTATGCCTTTCTCACGGAAGTAGCAGTAATGTGTATCAAGAATGCTCCAGAGTGCGTCAAAATTACCTTCGGGGTCATTTTCAAAATGCGGCAGGCGGTGACAGGCGCCCGCGATAAGGACGACTGTCACCGCCATTATAAATTTCATCAACCGTTTCATTCCGCCGCCACGGCAATACGCCGGCTCGCTGTTTCAAACGTCTGGTTGTCAGTGGTGATCGACGCACGGTAAAGATAGATTCCGCGAGGAACCCGACGGCCGGAATTGTCATTGAGATTCCATGTCACAGGAGCCGACACGTCGCCGTCGCTCATACCTTTGGCACTGCCGCTCCACAAGGGAGTTCCCATCAGATTATAAACTGTGACGAGTACTTCGGTGATGTTTTCAGGACGGTCATGCTTCACGTAAAAATTAGCCGTTGTGCGCGCCGGGCTGGCATCGGTGTACACATCGAATATCTGCGGCGACAGATTCTCGCAGGCATAGAACTCGATGGTCTGTTCGGACATGTTGCCCGAGGTGTCGAACACGCGCAGACGCAACTGATGATACCCCTCGGTGAGATCCGACAGACTGTAGTTGATCACACCGGACGGATTGCCGTTGGCATCCGGGATGAAGAACGATGACACATCGGAGAATGTGGTGCGTTCGTCAAGCGTGAGGGTCATGTTGTGACCTACGCCGGCGGTAGAAAGATTCAGGCCGAGGTCATCGCTGACGCGGGCTATCACCATCGGGTTGAAGTTGACCTGATCGCCCGAGGTGAATCCTGCGTGATTGAGGACGAACGATTCGATAACAGGCACTGTGGTGTCGGGAGTCTCCGGCTCGTCGAAGCCGAACACATAGAAGTCCTTGTTAAGACCAACCGCCTCGGCAGATGAACCGAGATCGTAGGCATAGAGCGACATCGTGGCCGGACGGAAGTTGTCGGCCACCAGCGAGGGCATCGCTGCCACAAGTGAGAAGTGACCGTCGGTCACACGCGCCGAACCGGAATAGAGACGGTCGCCGTGACGGTCGAACGTGTCCTCGATGCCGTTGCCGTGGGCAAGTGTCGTTACCGACTGAAGGGCGTCGAAAATGTCCACGGTGACAACACCGTTGAATCCTGTAAGGACATTTCCGGCGGGGTCGGTAACTACACCTTCGATCACCGGGCGTCCGAGGGCACCGATGATTATCTGATCGTTGCCGTCGACAGGTTTTCCGTCGATTGTCTCCACACGCACTATGTTGTCAGGCGTCACCATCGGCACAGCCGGATCGCCCATGAACACGAAACGCAGCCGGTTGGCATTGCTCACGCGCTTGCCTTTGATGTCGCGGATGTCGTTCTTGAGGTTGCGGTAGACATCGCCGGGCGTACCGAAAGATCCGTTTTCATCACGGGCGGCACACGCGCGCCCGAAAGCGTTCAGGAAGTATGCGTTATCGGATATATAAACGGGACGGGTGGCACTGATCATGCCCACGGCTCCGCCGTAGCGCTCCTTGAACATAATCTCGCCGCCGGAAACGGTCTCGCAGTCCCAACGCAGGAAGTCGCAGGTGGACGCGAGCACGAACGGCAGATTACGGAAATACATGGAATTGATGTCGGAATAGGTGAGCATAGCCTCTCCGGTCCATGAATGATTGTTTGCATGGCCGGTGTAGAGCCACCACGCGGCGCCCTCGTCCAGCGCGCGGAACATTTCCTGACGGGCGGCGGGATAGGTACCCCCGGTCTTTTCGTACGCATCGATATACACCTTGTCGACCAGATGCTGCATGCCGGGGGTTTCCTCGAGATATCTTATCAGTTCCTCGGCCTGATGGAGATGCACGCCGCGGTCCTCGTCGTCGGCCAGAATCACGACACGATTTTTCCAACCTGTCTTTTTTGCCTGAGTCATATAACCGGTTAACTTGTCGGCTATGGTGAGACCCTCGTCCGGCGTAAGCACCGGAATACGACCCACAGCAACCGAGAGGTGATCCAGTCCGAGATCGGATCCGGCGTTATCCTCGAGCATCGCTATGAAATCGTCGGTGCCGAAGCCGTCGTTGGACGTCATGGACAGACGTGCCTGTCGCACCACCCACCACGGCAGCTGCACATATCCCTGAGCCGAAGTGTCGGCCAGGCGCTCCGCGCCGTCCATCGTGGCGCGACCCATAAGCAGCACATATCGCAGAGGGGTCTCTCCGGCACCCTGTACATCATATACATGCTTGAGATAGCGGCGCAGCACGCTCACATCCGGATTCCCCGCTCCATATTCGTTATATATGTCCTTGCAATCCACGACACGCACAGCCATGCCCTGCACATCGCGGTGAAGGGCGGCGATACGTTCGGCCGACTCACGGTAGAGCGAGGGAGTGATTATGAGCATCTCGGCCGGCTCCGCCATCACCTGGGCATGAAGGTCCTGATTGGCCACATCACCCACGACGCGCGGAACCATGAAGGAAGACGACGGAGTCCAGGCGACATAGCCGTGAAGCACACCGTCCGACGGACGGAACACGTGCACGCCGTCGGCATATCTCGTCTCTACGCTGCGCACCGGTGAATACTGGTCGACACACCACACGCGGGCATCGGCCGGAGCGGTCAGACCGAGCGACGGCTGATTGCTCCAGAACATGAAACTGTCCCCTGCCTCAAGTTTGAGTTCACGGGTATAGTTCACTGTCACGTAGTCAAGGTTAGCCCACTTCGGAGTCACCTCCGGAATATATTTCACCGTGACGGTGAACTTGTCCAAAGTGGCCGGACGCACGGTGCGCCGCGTAGTGGTCATGGATCCGTACACATAATTGCTGACTGTGGTGGCCGGCACCACGTCCGTGCTCTGCACTATGTCCTTATTGCCGTTGATATAGAATTCGAGATTGGCCCGCGCTCCTGTGTGGAAATGTGCTATCTGGGTCTCGATCCACACGTCCGACCCCTGCAGACGTCCCGGAGTCCGGAACTCGAAGTCGCGCTGCGGCGTGCGCATCATGTCCTCGCCCAGAAACAGAGGGCCGACCTCGGTGGCCTGCACCGTGTTCTTCTCGTGCTGCAGGCGGCAGAAGGCTGTCTCTACGGGATTACGGCTGTCTTCCCCATAGGCCATCGGGGCGGGGAGATCGGCATCCGCCCCCCCTGCCTCGGTAAGCAGATAGTAGCCCTCTGAAGCATACGGATTCATCTCGCTGTGGTAGCGGGTGCCGGTCGACACCTCCCAGTGCTCGGGACCATAACCGTAGAACACCAACGATCCGTCCGGAAGCGCTTCCGAATGATTGACGAACATATAGTCTTGAGCCGTCTGCTTATCCAATATATCCGAAAGGCGTCCGCCGCCCTGTCCGTAGACACGCACGCGGGAGGCGTCGCTGAATCCCATGGAACGCAGCGATGCGGCATCGACGCGGTAAAGGCCTGATTCCGAAACAGCTACCTTCACCCACTTGCCCGAGGCCAGGGGTGATGTCTGCGGATAAGAATCGGGCGAGAACGCACCGGCAGTAAGAGAAACGAAAACGGCGGCAAGCACTATGATCACCCGACGCCGGAGATGAGAGAGATATGATGATAATTGCATGTATACGTAGCTTTACACACTTATAACGTAAGATGACTTCCGATATTGTCCGATATTCCGGCCTGATATCCATAATAATTGTTAAGACACCGTTCCCCAATACTTGTTAAGGCCGGGGTCGCATATCTCTGAGTGATTTTTGTCTTGTGATGAAGGAGCGTAGCCGTAGCTACGTGACTGAAGAACAAGGCATTTTGTAACTTATCGTTTGGCTTGGGATATACCGGGTCTTAACTAATATTGAGGAACGGGGTCTAAGAACGCGAAGACGCCGGCTACCGCCCGCATACTTTTAATATCTTTTCGCACATTTTGCGCTCCGGATGGGGCTGTTTGTTTTGGTGATTGCGGATTTTTTCATTACCTTTGTGCGAATTTTCTTCTGGCGCCTTATTCCCCGGCATTATATTAATGTGGAAACGGCGTCATGGTGATTAACTCAAAAAACCAATTAAGCAAAATAATATTATGAGTAAGGACAAGAAATTCTTGACCTGCGACGGAAACCAGGCGGCCGCCCACGTGAGCTATATGTTCTCGGAAGTGGCCGCTATCTATCCCATCACCCCGTCCTCGACCATGGCCGAGTATGTGGACGAATGGGCTGCCGCCGGTCGTAAAAACATCTTCGGTGAAACTGTACTCGTGCAGGAAATGCAGAGCGAAGGCGGCGCTGCCGGTGCCGTGCACGGCTCGCTCCAGGCCGGTGCGCTCACCACTACTTACACTGCATCTCAGGGCCTGCTGCTGATGATCCCCAACATGTACAAGATCGCCGGCGAACAGTTGCCCACCGTTTTCCATGTGTCTGCCCGTACTTTGGCCTCGCACGCGCTATCCATCTTCGGCGACCATCAGGACGTGATGTCCGTACGCCAGACCGGATTCGCCATGCTTGCCGAAGGCTCTGTTCAGGAAGTAATGGACCTCGCAGGCGTGGCTCACCTCTCCACCATCAAGAGCTCTGTGCCTTTCGTCAACTTCTTCGACGGTTTCCGCACTTCTCACGAAATTCAGAAAATCGAAATGCTCGACCAGGACGACCTCGCTCCCCTGCTCGACCGCGACGCTCTGGCCCGTTTCCGCCAGCGCGCACTCACACCCGACGCTCCCGTTGCCCGCGGCATGGCCGAAAATGCAGACGTTTTCTTCCAGCACCGCGAATCCTGCAATAAAGTGTACGATGCCGTGCCCGAGATCGTCGAGGAATACATGGCCAAAATTTCCGAAATCACCGGCCGTGAATACCACCTCTTCAACTACTACGGCGCCGAAGATGCCGACCGCGTAATCATCGCCATGGGCTCCGTGACCCAGGCCGCTCAGGAAGCCATCGACTACATGATGGCCAAGGGTGAGAAAGTCGGTCTGGTGAGCGTTCACCTCTACCGTCCCTTCTCCGTCAAGCACCTCATGGCCGCCATCCCCGCCACAGCGAAACGCATCGCTGTGCTTGACCGCACAAAAGAGCCCGGTGCAAACGGCGAACCCCTCTACCTCGACGTCAAGGAAGCTTTCTACGGCAAGGCCGACGCCCCCGTCATCGTAGGCGGCCGCTATGGTCTGGCTTCGAAGGACACCACTCCCTCGATGATTATCGGCGTGTACGAAAACCTCGCCCTGCCCCAGCCTAAAGACCACTTCACCGTGGGTATCGTCGACGACGTTACATTCACTTCGCTTCCCCAGCGTCCCGAAATGGCTCTCGGCGGACACAGCATCTACGAGGCTAAGTTCTACGGACTGGGTGCCGACGGCACAGTGGGCGCAAACAAGAACTCTGTCAAAATTATCGGTGAGAACACTGACAAATACTGTCAGGCTTACTTTGAATACGACTCCAAGAAATCAGGCGGCTTCACCTGCTCCCACCTCCGTTTCGGCGACGAGCCCATCCGCTCCACTTATCTGGTGAACACCCCTAACTTCGTGGCTTGTCACGTTCAGGCTTACCTGCACATGTACGACGTGACACGCGGCCTGCGCGACGGCGGCACATTCCTCCTCAACACAATCTGGGAAGGTGACGAACTCGCAGCCAACCTCCCCAACCGCGTAAAACGCTATTTCGCACAGCACAACATCACTGTCTATTACATCAACGCAACCAAGATCGCTCAGGAAATCGGTCTCGGAAACCGCACCAACACCATCCTCCAGTCTGCGTTCTTCCGCATCACCGAAGTGATTCCCGTTGACCTCGCCATCGAGCAGATGAAGAAATTCATCGTCAAGAGCTACGGCAAGAAGGGTCAGGATGTGGTCGACAAGAACTATGCGGCCGTTGATCGCGGCGGTGAATACCACACCCTCGCTGTCGATCCCGCATGGGCTCAGCTCCCCGATGATCCCAAGGCTGAGAACAACGACCCCGCCTTCATCAACGAAATCGTACGTCCCATCAATGCTCAGGACGGCACACTCCTCACCGTGAAACAGTTCGTCGACTTCTCCGACGGCACATGGCAGCAGGGCACCGCTCGCTACGAAAAGCGCGGCGTCGCAGCTTTCGTTCCCGAATGGCTCGAAGAAAACTGTATCCAGTGCAACAAGTGCGCCTATGTCTGCCCTCACGCCGCCATCCGCCCCTTCGTGCTCGACGCACAGGAAATGGCCGGCGCACCGTTCGGCGAGGCCGACACTCTGCCCGCCATCGGCAAGACTTTCGCCGGCATGCGCTTCATCCAGTCTGTCGACGTTCTCGACTGTCTCGGATGCTCCAACTGCGTTGACGTCTGCCCCGGCAAGAAGGGCGTGAAAGCTCTGGAGATGAAGCCCCTCGAAACCCAGCTCGCCGCTCAGGCCGAATGGGACTACTGCGTGGCTAACGTCAAATCCAAGGCATCGCTCGTCGACGTTCAGGCCAACGTCAAGAATTCGCAGTTCGCTACTCCGCTCTTCGAATTCTCAGGTGCTTGCTCCGGCTGCGGCGAAACTCCCTACGTCAAACTCATCACTCAGCTCTTCGGTGACCATCAGATGGTAGCAAACGCCACCGGTTGCTCGTCAATCTACTCCGGCTCTGTGCCCTCTACCCCTTACTGCAAGGATGAGAACGGACACGGTCCCGCATGGGCCAACTCGCTCTTCGAGGACTTCGCTGAATTCGGCCTCGGCATGAAGATCGCATCCGGCAAGATGCGCGCCCGCGTCGCCGAACTGATGACACAGCTCACCACCTGCGACAAGTGCTCCGATGAAATCAAGGCTCTCGCACAGCAGTGGCTCGACAACCGCGACAACGCCGCCTCCACACGCGAAGTTGCCGACAAACTCGTGCCTCTCTGCGAAGCATGCGGCTGCGACACCTGCAAGGCTCTCCTTGAGCTCAAGGGATTCATCGCCGCCCGCAGCCAGTGGATCATCGCCGGCGACGGTGCTGCATACGACATAGGTTTCGGCGGTCTTGACCACGTGCTCGCTTCGGGCGAAAACGTGAACGTGATCGTTCTCGACACCGAAGTTTACTCCAACACCGGCGGCCAGGCTTCAAAAGCTACCCCCGTGGGTGCTATCGCCAAATTCGCCGCTGCCGGCAAACGCATCCGCAAAAAGGATCTCGGCCTTATCGCCTCCACCTACGGATACGTTTATGTGGCTCAGGTTGCAATGGGTGCCGACAACGCACAGACCCTCAAAGCCATCCGTGAAGCTGAAGCTTACGACGGTCCTTCGCTCATCATCGCTTACTCGCCCTGTATCAACCACGGCCTCCGCGCAGGCATGGGTCACAGCCAGGCCGAAGAAGCTCGCGCTGTCGAATGTGGCTACTGGCAGCTCTGGCGCTACAACCCCGCCAACGAGCTCAACAACGAGAACCCATTCACCCTTGACTCCAAAGAACCCGACTGGGACAAATTCGAAGACTTCCTCAAGGGCGAAGTACGCTACTCTTCGGTTCTCAAGCAGTACCCCGCTGAAGCCGCAGAACTTTTCGCCGCAGCCAAGGCCAACGCAATGTGGCGCTACAACAACTACCGCCGTCTGGCCCGCCAGCAGTGGGGTGTTGATCCCGACGTGAAATAAAATCCGTAACATACTTCATAAGAATGGGGATGTGTCCGTGTGACGCATCCCCATTCTTATCGCTGAACGACTATGAAACAAAACGCGCGGCCTGACGGTCGCGCGTTTTGTTTCAGGATTTGTCTCGGAAGAAGAGTTGGATTGGTGTTCCGTAGAAGTCCCAGTGCTCGCGTATCTTGTTTTCGAGATAGCGGCGATATGGCTCCTTGATCCATTGCGGCAGGTTGCAGAAGAAGATGAACGTAGGCACCTGCGCGCCTTTCAGCATGGTGATATATTTTATCTTGATGTACTTGCCCTTGTTGGATGGTGGCGGATACGCGGCGATATCTTCCGGAAGAACCCGGTTGAGTTCCGATGTGGAAATCGTCCGCTGACGGTTTTTATAGACCTCCACGGCTGTTTCAAGCACCTTGTATATGCGCTGCTTGGTGAGGGCCGACGCAAAGATGATGGGAAAATCGACAAACGGTGCGAAACGCTCACGGATGGCGTTCTCGAATGTCTTGATGGCTGCCTGAGACTTGTTTTCCACAAGATCCCACTTGTTCACCACAACAACCAGCCCCTTCTTGTTGCGCTGGATGAGCGAGAAGATATTCACATCCTGAGTTTCGATGCCGCGTGTGGCGTCGATCATCAGAATGCACACATCCGATGCTTCAATCGCGCGTATCGAACGGATCACTGAATAATATTCGATATCCTCGTTCACCTTGTTCTTCTTACGGATACCGGCGGTATCAACAAGATAGAAGTCAAATCCGAATTTGTCGTAGCGGGTATAGATCGAATCGCGCGTCGTGCCGGCTATATCGGTCACGATATGGCGATCCTCGCCGATAAATGCGTTTATCAAGGAGGATTTGCCTGCATTCGGTCGGCCTACGATAGCGAATTTGGGGATTTCGGCCAGTTCCTCAGCCTTCTCATCCTTATCCTGGGGCAGATCCTTGACTATCTGGTCAAGCAGATCACCGGTACCGTAGCCGTTTACAGCCGACACCGGGAACGGATCGCCCAGACCAAGCGAGTAGAACTCGGGCACGTTATACAACCAGTCGTTCGAATCAACCTTATTGGCCACGAGAACCACGGGCTTGCGGCTCTTGCGGAGAATTTCGGCCACATGGTCGTCAAGATCGGTGGTGCCGTTCATGGCGTCCACCACAAAAAGAATCACATCCGCCTGCTCTATGGCAAGCTCGACTTGGCGGTTGATTTCCGATTCGAACACGTCCTCGGAATTGACCACCCAGCCGCCGGTATCCACAATGGAGAACTCCGTTCCGTTCCATTCCACCTTGCCGTACTGACGGTCGCGTGTCGTGCCCGCCGTCGGGTCCACGATAGCCTTGCGTGTTTCGGTCAGGCGGTTGAACAGGGTCGATTTTCCCACATTCGGCCGGCCTACAATTGCTGTTAACATAATTATATTCTCTGTTTGTAAAATGTGTCTGTTATTCAATGTACCCGAAAGAGCGCAGTTTGTTTTCACGGTTGCGCCAGTTGGGCTCTACTTTCACGAACAGTTCCAGATAGACGCTCTTGTCAAAGAATTTTTCGATATCCTTTCGGGCTTCGATACCCACCTTTTTGAGTTTCTCGCCGCCCTTGCCTATCAGGATGCCCTTCTGCGAATCGCGCTCCACATAGATCACGGCCATGATGTGTATCGAATTTTCTTTCTCTTCGAATTTTTCCACGATCACTTCCGAAGAGTATGGCACTTCCTTGTCATAATTAGTCAGGATCTTCTCACGGATGATCTCGGTGACGAAGAAGCGTGCCGGTTTGTCTGTCAGCGCGTCCTTTCCGAAATAAGGTTCGCCCTCGGGAAGGAGTTCCACGATACGGTTCATCAGATTGCCCACATTGAAACCTTCTTTAGCCGAAGCGGGGAAAATTTCGGCGTTCGGGAGCATTTCCTGCCAGCGTGTAACGATCTTTTCAAGATCTTCCTGATTCTTGAGCAGGTCGATCTTGTTTATCACAAGTAACACTGGCACCTTCTCGGCTGCCACACGGGCCAGAAAGTCGGCGTTTTTGGTAGGATCCTCCACCACATCGGTCACATAAAGCAGCACATCGGCGTCGGTCAGCGCGCCCTCCGAATAGCTCAGCATGCTTTCCTGTAATTTGTATTTGGGAGAGAGAACGCCGGGAGTATCGGAGAAAACGATCTGATATTCCGGTGTGTTCACTATTCCCATAATGCGATGGCGCGTAGTCTGAGCCTTGTTGGTTATGATGCTCACGCGTTCGCCTACGAGGTCGTTCATCAGTGTCGATTTGCCTACATTGGGGTTACCTACGATGTTTACAAATCCTGCTTTATGTGTGTGTTCCATATTAGTAGTTTTTAGTCATTATAGCTTTATAACAACCGGAGGGAGCCAAAAGTTAGACCCGCGTCTGAAAAACAATCCCCGCCGGAGCCGTCCCCGGCTTAGGGCCGCGGGGCATCCGGTGGGGGAAAGAGGTCGGAAGATTGAAATCTTGAGGTGCGCGTGAATTACATGTCCCAAACAAGGTACATCGCACCCCATGTGAAGCCTGCTCCGAAAGCGGTGAGCACCAGACGGTCACCCTTTTTGAGTTTGTTCTTGTATTCGTCAAGACACAGGGGGATTGACGCCGCGGAGGTGTTGCCGTAATGCTGGATGTTCACCAGAACCTTTTCCATGGGGAACTTGGCACGGTCGGCCACGGCCTCGATGATTCGCAGATTCGCCTGGTGAGGGATGAGATAGTCCACGTCGTCTGCGCCCAGGTTATTGCGTTTCATAACGTCCTGTGTGCTGGTGAGCATGTCGGTCACCGCATTCTTGTACACATTGCGACCCTCCTGATAGAGGAAATGTTTGCCTGCGTCAAGTGTTTCCTGCGAGGTGGGGAGCACAGAGCCGCCGGCTTCCATCAGCAGATATTCGCGACCGCGGCCATCCACATGGAACACGGCGTCGATAACGCCAACACCCTCTTCCTCGGTAGGTGTCACGAGCACACATGCCGCACCGTCACCGAACAAGGGACAGGTTGCGCGGTCCTGATAATTGACCATCGAGGACATCTTTTCGGCACATACAACCACCACTTTCTTATAAATACCGGAGCGTACGTAGGCGTTGGCGTCCTGAAGGGCTACGATGAATCCGGCGCAGGCGGCCTGGATGTCGTAGGCATAGGCGTTCTTGAGGCCGGTGCCGTGAGCTATCACAGAGCCCGTGCTGGGGAAACGGTAATCAGGATTCGATGTGGCGCAGATGAGCAGATCCACTTCACAGGGATCTATGTTGTATTCTGCAAGCATTTTTTCCACGGCCTTGATGCCGAGGTAAGACGAGCCGGCGCCGTCCTTGCGGAGAATGCGGCGTTCCTTGATGCCTACACGGGTTGTGATCCACTCGTCGTTGGTGTCTACCATCTGCGACAACATTTCATTGTCGAGGATGTCATCGGGTACGTAAGATGCGATGGCGGAGATGCGTGCGCTGAGCATGGTTATGGGGAATTTTGATGTTTGTTATTAATAGGTAGTCATGCCGCGGCCTTTCGTTCGGAGCCTGACATCTGTGTGTAAATTGCGAAAAATCCCCCTTTGAAACTTCCGGCTCGCGGAATCCCTCACGAGGATGCCGGAAGCGGGATAGCCAAAGGAGATTTTTCAGAATAACGTGTAATGGAAATTGATGAGTGCGGAATCCCGGGCGGATGCCGCATGATCCGCTACGCGATACTATCAGAGTGCGTTGTCCATCACGATGGCCTGCTTGCCACGGTAGTATCCACATTCGCCACAAACGGTGTGGTAGATGTGCCAGGCGCCGCAGTTGGGGCAGAGGGCCAGTGTGGGCTCTACGGCTTTATCGTGGGTACGACGTTTAGCGGTGCGGGTCTTTGATTGTTTGCGTTTAGGATGTGCCATGATGCTTATTGATGTTTTTTATTTTTTATTTAATATTGTATGGCCGCGGGCCGGGCGGCCTTGGAGAAGCGTTTTTGTCTCTGTCCGGGATTATTCGGCTGAAGGGTCGCTCCCGGCGTCCGATCCCAATCCCTTAAGGGCGTCCCAGCGCGGATCTGGTGTGGCATCCTCGATGCCTTCCATCAGTTCTTCCTCCAGTTCGGCATCCTCACCCTGCGCGCGGTGTTTCTTCAGTAGCGCGCTCATGGCTCGGTTGCATTTTCCCAGCGGATGGACATGCTTGATGGGAATCACCAGCACCACTGTGTCGTAGAGCATATAGGCTACATTCAGATAATTATCCGACTCGGGGATGATCATCAGGTCGTCGGAATCATCGTTGTAGTCATCGCCGTATTCCACATTTATAGAATATGTGGTGTCGATGGGAAGCACCAGGTCATCAAGACAACGGTCACACAGCAGAGTTACCATGCCGGTGAGCGTGAAGTCCAGATGATAGATATCGTTATGATAGTCTACAATAAGGTGAACGTCGATATCCGCGTCGCGGACATCAGCGTACTCCATATTGGCGAAAAACTGCTTATCGAGCTTATAATCAAACTCGTGCGTTCCCACGCCAAGCGATTTCAGAGGCAGCTTATAAGCCGTAAACTTACCCATAGCGGTCTATGATTGGTGAAAAACTTTGCAAAGTTAGTAAAAACGTATGAGAGCGCAAAGTTTTTTCAATAAAATTTGCAGTCGCAGTTTTTATCTTTTCATTCGCTCCGAAGCTGATCAATATTCGTCCCAGCTCTTGATTTCCACAGTGTCCGGACCCATCGTAGTGAACGCTCTGATGAACGCCGACGCCAGGCGGGCGTTGGTGAGCAGCGGGATGTTGAGATCGATGGCCGCGCGACGTATGCGATAGCCGTTGCTGATTTCGTCGGACGAGAGGTCTCGGGGGATGTTGACCACCAGGTCTACATCATGCTTGTGCAGGATATCGAGAGCCTGCGGATGACGGTCGGGCTCTGACGGTTTGAAAATCTCGGTGGATTTCACCCCGTTTTCTGCCAGGAAGCGGTGTGTTCCTGATGTTGCGTAAAGCCTGAACCCGCGGCTGTCAAGCCGCCGGGCCGCCTCGAGCATGGCGGCTTTATGCTTGGCATTGCCGCAGCTGAGCATCACGCCTTTCTGCGGGATTCGCTGGCCTACTGACAACAGCGACTTCAGCACTGCTTCGGATGTCATCTCGCCGAGGGTTCCCACCTCGCCGGTCGAGGCCATGTCGACGCCCAGCACAGGGTCTGCTCCCTGCAGACGCGAGAACGAGAACTGCGACGCCTTGATGCCCACATAATCCAAGTCGAACGCGCTCTTGGCCGGCTTTTCCACATCCTCGCCGAGCATGATGCGTGTGGCGAGGTCGATAAAGTTGATCTTGAGCACCTTCGACACGAACGGGAACGAACGCGATGCACGAAGATTACATTCTATCACCTTGATATCGTTATCCTTGGCGAGGAACTGAATGTTGAACGGACCGGAAATATTAAGTGCGCGTGCAATGCGGGCGCCCACTTTCTTGATGCGGCGCATGGTTTCCACATACAGTTTCTGCGGCGGGAACTGGATGGTGGCGTCGCCTGAGTGCACGCCGGCATATTCGATGTGTTCAGAGATCGCATAGGCCTTGATCTCGCCTTCGCGGGCCACTGCGTCCATTTCAATCTCCTTGGCATCCTGTATGAATTCGGTCACCACCACCGGATGCTGCTTGCTGACATTCGCGGCCAACTTGAGGAAACGTACAAGTTCGTCGGGATTGGAGCACACATTCATGGCCGCTCCCGACAGCACATACGACGGACGCACCAACACCGGAAATCCCACCTCCTCGACAAATTCCTTGATGTCGTCCATCGAGGAAAGCTCGCGCCAGCGGGGTTGGTCGATGCCCAGACGGTCGAGCATGGCGGAGAATTTGTGACGGTCTTCGGCGTTGTCGATCGAAGCCGCCGATGTGCCCAGAATGTTGACATCCTGATCGGCCAGACGGGTAGCGAGATTATTCGGGATCTGTCCCCCGACGCTCAGTATGACACCATGGGGATTCTCAAGTTCCAGAATATCCATAACGCGCTCGAATGTGAGTTCGTCGAAATAGAGACGGTCGCACGCATCGTAGTCGGTCGATACGGTTTCGGGATTATAGTTTATCATCACCGAGCGCCATCCTTCTTTCTTCACGGTCATGAGGGCGTTCACGGAGCACCAGTCGAATTCAACTGACGAACCGATACGGTAAGCGCCCGAACCGAGCACCACGACGCTGCGGTGGTCGCCGAGATAATCCACATCGTTTTCTGTGCCGTTGTAGGTCAGATAAAGATAGTTGGTCATAGCGGGATATTCGGCCGCCAATGTGTCTATCTGCTTCACTACCGGGGTGATTCCCAGCTCCTTGCGACGTGCGCGTACCGACATCAGAGCCGACTGCGAATCGGTCATCGCCTCCTTGAGCACGGAGCGAGCCACCTGGAAATCGCTGAATCCCTGCTGTTTGGCCTGGCGCAACAGATCGGCGGGAACATCTGCCACTTTATCATAGTTGCCGAGCTCGGCAGCCGTTTCCACAATATTGCGGAGTTTATAAAGGAACCATCTGTCTATCTTGGTCAGTTCATGTATCCGATCCACCGAATAGCCGCGCGAGAATGCCTCTGCGAGCGCGAAAACTCGTTTGTCGGTCGGCGACTTGAGCGCGTGGTCAAGATCGTCTATCTTGATTTCTTTGTTGTCCACAAAGCCGTGCATACCCTGCCCTATCATGCGCAGACCCTTCTGAAAGGCCTCTTCGAACGTGCGCCCTATCGACATCACTTCACCCACGGATTTCATCGACGAACCGATCTCGCGGTTTACTCCGTGGAATTTTCCGAGGTCCCAGCGGGGAAGCTTTACCACCACGTAATCGAGCGCGGGTTCAAAGAACGCCGAAGTAGACTGTGTGACAGAGTTTTTAAGATCGAACAGGCCATATCCCAGACCTAATTTGGCCGCCACGAAGGCCAGCGGATAGCCTGTGGCCTTCGAGGCCAGGGCCGACGAGCGGCTCAGACGGGCGTTGACTTCGATGACGCGGTAGTCCATCGAAGCCGGATCGTAGGCATACTGCACATTACATTCACCCACGATGCCGATATGGCGTATAATCTTGATAGCCAGCGAACGCAGCTTATGATAGTCGTCATTGCTGAGAGTCTGCGACGGAGCCACAACTATCGACTCACCTGTGTGGATTCCCAGCGGATCGAAGTTTTCCATGTTGCAGACCGTGATACAGTTGTCGAATCGGTCGCGCACCACTTCGTATTCCACTTCTTTCCAACCTTTAAGCGATTTTTCGATAAGTACCTGAGGCGAGAAGGCGAGGGCTTTCTCGACCAGTGCGCGCAGTTCGTCCGGATTCTCGCAGAATCCGCTGCCCAGACCGCCCAGAGCGTATGCAGCTCGGACAATCACCGGATAACCGAGTTCTGATGCTATCTCGAGCGATGTCTCCACATCGGATGCGGCGCGGCTCTTGATGGTCTTGACATCTATCTGATCAAGTTTTTCTACGAACAGTTCGCGGTCCTCCGTGTCGATAATCGCACGCACCGGAGTGCCGAGCACTTTCACACCGTAACGCTCCAGCACACCGCTGCGGTATAGTTCCACCCCGCAGTTGAGCGCTGTCTGTCCGCCGAATGCGAGCAGAATGCCGTCGGGGCGCTCTTTGTCTATCACACGTTCCACGAATTCCGGAGTGACAGGCAGGAAGTAAATCTTGTCGGCGAAGCCTTCGGAGGTCTGCACTGTAGCGATGTTCGGATTGATGAGCACCGTCGTGATTCCCTCCTCCTTCATGGCCTTGAGGGCCTGGGCGCCGGAGTAGTCGAACTCGCCGGCCTCGCCTATTTTCAACGCACCGCTTCCCAGCAGCAATACCTTCTTGATTGATTCGTCTTTGTTCATATAAAATATGTGTGAAGCGGGGTTATTTCTTGAGATAGCTGATAAACTCATCGAAAAAGAATTCCGTGTCGCGCGGACCGCTCGACGCCTCGGGATGGAATTGTGCCGAGAACCAGGGTTTGCTCATGTGGCGGATGCCCTCGTTGGTGCCGTCGTTCATGTTGATGAACAAAGGTTCCCAATCAGCGGGCAGTGTGTCCGAGTCCACCGCGAATCCGTGATTTTGCGAGGTGATGTAGCACTGGTTTGTGTGCGCCCTGCGCACCGGCTGATTATGGCTGCGATGACCGTATTTGAGCTTGTAGGTTTTCGCCCCCGCGGCTTTGGCCAACAGCTGGTTGCCCATGCAGATGCCGCAGATGGGTTTGCCCGATTCCATAGCCCGACGGATGTTTTCGACGGTCTTTTCTGCAAAATCCGGATTGCCCGGACCATTCGAGATGAACAGCCCGTCATAGTCGAGACCGTTGAAATCATAGTCCCACGGCACACGGATCACATGCACTCCGCGACTCACCAGACAGCGGATGATGTTATGCTTTATTCCGCAGTCCACCAGCACCACGCGCGGGCCATCCTCGGGCCCGTATTCCTTCACTTCGGTACAGGACGTCAAAGCTATGAGGTTCTCCTTGTTTGGGTCATACCAGGGAGTATCGTCGGGATTGTCGCCTTCGAATACAATTTTCCCCAACATCGAGCCGCTCTCACGCAGATGCTTTGTCAGCGCGCGTGTGTCAATGCCGTAGATGCCGGGGATTTTTTCTGATTTGAGCCAGTCGGCCAGATTGCGGTCTGCAAGCCAATGGGAATGATCCCAGGCATAATCCTGGGCGATGATGGCCTTGCAGTGTATGCGCGAGCTTTCATAATGCTCGCTGAGGTCGGGAGACCCGCCTTCGGGCGGAACGCCGTAATTACCTAAAAGAGGAAATGTGGTGACAAGAATCTGACCCTCGTAGGACGGGTCAGTGAGGCTTTCGGGATAACCGGTCATGGCTGTATTGAACACAACTTCTCCGGCCGTAGGAGCCTCGTAGCCGAACGATCGGCCTTCGAATCGGGTGCCATCCTCCAGTATCAGGGTGGCGCGCTTGGTTTCTCGCATGCGATTGATTGGTTTTAATCGTGAGCCGGCCTTATATTGAAAGACCACGCAAAGTTACGCATTTTTTTCCAAAGAACAGCAATCCATCACCAAATTCTACGCCACCGAAAAAAATCGCACAATCGGACCGATTGTCGTCCACGCCCTCATCCCGTGTATTATCTTTGCACCGGAATTCCAAAACAAACTAATAAAAATCCAAAATCTAAAAAATTATGACAAACTCCACTCTTACCCTTCAGCCCCTCTGGATCAACCACATCGAACGCTTCCCCGAACGCATGCGCCCGCGTCTCTACGGTGCGCTCATCGCCTTCCTGCTCCACGGCACCCCGATCCCCGAAAAGCTACTCCCCTACCTCGGCATAATCCTCGACCTCATCGACGCCGAAAAAGCCGACTCCCCGGATAACTCCAAGCCATCCGAAGCCCTTCCCGCGCCTGCCACCGCAATCCCCGAACCGCCAGCACAGGAACTCGAATACCTGCAGGCCTTCACCAAGGCATGCTCTCGACGTTTCTGCCTGCAATACAAAATAGACCGCGAGACCTTCGACCGCGCGGCGCGGGCCATCGTGGACTACTGGCAGATCGCCTCACTGCACGACGGACCCATACGTCATGCCTCCGAGGAGGATTTCTGGGTGCACATAGCCAACGCCATGCAGTATGAATTCGCCATCTCAAGACAATTCACCGGGAAACACGCTTAGACCCCGTTACCCAGCCTTAACAAATATTATGGAACGGGGTCTTAAATTTCCGGCGTCCGGAACTTTTTTTCGGATTTATTTTGGTAATCCGATATTTCTTCATACCTTTGCAGTGTGTTAGTGATGTAGCACACCCGAATTCTATAACACCTACAAGGATATGAAAGAACTTCTTGCAGCCATCTTACCCCTGCTTCTAATTCTCATTCTGCTCTGATTATGCTGACTCTTGACCACGTTAGTTATAAATACAAGGGCGGAGTGCAGGCCATTACCGATGCCAATACCGAGATTGGTCCGGGAACATATCTGCTTATCGGCAGCAACGGTGCCGGAAAGACCACCCTGTTGCGACTGCTGTCAACTTTACTTTTCGCTACTGAAGGCGAAGTAAAACTCGACGGCCGGGATATCACCTTACGACGTCCGGAGGACATGAAACAGATTTTCTACATGCCTGACGACCTCAAATCGCCGATGCCTACCATCGCCGAACTTGAAAAACGGCACGCATGCTTCTATCCGTCCTTCAATCCGGAACTTCTGAGAGCTAATCTGACCGACTTCGGACTCACAGGCACTGAGAAACTGGATTCGCTTAGCCTCGGCATGCGCCGCAAGTCGCTGTTGGCCTACGCGCTGAGTCTGGGAGTGAAGTATCTGCTGCTCGACGAGCCGGCAAACGGCATGGACATAGACTCCAAAAAGATCTTCATGCGAATGATCAACCGCTGCGTGTCTGACGATTCGACCCTTGTAATAGCCACCCACAACATCCATGAGCTCAGCAGCATGTTCACCCATCTGCTTTATCTCGACAAGGGGCGGCTCAGTCTGTCGATTTCCATTCCCGACCTGCTGGAACGCATAGCTTTCGTAACCTCGCCGTCACCTGTTCAGGGCGCGGCTTATCAGGAACCCTTCGGCGGACTGTTCCATGCCGTTATTGCCAATGAGGACGGGCTGGACACCGAGATTGACTTTCCGCTGCTTTTCTCGGCCCTCACATCAGCCGCAGGCCACTCTCTCGCAGATTTTATAAACCGCTATAATCCCCGCAGCCATGAGTTTTGATTTTTCACGTTTCACATCGCTATGGAGCTTTTATCATCCTCGCATGCTGCGCATGTGGATTATCGCGGGGGGCGCGCTTCTGATAACCTATCTCGGACTCGTTGCAGATTACTGTTACAGAACGACTTTCGGCTACCCCTTGTTTTCATCGGTAGTGAGCTATATCGTCTTCGGTGCGCCGTTCGTTTTCGCGCTCGGACGCGAACGCGCGCTTGAGCTTCAGATCCCCGCCACAGCCGCGGAGCGCACCGCCGTACCTGTCCTTTTCTGCTTCATAGTCGCACCCGTCGGGCTTTCGTTGCTGTGGGAAATATACGAAAGCATCGGAGCTGCTTTTGGCGTACCATCCGACCTGCTCAGAATATTGAACAAGATGTATGCAAAAGGCGAGCCGGAGTTGACAGGATTTCTTGACTCGGTCAACTATCGGTCGTTCACGTACATGCTTTGCGGAATATTGGGAAATATCACACCTATGGCTTTCGGACTCTATGCTGCGCTGATAGCTCGCAGAAGTCCGGTGATGTCCACCATTGCAGGTCTTGTGATCGGAATGGTCGCACTCGGAGTGGTCTGCATGATTTTCGGTATAGTGATTGCGATAACCGAGTTGACCAAAGCAGACCTCATAAGCATGGGAGACGCCCCTTACGAGGAGGGTTTTAAAGCCGGATTGTCTTTCGTCACAACTATGATACGGCTTGTCCTCTACGGAATGGCAACCCTCGGCGCAGTGGTGTTCGCCATATCGATCCCTGTTTTTTACAATAAAATCAAGAGGTCACAGATATGATGGAGTTTCACGCCGAACGCCCCATCTATCGTCAGATAGCCGACTATGTGTGCGCGCGGATTCTTGAAGGCGAATGGAAAAACGGTGCCCGCGTGCCGTCCATGCGCGACCTCGGCGCACAGATGTCGGTAAACGCGCACACGGTCCTGCGCGCGTATGAGAGCCTGCAGGCCGACGGCATCATGGAAGTACGCCGCGGCATGGGATATTTTCTGACCGAAGACGCCCGCGAGCGCGCCCTGCATCTGCAACGGATGGAGTTCATCAAGACGAAAGCCCCGGAATTCTTCGCCGAGATGACTCGTCTGCAACTCACACTCGATGATGTCCTCCCCGAAGATCTGTCAAAAAAATCTTAGACCCGGTTCCCCGACATTTGTTAATTCCGGGGAACGGGGTCTTGATTGCCCTTATTTATTTTCATGTCTTGGAATTGCGCAGGAACAGGCATATCAGGACTGTTACGGCGAGTGCGTATGCCGCGAAGATAAGCCATGGGGCGGTCCAGTCGCCCATGAAAAGGGGCATTACCGTGCCTCCGGGAGTCGACACGGGTTGCCAACGGCAATAGTGGTTTACCACAGCCCCGGCGGCTATCATACCGCACGACGCACCGATACCGTTGCTCATCATCATCAGAAGCCCCTGACCGAACCCGCGGTTGGTGGAGTCGCTCACGCTGTCCATGTAAATGTTTCCGGCGATATTGAAGAAATTGAATCCGATGCCGTAGACAAGCATGGAGCCGACAAGGAGCCATAGCCCGTCTCCGGGGTTTCCCGCGCCGAGCAACAGAAACCGCAGACTCCACGCCAGAAGAGCCAATGCGATCACCCACTTCACTCCGAACCGTTTAAGACTCACACCTACAAGCAGCACGCATAAGGCCTCGGATATATTCGAAAGCGAGAAAAGCATGGTGGCGTTCCCGGCGGCGAACGAGCCGGCATAGCGCGCGTCAGCCATGAAATGGTTTATATACGGAATTGCATAGCCGTTGGATATTTGGAGACACACACCGGCGAAAACCGCGAAGATCAAGAAATTCCGGACCTGCGGGTCGCGGAAAAGAGCGAATGACCGCAGTATGGGCAGCCCCGGGCCGCGTTTGGGGGCCGTCGGCTCAACTCGCGGCAAGGTGAGAGTATATATGGCTGTAAGCAGCCCGAAAACCGCCGCGGAGAGCAGCTGCATGGAGGTGTATTGGAAACGGAATCGGGCGGCCGGGACACTGTCGTCGAGCGTAAAGCCGAAAGAGCCGTCATAAAAATATGCGCTGTTTACAAACCACATCGCGGCCACGAAGCCTATGGTGCCCCAGATGCGTATGGAGGGGAAATGATCGACAGGGCGAAGCCCGTTCGCCTTCAGGATGCCGAACGCGGTGGTGTTGCTCAGAGCCATTGTAGGCATATAAAACGCGAGGAAGCCAAGATACAAAGGGAAAAAGGCTCCGAAATCCATTGTCGGACGACTCGCGGCATAGACCCAGGCAGCAGTCATCACGACCGACGCTCCAAGGTGGCATAACCCGAGCAGACGTACCGATGCAATGAAACGGTCGGCCACATAGCCCATAAGCACCGGCGTGAAGAGCGACACGATTCCCACCGCAGCATAGAACCACTGGATGCTCGCACCCAGCCCGGACGCCCCTAACAGCTGTCCGAAGCATGAAAGATAACAACCCCATACAGCGAACTGAAGGGCATAGAGTGCCGAAAGACGCAGGCGCAGGATTCCGGACATCTGGTCAGAACTTGAATTCCACGCCGCCCATGATGGTGATGCCCGGCATCGGGCGACCGTATATCACATCGTAATGACGGTTGGTGATGTTGTCGAGTTTAACAAGATAGGTCAGCGGCATGCGCAGGCCCATAGTGTACGAAGCGCGCAGATTGAGAAGCGAATAGGATGCGGTGGCGCCGGTCGGATTACCGTTCTGAAGACTCCAGACGGTGTTGCTGGAAAGGGTGAACGACAGCGGCCCCGGAGTGTAATTGAGTTCGGCGTTAAGCGTGTTTTTTGGAGCGATCACCGAATTGTTGTCAGTGTGCAGATAGGCGTAATTGGCCTGGATGTTCCATAGGCTGTTGATGGTATATGCGCCCTGAAGCTCAAAACCTTTATTATGGAATTTTCCGACATTCATCCATCGGTTGCGTCCGTCGACAGGTATCATGAGTATCTGGTCCTTACCGTCGATGAAGTAAAGCGCGGCTCCGAGCATCAGCCGTCCGGAAAGCAGATGCTGATTGTAGGCGAGTTCGTAATTATACATGTATTCCGGACGCAGATCGGAGTTCGCCATGCCGTACATGTAAAGCTCGCGGAGGTTGGGCGAACGGAAGCCTTTTCCGTAGGAGAACTTGATGTCGGCCGCCGCTGCCGGATGATAGATGACACCTGCCTGGGGAACCCACACGTTGCCGTACTGCGAACCGTGCTGAAGACGCACACCGGCGTTGACTGACAGTCGGTCGGAGAAGAAGCCCTGCTGCATCATGACATAACCGGCCACTTCGTTCTCTCCCTGATGGAAATCGGATGTGCGCTGCGAGGGGTCGGCCTTGTCGGTGTTCCATGAATGTCCGCCCCAGTGCTGGAAGTCGATACCGGCGGAGATGTCGGCCATCTGCCATGGATTGACGGTCTGGAACACGGTGAAACCCATGTTGTAGTCGGTGGAATTGAAAAGGTAGCTTCGGGGAGTGCCGCCCGGCGCATAGCCGTCGTCGATGAGGTGTTTGCCCCAGCTGATCCATGCCTGCGCGCCACCGTTGGCTATGCCGTAGCGGTCGTTGGCGAACACAGACGCCATACCGCGGTCCATGCGGGTCCACATGCTGAGGAGCGGACTCTGAAGGGTGCCGGGATTGTTGGATTTGGTCTGGGTCATCTCGACATTCGTACCCACATTCCAGTGCCCCGAGGCCGAATATTGCATGTGGAGATATTCGTTGGCAAGCCAGAACTCGGAACCTTCGCGGTTGCCGTTCGAGCGGTTGACCTGTCCGGCTGCCACACCTGAGAGTTTGCCTTTCTTGAAGCCGGTGGAGACATCGAATTTCTGTGTGGTGAACGACCCGAACATAGCACGTGCGCGTCCCGAAACGCCATCCTCGGTGTGATGTCGGGTGATGATATTGACCGACCCGGCCATAGCACCGGAACCGTAAAGCAGCGAAGACGGGCCTTTGACCACCTCGACGCGCTCTACGCCGTTAGACACATATATGTCCGGCAGGGAGTGGCCGAACAGTCCTGCCCACTGCGGCTGCCCGTCAATGAGAAACAGCACACGGTTATTGTCGCCCACTCCGCGGATGCTCATCGAACCGGCCGCGCCGTTCGACACGCCGTAGCCGGCGAACCCGCGCTCTGTGACGAAGACGCCTGGAACATTATGCTGTATTACAGGCATAAGTGAAGATTCCGTCGATTTTTCAATTACGGTGGAAGTGACCACGGAAACATCCAGCGGAGTCAACATTACGTTGGTCTTTGCCGGGGCGGTGACAAGGACTTCTTTCAGATGCAGGGTATCTTCATCAAGTGGTGTAGCGGATAATGAGGCGGCACCGACAGCAATAACTGACAGAACCAGAAGCGGATGTTTCATGTTGTATGTTCGTTTAGATTTTGTATGCGTTTTGTTTGATGCCGCAAAATTACAAAAACTTTTTAAAATATCAGAAATTTTCAGTAATTTTGCCCTGAAATTATAATCTACATAACTTATACTTCGCTCATGACTGCCGACGAAATTGCATTTTTCGACAAGATTGCACCCCGGTGGGACTCTATGGAAATTAAATCGCTGCCTCCGAAGGTACGTCTGATTCTCACACTCTGCGGTGTCGAACCCGGAATGCGTGTGCTCGATCTCGGCACCGGAACCGGAGTCCTTTTGCCTTATCTGTCGGAGATGGTCGGACCCGACGGTCATGTCACCGGGGTGGACATTAGCCGCGGCATGCTCGCCGAGTGTGAACGCAAGAACTCGCACCTCGGCAATGTGTCGCTCGAATGTAAGGACTTCGAGACCGAACCGATCGACGGCAAGTTCGACCTGGTGCTGCTTTACTGCGTGTATCCTCATCTTCATTATCCCATCGCCACATTGCGGCGCTTGTTCGATGAGTCGCTCGCTCCGGAAGGCCGGATAATCATAGCCTTCCCCAACGATGAGGTGTTCGTGAACAACATACATGCCGACAAACACGCTCCGCATGAGCCGCTGCCCTCGGCCACTTCCCTGGCCGCACGCCTCGCCGCCGCAGGCTTCCCGACACGTGTGGTAGCCGAAAGCGAAGAGCTGTATATTGTCGAAATTGAAAAATGAAAATCAGACAACTCTTTCCTGTCGTGGCTGTCTTCTTGACTGCGACAGCCTGCGGACACGGTCATGGCACCGAAGTTTCCGAACGAGCCGATTCTGTGCGCCGGGCGATTGACTCCTATCTGGCCACATACCCCGGTGCGCGGTATCAGGACGTTTATAAAAATTTCATGCAGGATTATTTCGGGCCGGGTCATCTGTTGGCCGACACCGCACGAGCAGCGGCCGGCATACAGGGCGAACTCGAGGGTTGCACGGAGTTTTACGGTCCGGCATACGAACCTGCGGGTTATCGCACGAATTTCTATCGCGTCAACCTGTCGCTGGTAGCTGACAGCACAGTCGGTTTTCCGCAATATTTCGATGCGTTCGTCCGCAGCGTGAATGGCATCGAACCTCCGGCCCCGGAGGTATGGCAGGCGGAATGGTCTGTTATCGATTCTGCGCTTATGAGCACCGGTTATGGTTATCCGGGAGTTGAAACCGACCGCCGCGCTATCCTCGACCGCCTGGCCGAGGGGAATTATGTGGCGCATCACAGCCGCGAGTTCAACGAACTCTACAAAGTACACTACCGCATAATGTCACGCGACATCTTCGAGGGCGAAATCCTCCCTCTCATCCGCCGTTGAGGCGCGACTGGAGGTCGAGAAGGCGGGTCATGAGGTCGTCCAGGCGGTCGAGGAGTTTACCGTTCTGACGGATCAGTTCGGCGTTTTGAGCCTCGAGCAGTTCGATGCGCTGGTGATGTTGCTGATGGTGTTGTGAATCGTCGTGGCGGTGAGCCTGCGAATGGAACCGCTGCAGGAATAGATTTATCATCTCCGTCTCTGACAGATCGTCAATGCTTTTTGCAGAGTCGCGCTCAGGTTCCATCATGAACTCCGAGAAATCGACGTCAGGAAAAATCTCGGCAAGCCGATTCTCCTTCTCCTGCGGCAGCGGACTCCGGCCGTTCTCGATAGCCGAAAGGAAACTCTGATTTATCTGTAACTTCTGAGCCAACTCGCTCTGGCTGATTCCAAGGCTCTTGCGCAACTGGGCTATATCAATGCGTGGCATAATTATCTGTCTTCAATTTTTTCCAAAGTTACAAAAAAACAACGACGCCACAAAATCGGGAATAATTACGTGGGGATCATTGACAGGGGTTTTATAACGATTCATAACTTTATTACATCCGATATTCACACACAACGAGCATTATATTCGCATTTGCATACAAGCTCGAAATCAGTTTTGTATCTTTGTTCAAATGATACACTTATTTTCAAACTTTATGCGTACAATATAACCTAATATCCGAGAATTTCGCTAAATTTGCAACCAAACACAATTTACTTTACTTAGTAAATATCAACCATAGTCATGGACAAGAAAGAAAAATTTGAAAGGAATAATGCCTCAGAAAATCTTATTAGAGATATCCGAAATATCCTTTATAACGCTCGTAGTCAAACTGCTACTGCTATAAATACGGCTATGGTAAACGCTTATTGGAAAATAGGCGAGCGGATTGTATTGGAAGAACAAGGCGGTAAAATGCGAGCGGAATATGGAGCCGCTTCTTTGAAAGAACTTTCCAAACGCCTTACTATCGAATTAGGTAAAGGCTTCAGTCCTCGAAATCTTCAAAATTACAGACAGTTTTATATTCTTTTCCCCGATTGGACAATTTGGAACGCACGCGTTCCAAATCTGACTTGGACGCATATACGTATCCTTTTACGTGTATCTGATAAAACAGCACGGGAATGGTATCTTGCCGAGGCTTCTTCTCAAATGTGGTCATCCAGAACACTCGACCGCAATGTCTCAACCCAATATTATCATCGACTGCTTGCTTCTTCAGACCCTGAAGCAGTAAAGACCGAGATGGAGCATAAAACTTCAAACAGGGAATATAATAAGCTTTCCCCTGCGATGTTTCTTAAATCACCATATGTAACGGAATTTCTCGGCATTTCACAAGATCAGAAATATACTGAAAGGGAACTTGAGACTGCATTGATCACCCATTTACAGCATTTTATAATGGAACTGGGTAAAGGGTTTGCATTTGTAGAGCGTCAGCAACATATAGTAACGGAGACCGATGATTACTACATCGATCTGGTTTTCTACAACTATATCTTGAAATGTTTTGTCCTGATCGATCTTAAAACCAACAAAATAACACATCAGGATGTCGGTCAGATGGATATGTATGTGAGAATGTACGATGACCTGAAACGTACAGAAGGTGACAATCCTACGTTAGGGATTGTCCTTTGCTCCGAGACAGATCAGGATGTTGCAAAATATTCCGTCCTCAACGGAAACAATCAACTTTTTGCATCAAAATATCTGATTCTGCTGCCTTCCGAACAAGAACTAAGACAAGAAATTGAAGCCCAAAAGGCCTTATTCTATCTTCAACATATGGATGATTTCTCTTGAACCTGTTGCATAAAAAGTCCGCTATATATAATACTTTGTGTTATATATTTTAAGGAACTCGTTGAATCAGACACCGGTGTGGTTGAGGCGGGTGTAGGAGTATCCGAAGCGGGCGCGGGCGGCGGCGTCGAGGGCGGGACGGTCGGCGGGATTGGCTATGGAGATGAGGAGCCGGGCGCGCTCGGCGAGGTTCTTGCCGAGGAGGTTTACCGCTCCGTATTCGGTGACGATATAATTGGCCTGAAAACGGGTGGTGACCACTCCGGCACCGGGAGTGAGGACCGGTTTTATCTTGCCCTGTCCTTTGTTGGTGGTGGAGGTCATGGCGATGAATGATTTTCCGCCGGCGCTGCGTGAGGCTCCGTAGACAAAGTCGTGCTGTCCGCCGATTCCGGAGAAAAGGCGTGTGCCGATGGAGTCGGCGCAAATCTGGCCGGTGAGGTCGATCTCAAGGCAGGAGTTTATGGCCATCACACGCGGATTGCGGGAGATGATGAAGGGATCGTTGGTCCAGGCGACGTCCTTGAAAATCATATCCTTATTGTAATCCATGTGGCGGTATAGTTCCTTGGAGCCGAGAGCGAGGCAGGCCACGGAGCGGCCGGGATAGACGCGTTTCATTGAATTGTCTATGACACCTTTTTCGATAAGGGGCAGTACGCCGTCGGTCATGGCCTCGGTGTGGAGGCCGAGGTGCTTATGATCTTTCAGGGCGCGGATAACGGCGTTGGGTATTCCGCCGACCCCGATCTGGAGTGTGGCGCCGTCGGGAATATGCGCGGCGATGGCATTACCGATGGCAATTTCCCGTTCCGTAGGTTCGGGGGTGGGGACTTCAACCAAAGGATCGTCGACCATCACGGCCGCGGCGAGCTTTGACACATGGATGACCGGATCGCCGTAGCTGAAAGGCATATTCGGATTGAGCTGCGCAATGACTGTACGGGCATTGCGTGCGGCGGCTGTGGCAAGATCGGCAGAGACTCCGAAGCTCACGAAGCCCTCGGAATCGGGCATCGAGCAGTTGAGAAGGGCCACATCGACGGGCCATTGGCCGTCGCGCATGAGCGCGGGCACCTCGCCGAGGAAACGCGGGGTGGTGGTGCCGTAACCTTCGTTGATCCACTGCCGGACATTATTTGACACGAAACAGGTGTCGACAAGGAATGAGTCCTTAAATTCGGGCCGACAGTAAGGGGCCGGTCCGCGCGATACGGAGAACCCGGAATACAGAGTGACATCGCGCAACTCGTGGCCGCGGCGGGTCATGGCTTCGACAAGAGTCTCGGGCACGGAGGTCGAGCCCTGAATATAAACGTGGTCGCCGCTGTGAATCAGACGCACAGCCTCGTCGGCAGTCATTACGTTCATTCTGACAAAGGATAATCCCGGTTAAACTTGGAAAGACGTTCGCGCAGGTGAGCGAACACAGTGTCGTCTGACAGCATCGACACACAGACACGCAGGCCTTCCTGCAGACTGCCTGTAGCTGGCAGAGAGATGGTGCTGACGCCGTAGCGCATCAGTTCGCGCTGAAGTTCAGGTCCGTTCCAGCCATGGCGTCCGACGGTGAAGAAGAATCCGTCGGAGATGGGTTCGTCGCCGTCTCGGTCATAAACGATGTGGAATCCGGCATCTGTGAAAGCCTTTTTGGCCAGGGCGGCACGGCGGCCGTACTCGCGTGTCTGTCCCACGAAGTCGAGCCGACCGTCGCAGGCTGCGTCCATCATGCGAGCCATGGCGTACTGGGCGGAATGACAGGTACCGGATGAGGCGCAGTAAAGCACTCCGAAAACGTA
Source organism: uncultured Bacteroidales bacterium (assembly GCA_947175575.1). Classification (GTDB taxonomy): domain Bacteria; phylum Bacteroidota; class Bacteroidia; order Bacteroidales; family Muribaculaceae; genus CAG-873. Next base: position 14,970 of record CAMWNG010000006.1, on the reverse strand, counting down.
GGCGTCACCGAGGGCAGGCATATCGTAAAAATCGGCGAAAGTGTCGTATCGACGGTCGAACACCCCGGGAGTGAAGCACACAATCGCGATACGCTGTCCGGCATAGCTGAAGATCTTGGACGCCGAGACGAGCAGTACGGCACGGTCGGAATAACGTGCGACGGTTGGAACGAACGGAGCGCGTCCGGGCGTACCGTAAGCGCGGCGGAAATCCATGCCGAGATATGCGTGATCCTCCATTATGACGAGATCGTGCCGGTCGGCCACCCGGGCAAGGATACGGAATTCCTCGTCGGTGAAATTGAACCATGCGGGATTGTTTGGATTGCTGTACAGCAGGGCTGTGACACGACCGTCGGCCACAGCTTCCTCGAGCCGGGCCTCAAGTGCGGCACCGCGGCAGTCGTACACGTCGATCGAGCGTTGGTTTATCCCGAGCAATTTGGCCTGATGGTGCTGCGCGGGAAAGCCCGGATCAAGGAACAGGACCGTGTCGCGTCCGGGGATACGCTGAGCGAGAAGCATCATCAGGGTGAACGTGCCCTGCATCGAGCCGACGGTAGGCACAATGCAGCGTCCGGGAATTTCGATGTCAAGGAACGACTTCATAAACCGCGAACCGGCATCCTTGAGAGCTTTGACTCCGGCAATGTTCGGATATTTGTTGGCAATTCCTTTCAGATGCGCCTCATGTTCGGCCTCCACACCAATTTCGGAAGCGGGAAGACCCGGATTACCCATCTCGAGGTGTACGAACGGCTCTGTGCGTGTCGATTCGAGAATATTGGCAAGCGCCAGAATCTGACGTATTGTTGCGGACGCTATATCGTCGATGTTCATGCGCGCCATTGCGGCGGCGAGATCAGAAGATGATACGGGATACATATTCAAATTCAGAGAGAATCTTTACCTACGGCCAATCCTTTGCGGAATGCCTCGATGTTAGACTTTACCACAGCTTCGCCCTTGGGCGCGAACACGGCTGCAACGGCGTTCTCGATTTCCTGCGGAGCTATGCCAAGATATTCCGGGAGCTGAAGCCAGGCTGCCGCCGCGCCGAGAAGCACCATGTTTGATGAACGGGGCGAGGCCACCTCACGCGCAAGGCTTTCAGCATCAAAAACGGCACACTCCAGCCCATGCGTCCGGGCGAGAGAAACGAGTCTGTCACACAACTCAGCGCGTTCGGGATAACCGGGGACATTGGCCACCGTTTCCGAAGAACTTATAACCACGCCTCCGGGTTTGAGTTGCGGCAGATAACGCATGGCCTCCATGGGTTCCATCGCCACAATCATGTCGACTTTCCCGGCGGGAATCAGGTCGGACGCGATCGGAGCATCGCTGAGGCGCAGGCACGACATCACATCGCCTCCGCGCTGGCTCATGCCGTGAACTTCGGCCTGTTTGAGATTAAGATCGAGAGCCAAGGCCGCACGGCCCAGAACAGTAGCGATAGACAAGATGCCCTGTCCCCCTACCCCGGCAAGTATCATGTTGACTGTCATAAGTAACTCTTCAAAATTAGTTTATATTATGGCTTTTTTTGTAACCCTTCGGGCTGATATGCCTTTGATTGTCTTGATGGAGCCTTTCTTCCTTTCGTTCAGTCGTGTAGCTCGCTACACTCCTTCTCTCAACGAAGAAATTCCCGCATCAATCCTGCTCAAATTCATATCAGCTAATTTTTAAGAGTTACTTAGAATTTGCTATTTAGGATTACTTCTTGTGACGGCGGGCCGTCTGGATACACTCACGGCGGGCGATGATTACGCTGACGCCCTGATATTCTAACTCCGCAGCGAAAAGAGCCTGCATTTCGGCAACAGTCCGCGGCAAGGAGTCGATTGTGTGCAGATGGTCGGGACTCACACCGAGACCAAGACATATCTGTTCAAGCTTACCGGTGCCCTGCGAGTCTTGTCCGCCGGTCATGCCTGTGGTGAGGTTGTCGGAAATAATGATACTCACAGGCGAGTTTTCATTTACTGCGTCAAGGAGTCCTGTCATTCCCGAATGGGTGAAAGTCGAGTCGCCGATAACGGCCACGACAGGATGCTGCCCCGCATCGGCGGCGCCTTTGGCCATGGTGATGCTGGCGCCCATATCCACCACGGTGTCGATGGCGTTGAAGGGTGCGAGCCAGCCCAATGTGTAGCAACCTATATCGCCGAATACCTTGGCATTCTCATACTGAGCCAAGGCAGCGTTGAGAGCCGCATAGACGTCGCGGTGTCCGCAGCCCTGACAGAGAGCCGGCGGACGCGCCATAACCATATTATCGGTCTCTACGGCCGCGGGGAGCGCGAAGTCCGGAGCAACGTCATGCACAAGTGAGGCGAGACAGGCGGCCACGGAATCGGGTGTCAGCTCGCCCGTGCGGGGCAGATGGCCATCGAGTTTGCCGTAGACGCGAACTCCGCGGTCAAGCAATCCGCGCAGCTCCTTCTCGATAACCGGTTGCCCTTCCTCGACCACCAGCACGGCGTCGCAGGAATCGGCCAGACGTCCGATCATGCCGACCGGGAGAGGATACTGTCCGATCACCACCATCGGGAAGGGACATGCGCCGTCGAAACATTCCTCGACATAGTTGGCGGCGATGCCCGACGCCAGTATGCCTATACGTCGGTCAGAGCCCGGACTGAAGGTGTTGAAAGGCGAATGTTCACCCGCCTCGGCGAGGGCGTTATAAGTCTCGATAAGGCGCGGGTAGCGGCGGCGGGAATTGCCGGGCATAAGGACCCATTGGGCTGTGTGTTCAGGATAATGCAACGCGTTTTCAGGAGCGGCATCGGAATCGATCTCCACATTGGCGCGAGAGTGAGCCAGACGGGTCACCATGCGCACCATGACCGGAACGCCGTATTCCTCACTGAGCGCGAAACCGTATGCGGCCATATCGTAAGCCTGCTGCTGAGACCGTGGTTCAAGCACCGGCAGGAGAGCGAAAGAGGCATAAAAACGTGAGTCCTGCTCGTTCTGAGACGAGTGCATCGAAGGATCGTCAGCAGAAATAACGAGCATGCCGCCGTTGGCACCGGTCATCGCAGAATTCACAAACGGATCAGCCGCCACATTAAGTCCCACGTGCTTCATGGACACCATCGAACGGCGTCCGCAGAACGACATGCCGAGCGCTTCCTCGACGGCAGTCTTTTCATTCGACGACCAATGGGAATGGATGGCTCTTTCGCGGGCAACCGGGTTTTGCTGTACAAACTCAAGAATTTCAGTCGAGGGGGTGCCGGGATATGCATAGGCACCGGACAGACCGGCGTTTATGGCACCCAAGGCCAAGGCTTCATCGCCTAAAAGTAGTTTTTTCAGTTTCATGATCGGTAACACAAAGCGCAGTGGCGCTGTGCAAAGTTACACAAATTCCGGGAAATCGCCGGTATGTTTTATAACATAATCAGAGCGAAAATCTTGCCGTAAAAAAGCAAAACGGAGAAATAATGCACAGTTGCTCACCATAGCCAGCCAAATGTGGTATAAAATTAGACTTATGGGTCAATTTGGGTGTTTTTTGAAGGGTTTTCTTAGGCATGGCCAAATTGCATAATATTGTTATTCAGATTATTAGCGAGCTGAATTTTGAATGATTTTATTGCTGAAAGCTTTTGAACGCATGTAATTAATTAATAATCATAGAACTTACAGCGATTTTAGCACCCATTTTGACCTATACGCCTAAAATTATGAGATTTGGCTGCCTGATGTAAGTATATATCGTTGTTGTGTCATTGAACAATGAGTACGATTGTCTTTGGGGCACTTACATCACGCAGCCAAATGTGGTGTAAAAACATGAGATTTGGCTATGTGATGTAAGTGCCTTAGACATGATTCATAGGTTTGACAATGCGTCACGCTCCTTGCTATGAGAATGTTGCGGGCCGTAAAAAAGCCACGCCCGGAGAGGCGTGGCGCATAAGTGACGGCAGGCAGGGGTCAGATGCCGCCGGTGTTTTTGTCATCGGCGGACAAGCCTTTGGCCGAATGGAAGAAGGGACTGATATATTTTTCGCCGAAACGCTGAAGCAGTTCCCAGAAATTCGGCACGAAGAGCGTGCCTACAACCGCGTTGATAGCCATGCCGAACACTACGGCAGTACCGAGAGAGATTCGGGATGCAGCGCCGGCTCCTGTGGCAAAGAGCATCGGCATCACACCGAACACGAAGGCAAGAGCGGTCATCATGATCGGGCGGAAACGCACACGCCCCGCATCAAGGGCGGCCTGACGGATGCTCTCGCCCGCTTTACGATAGTCCATCGCATATTCAACGATAAGAATAGCGTTCTTGGCCGAGAGTCCGAGCAACAGCACTATGCCAATCTGGGTATAAATACTGATGCTCTGTCCCATGAATATACACCCGACTATTGTGCCGAGGATGGCCGTCGGCATGGCAATGATCACGGCTATCGGGTCGGTGAGACTCTCATACTGGGCCGCGAGGACAAGGAGTGTGACTATCACGGCAAGGATGAGCACGAACGTAACGGTTGTGCCTGACTGAGTTTCCTGGAAGGCCTCGCCGGTCCATGCGTAACCGTAGTTCTCGCCCACGGCGCGCTGCACGATTTCCTCCATGGCCTGAATGCCCTCGGTGGAGCTGACACCTTTGGCGGGAGTGGCGGTCAGTGCGGCGGTGGTGTACATGTCGTAACGCTGAACGGTGGGCGCGCCCATAGAAGGCTCGACTGTGGCGAAAGTGGAGAACGGCACCATGTCACCGGCGGCATTGCGCACTGTGAGCGCGAGTACATCGTGGATATGATTGCGAGAAGCGGCGTCGGCAGCTATGTTGACCTGATATACGCGTCCGAATTCAACGAAGTCGTTGACATACTGGCCGCCCATGAAAGCCGACAGCGTGGAATAGATGTTTTCGAGCGTAAGGCCCTGCATCTTGGCGCGGTTGCGGTCGATCTTGACGGTATATTGCGGCACTGTGCCTTCATAAAGTGAAGAAACAGATGCGATGCGCGGATCCTTATCGGCCTCGGCAATGATGGCATCGAGCGCGTTACGGAGTTCGGCAGGGCCGCGACTGTTGATGTCGAGAAGCTGCATCTCAAGACCGGAGGACATCCCGAGACCCGGAATTGCGGGGGGATTGAGAGAGAATATCACCGGCTCCTGCATAGATGCGCCTATGCGGTTGGTACGGTCGATGATGGCGCTGACACTCTCGTCTTTCGATTTACGGTCGGCCCACGGTTCGAGCATAACGAATGCCGAACCGAGATTTGAGCTTGCGCCACCGCCCATGAAAGACATGCCGCTGATGGCCATCACATTTTTCACACCCGGAATATGCAGGAGACTGTCGGTATAATCAGACATAATGCGGTCTGTACGGTCGAGAGAGGCGCCGGTGGGGAGCTGTACAGAGCTGATGAAATAGCCCATGTCCTCAGCCGGAATGTATGATGTCGGCCACTTGACAAAGCCCCAGAAGGCAGCCCCGGTGATGAGCAGGTAGACACCGATGGCCACAGCAGGCCGCTTGAGGAACTGACCGACAACTTTCATGTATCCTGCAAGTACGGCACCGAAACCTTTGTTCCACCATTTATAGAGGAAGAATTTGGCGGGTTTTGTCTTACGCAAGAACAGGGCACACATGGCAGGTGTGAACGTAAGAGCGTTGAAGCCGGAGAACGCCGTGGAGACAGCGATGGTGAGCGCGAACTGTTTGTAGAGCTGTCCGGTGATGCCGCTAACCATAGCCGTAGGGATGAACACGGACAGCAGTACAAGCACTTCACCGATTACAGGCCCCTGAAGCTCCATCATGGCCTTCTCGGCAGCCTGACGCGGGTTGAGAGTCCCATCGTCGAGCAGTCGGGAACAATCCTCGACCACGACAATGGCATCGTCGACCACGATGGCTATGGCGAGCACGAGACCGAAAAGGGTGAGTGTATTAAGCGAGAATCCCATCCACTTCATCACCGCAAGGGTTGCGATCAGCGACACCGGAATGGTGAGCATCGGAATGACCACGGCACGCCAGTTCTGAAGGAAAATGAGTATGACGAGCATGACGAGAAGAGTGGTCTCAAGGAAGGTGACCAAGAGCTCGTCGATCGAGGCTGTCACAAAGTCGGTGGTGTTAAGGAGTACACGGTAATTGACGCCCGGCGGCAGGAAATCGCGCTGGGCCTCAAGTTCGGCCTGACAGGCTTTCGCAACCGAAAGAGCGTTGGCGCCCGGGAGCTGGCTGATGCCAATGAGAGCAGCCTGGCCTCCGTCGACCCTTGCAGTCTGGGTATATGTCTCAGAGCCGAGGTCGATGCGTGCCACATCGCTAAGATGGAGTATGTTCTGGCCATCGCTCTTCAGGATTATGTCACCGAACTCCTTTGGGTCGGAGAGACGCCCGCGAGTGGTGAGGGTGTACGTGAACGCATCGTCGGAACTTGCGGGTTGCGCTCCGACACTGCCGGCCGACACCTCCATATTCTGCGACTGAATTGCCGCCGTAATGTCGGAAGTGGTCAGACCACGTTCGCGCATCTTGGCCGGGTCGAGCCAAATGCGCATAGAATACTCACCGCCGCCGAAGGCCTGCACGTCGCCCACGCCGTCGACGCGGGCCAGGCGGTCGGTAAGATTAAGTTTCGCATAATTCGTTAGATATAGAGCATCGTAGCGTCCGGGATCCTCGCTTTCGAGTGCGATGAACAGGATCTGGTTGGACGACTGCGAATTGACCGTCACGCCCTGTTGTTTTACAGCCGTGGGGAGCGATGGCTCGGCCTGTGCCACACGATTCTGCACTTTTACGGTGGCGACGTCGAGGTCGGTTCCCTGCTCGAAGGTGATAGTGAGCTGATATGAACCGTCCGAGCCCGACGACGAACTCATGTACATCATGTTTTCCACGCCGTTTACCTGCTCTTCGATGGGCACGCCTACGGTTTCGGCCACAGTGGTGGCATCAGCACCGGGATACGTGGCCATGACCATCACCGTGGGAGGAGTGATATCGGGATACTGCGCGACAGGCAGCTTGCTGAATGTAAGGGCACCCGCAAGCACCATGGCCACCGCGATAACAATCGCAAAAATAGGCCTTTCGATAAAAAATCTCGAGAACATGGCAGAGAGGCGTTAACGGTTAGAGGACATATACGGACGTACTTTCATATCGTTGCGTACCTTGAGCATAGCCGAAGTAACATATCGGTCGCCGGGACGGAGGCCTTGCGTAACCACACGCATGGTGTCGGCAACGATATCGCCGACGACAATCGGAGTGTACACCACTTTGTCAGAATCGTTGACCAGATAGACATATTGTCCTTTCTGGTCGGTGGAGATGGATGCGTCACGGACCAAAAGAGCCTGCGGCTCCACTTTATAAGGCAGTCTGACGGTGCAATACATGCCTGCGCGGAGTTCGTCGTACTTGTTATCAATCTTGGCCTGCAGCAGAATCGTGCCGGTGGAGGTATCGACATTCGGAGCCATGTAGCTCATATCGCCCGTGTATGAATGCGGAAGGGATTCCGAGAAACTGATCGGGATGGCTTTGTAGTCGATGAGATGCCGGTTGTTGTCATTACTGAAGATCCTTAGGAAAGAAGCATCTTCAATCGAAAAATTCGCCGTAAGTCTATCATCTTCATATAAAGTGGCAAGAGTCACCGGCGACCCTTCGCCGTTGATAAATGTACCCGGAGCATAAACATTAGAAGTAATCTTCCCGGCGTAAGGAGCGCGAATATAACAGTAAGAGAGGCGGGTTCGTGCGTCGGAGAGAGCCGCTTCGGCACTCTTGACGGCCGCGCGACTCTGATCACGGCTACTCAGCGCCTGAGCAAGTTCCATCTGACTGACAGCATGGCTGGCATAGGCCTTCTCGACTGCCGTATAATGCTGCTCGGCATAAGTGTTCTGACTCTGCGCCGTGGCCAGTTCGGCCTGGGCGGAAGTCACGGCATTCTGATAAGTGGTGGGATCTATGGTGAAGAGGAGCTGTCCGGCACGGACTTGCTCTCCGCCCTTGTAGTCGGGACCCGAAACAGTACCGCTCACACGTGCCACAATTTCCAGTTTATTATTGGCGGTAAGTACTCCCGGATATTCTTTAAACAATGTCACAGAATCGGTTACCACTTCGGACACTTCGATCTGCGGTGCCTGCGCGACAGCGTCCTCAGTGTTATGTTTCTGACAAGAAGTGGCGGCAAACAGCATAGCAGCCATCAGGGGATAGAATGATGAGGTTTTCATTTTTCCGGTATGTTTATATCATTGTACAAACCCGCCTCCAAGAGCCTCATAAAGGTCAATCAGGGCGGTCAGAGCGGCCGCACGGGCATTAATCACATTGTTAGAATAACTCAGGACGCTCTGCTGGGCTGTAGCGACATCGCTGAACGTACTGAGGCCCTGAGTGTAGAGGTCGAGCTGAAGATGCAGAAATTCCATGGCAGAATCGCGGGCTTGCTCGGCATCGGAAATCTGCGAGAGTGTGTTTCCATAAGCTATCAGGGCATTATCGACTTCGGCATATGCGTTCATCACCACATAATTATAATTGTCGATCTGTGCGAGAAGCTCATCATTGGCAGCAGCGACATTGGCCCGGCGCGCGAGTCCGTCGAATACGGTCCACGACAAGGTAGGCGTTACGGAATAATTGAATCCGTGAGATGTGAACATATCGCCGGGTGTTCCGGCAGCAACTCCCACATTTCCTTCTATTGTGAGCGACGGAAGGTAATCTTTCTTAGCGATGCCCGCGGCAGCTGCAGCGGCGGCCACCTCGGCCTCGGCCTGCGCTATATCGGGGCGCCGGCGCAGGAGGTCGGCCGGCACACCGGCACTCACCACCATGTGATAGTCTGGCAATCTGTCACCACGTGACAACAACGGTTCGAGCTCGCCGGGATATACACCGACCAAAAGAGCCAACGCCGAACGTGTCTTTGCAACCGATGTGCGAAGCGAGGGAATAGTGCTGCGGGTGCTGTACATGAGGGACTGCGCCTGTTCAAGCGACGGCTTGCTACCGAGACCGGCATCGTAACGAGCCTTCACAAGTCCGGCTATGGAGTCCTGGGCGAGAGTGTTCTGCTCGGCGACTTTGAGCTGAGCCTCATACTGCCGAAGCTGTACGTAAGTTGAAGCGATGTTTCCGGCGAGGCTGACCATAGCACCTGTCCACTCGGCTCGCGAGGCGCGGTAGGCGGCTTTCTTCTGACGCACCCCGGCAGTGATCTTGCCGAAAAGGTCAATCTCCCAGCTCGCCGTGGCACCAAGAGAGTAGCGGTTGGCGTTCACCCCTTCGGAACGCGAACGTGTATATGCAGCGTTGACGCCGAGGGTGGGATAATATGCGGCGCGGGCGGCATCAATCTGACGGGCGGCCGCATCCATGCGACGCATTGCCATAGAGAGGTCGAAATTGTTATTGACGCCCAGGGTAATTAGCGAATCGAGGACTGGATCGTTAAAAGACTTCCACCACGAATCATCATCAGGAAGAGTCTGCGGTATTCCATCGGTGTATTGCCACGATGACGGCAGCGGACGAGCGAGGTCCGGGGTCTGAGCGGCGGAGGACAAAGCAACGCAGAAGGCGATAATTATCAGAAGGTATGAACGCATTTCAGAGGAATTAGAGCGATGAAAAAATAATGAAACCGAAGCCCGAACGACCCGGAGGCGTATGTAACACCTATGTTTATAACCTGACGCCAACTTGAAAAGTTCACATAAACGAGGTCCAATTTGGCCAATAAAATGCAAAAAGCCGGGCCACTGAATGAGCGGCCCGGCTGATATAAGGGAGGTAAATCAATTAGCGAACGACTACCTTGGAGGCGGTGTTGCCCTGGCGGCGGATGTAGATGCCGGGGGTGAGGGCGTCGGCGGCCACACGGATGCCCTGAAGGTTGAAGAACTCAACGGGAGCATCGCCATCGGCTTCAACACCTGCGATTCCTACGGGAATGCCATGTACGAAGTCTTTGGAAGCGGCGGGGGTGACGGTCACTGGCGCGGGATTGGTGAGAGCATAGCAAGCGTAACCTTTCTCGAGGGTGTAGGCATGGAGGTTGCCTGCGAGGTCGAAGGCGAGGTCGCACCATTCAGAAGCGGTACCGGGAATCTGATACTTGAATGTGAGTGAGGGTGTGCCGTCTTCGGCCCAATCAACTGCATAGATCTGCACACCGGCCTTGGTGGGTGCGGCTATGGTCTTGCGGTCTTTGGAGAGAGCCACACCGCTGGAGCAGGTAAGCATGTCAGTCAGGGCAGATGAGTTGAAGAGCTGCTTGCCGGATTCGTCGGCGATAATGAAGCCGGGTTTAGCCTCCGAGTTCTCACCCGAGAGCTGTGAAGCGATGAATCCGCCGGGGAAGGCGTCGATGTCGACATTGGTGCTTGTGAGCAGATTCTTGCCGGAATATTGACGATCGAATTCTTCATCAGGACCGACCTTGATGGTGTATTCGTCGGCAGGAATGGTGTAGCGGACAAGGAGGTTGTCGCCGTTGTTTGCAACGAGGCCGAGGTCTTCCTCGAATGTGTACATGTAGAAATCATCACCCTTGCGCTGGAATGAAACGCCTGAGCCACCGCCACCGATGACCTTGCCTTCGTAGGTGTACGCACCGATGCCGTCGCGTGTGCCGGCGAACATCTGCACGATAGGATCGTTGGCTTTCAGAGGATCAAGGGCGTAGATGCCTGCGTTAGCATCCGACCAGTCGATGAACACTGCGCGTCCGCAGAATTCACCGCCGCGGATGGCACTGTTGATCTTGGTGGTAACGAAGGGAGCGCCGGAGTGTACGTTGGATGCAAGTTTGGCACCGTCGCCGCCGAAGACATCAAAGCCTGCGGCGTAGCTGTGGGACACGGCCACCATGCCGACAGTTTCGGGGTTCTCGGTATCGGTGAAAGCGACAACGCCGCCACGCGAGCCGGCTGTGCGTTTGGCTTCGGGATCGGTATAATAGGTACCGGCCACGTTCACGGGATATCCTTCGACCTTCACAGCCCAATTGCAGAGACCCATATCGAGGACATCCTTGAGGAAGGGTTCGGAATCGATGTCGTAAAGTTCGCCGGCTTTGACAGGACCGACTTCGACTTCAAGCACATCGGCGGAGTTTTCAGAGTTGGTGAAAACGAGGGTTGCCGAAGGAGCGTCTGCCGTAACCTTGAACCGGAACGAAAGGCTCTTTTCGTTGACCGTATAGATCAAATTCTGGTTGAGGTCATAAGCCATCGGCGCACAGCGGTCGGCTTTTGCCTGACCCTTGGTGGTGTATGCCGAAAGATGTCCGTCGCGGAGCAGGTAGAGGTTGAACCAGGCGTCGGTCACGGCACCGGTGATGACATCGCGGTCGGCGAGAGTTTCGGCGGCAGTGGCCACGGACGCAACTTCACCGGCAACGGGGGCTGCCTGGAAGGTGATGCCGGTAGCAACAGCCTTGGCCAGACCGTCGGTGATGTCTACAAGTTCGAGTGTACCGTCGGCGAGGGCTTTCACCACATAGGAATGACCGGCGTAGCGCATGAGTGAAGATGCTCCCGAGACACCCTTGAGCAGGTCGTTACCTTTCTCGATAAATTCGTAAGGAGTGTTGAAATTCCAGCTGCCGATGGCGTTCTTGCTGTCGATAACGAGGGCTTCATCCTCCGAGAGGGGAGATGCGAAGAGATTGAGGTCGGCACCGGCATCTCCGGTATTATAAGCTACAGAAGGCTTGATGCCGTCAACCACCTGAGGATTGCCGTCAAGCACTGTGCCGGCAACGGCGCGGGTGGAGTAAGCGGGACCGGTGATGGTAGGCATGGGAATGACAAACTTACCTTCCTGAGTTGTGCCTGAGTAAACGAAACGTGTGGGATATGCACGGTACCAGAGACCCGAGTAGGTGGTGGAAATCCAGGATTCGGGATCGCCTGCAGGCAGCCCGTCCTTATCGTTCTCCCATTTATAAATGTGGAAGGTGCCGCGGCCGGCGTCGCCTTCCTGGACATTTGAGGCGTCGTACTGGTTCTTGGTGGCGTTGCATGCCAGAAGCACTCCGTCGGCGGCGAGCTGGATGTCGCTGATCGGAGCGATGGACCCGGCTGCACCTTCAGTGCTTACGGTAGCGACAACTTCCTGTTTCTTGATGTCATAGACGAGGATAGTGGCCTTGGCCTGCTCGTCGACGGGAATCGCTGCCGCATATTCGATGGGCTTGTCGAGAGCCAGTATATAGAGACGTCCGTCGCGTGCGATAACACGGCGTACGGTCAGGCCGTCGAGGGCGGGAATCTCTGCGTCCTCGATAAGGGTTGCGACCTCATAGTTGTCAGTTGCGGAGAGAGCGCCGTATTTGACAGCCGGGTCGGGATAGTTGGAAGCCACGTTGTCAGGCTCCACATAGTCGGCAGCCTCGATGAACATCTTGGGATAAGATGTGGCACCGGCCTTCACTTCCACTTCGAGAGGATCGGCTGACTTGTAGTCGGGATGTTCGACCTCAACGGTGTATTTGCCGGGTTTGAGTCCGGTGAACACGAACGCGCCGTTGTAGAATTCGTCGGTGGTGTATTCGGCTACCTTTTCGCCGTCCTGCATGAGCACTGCTTTCACGCCGTTGAGGGGCTTGTAGATGTCGTCGGTGGCGGGATTGGGTTTGTAGAGCTGATGGGCGAAGCGTTCGTGGCGGTCGCGTACGATGCCGTAAATTTCACCGGTGGCGTCGCGTTTTTCAAACTCGAAGTATTCTGCCACACCGCGGGCATACTGCATGCCTTCGACTGCGTCGACATCGAAGTTCATGCCACGGTGTGTGGCGGGCAGATATGTGTGGAAATAGCCTTCAACAAGATAGCCGGGTGTGCCGTGCTTGAGCACACCGAGGTAGCCGTAATAGCCGAGATCGTTATATGTGCCTTTCTTGTCGGAAGTCATGAAGTCGATATCGCCGTTGATGTAGGGATAGTTGGCTGACCATGCGGCATGCTCGTTGATAAACGAATATTTGGCAGCTGCTTCGGCCATTTCGTATGAACCGGGAGCGAGCACGCCGTCCTTGCCGTTATGGCCGCGGTACATGAACAGGTGATAGTTGACCGTAGAGCCTACAGTGGCAGCGTTGGAGTGAATGGATACGAAGATGTCGAACTCGTTATGTTCAACCTCGGTGGCGATTTCAAGCAGGTTGCGGTTATACTGCATGTAATTGGGCGACGAGGTGGTGTTATTGTCTTCGAAGGGACCGTTTTTCACACGGCTCATGACGATGTTCTGCGAGAGGTCGCGGGCGGCCCCGATTTCCCATCGTTCGCCGGTCTGGTTGAGAGTGCGGTCGAACGGCATGCCCATTTCGATGAGTTTCTCAAGCATACCGAAACCCTTGATGAGGTCGGTGTTGGATTCGAAGAAACCGGTGGTATCTGTATTGGTGGATGAATAGGCCGGCTTGCCTATCACCTGCATGGGACGGTCGTTGCCTGTCCATGAACCGTGACCGGGGTTGATGTAGACGCGTAGTTCGGAGGGCGTCTTGGCCGCCTGTGAAGCGAGCGATGCACAGGCCATCACTGCCGCGGCGGCGATATATCTGAATTTCATATCGAATGTTTACTTAAGGTTGATGCGATAAAGTTTGCCGTCAGCGGAGGCGAAAGCGATAGTCTTGCCATCGGCCGATGCAGAGGGATTCATACCCAGCAGCGAGGGATCGGTGAGGGTCTGGATGGTGCCGTCAAGGTCAGCGGCCACGATCGAGGAGGATGTGACGTAAACGCCGTTATCCTGATCCTGACATCCGATAACGGCATTGTCTCCGAGCCATTGCGGAGCGTGGACGAATCCGAGTTCTCGTACATTAGAACCGTCGATGTCACAGACATAGCAGCCGTGACCGGAGAGATAGTAGACAATCTTTGTGCCGTCCGGACTTACCGAAGGCCACAGGTAGCTACCCCGGCCCTGGGGGTCGAGATTTCGTGTACGGCCGTCAGGAGTGGTGATTTCAAGATGTCCGCGGTTGATTCCTACGACGGGACGTGCGGATTTGACCTTTGCCCCTGAGAAACTGCGGGCGGAGAACTTGCCGCCGTCGGCGAGAGAGAGTTGGCCGGCAGGAGAAACAGAGAAGGATGCACAGTGGCGCTTCTTGGATGTAAGGGCGCGGGATGTGCCTTTTTCGAGGTCAACAGACTGCACATGGTAATAGCGCAAACGGTTGCGGTCGGTGGTCGACGATTTGAAAACAACGGCCTTGCTGTCCGGAGAGAAGGCGAGTTCGAGAGCCGAACCTGATGTGGCTACCAGCTCCGGGGAGCCTCCGGCGAGGCTTACACGATAGAGTGCGTTGTCTGTGTTGGTGGACAAGACGACAAAAGAGCCGTCGGGGCTGACACGCGGAATATTCACGGCAATCTCCTGAGGGAGAGACACTTTTTCCACGCTTGCCACTTGCACCACCTGTCCTGACGCACCGGCGGCCACCGCTGCCAGCGCAAGGGTCAGAAATGCTTTTTTCATGGTTGTTTTTAGGGTATAGTGTTAGTAAAATAGTTGTTCAAGGTTTTATGCACGCAAAGGTACATAAAAAAATTGAAAAATAATTGGCATCGTATAAACTATTTTAACATTCCCTGCGTTATACTGAAAGTACCCATATTTTAACCACGTTCCGTAGCAATGAAAAGACTTCTCTCAGTCGTTTTGGCTCTTGCCGCATGTATCATGCCGATGATGGCATATTCCCACAGTGAATATCTGCAACATATGGCCGCATTCGAGCGGCAGATCGCCCAAGGCAAGCTCGAAGCCGCCGCAGTGAGCGCGTCAAAGGCAGCCATAAACAGCTCGAAGGTGCAGAATTATCAGAACGCGTTCAAGGTGCTCGCCGGCATGAAGCGTAATCTCACGGCCAACAATGTGTCGACCGACTCGCTCCCCGGAGCCTGGTACCTGATCTACAAGAC
>CAMWNG010000005.1 GCA_947175575.1 uncultured Bacteroidales bacterium | reverse complement strand
GTGACCGAAACAAGCGGATGCAGATGCATGACGATTGGCCGTGGCAATGGTAACTCATGCCACGGATAAGTAAGAATAATGATATGTAAGGATTTCGGGGTGGAGTTGGATTATACAGACCGCAACATAAACATTGCGCATGCCGCCATCGCATTTAGGTGCTTATAATTGTGTGCCGGGGCTGAAATTACCTCCTTACCACCGCATCTCGCCGGCGCTTTTTGCCTTGTTCTTCAGTCACGTAGCTACGGCTACGCTCCTTCATCTCAAGACAAAAATCTCTCGGCGATATGCGTCCTCAGCATTAACAAATATTGGGGAACCGGGTCTTATTGTACTTTATTACACCGGAATGGCCAGCATCGGAATATCCGTGCTGAAGAGTATGTCGTGTGCCATTCCCGGTTTGAACAGCCGCATGAATGCGTTTTTGCGACGTGTAGGCACTACGAACAGATCGTAAGGCGATGCTTCATGCGCATCCTTGATCTGGGTCAGAGCCGTTTTCGGCTGAAGCACCATATTGTCAAACGAGAAATTCTTATATGTCTCGGAACAATAGTCTGTCAGCGCCTTGGTAGTTTTGCCTGCCAGTTTGTCGGTGAGTCGCTGGCGGGCAGGCATCGTGGCTATCGTAATCTTGGCCTCACGGCCTTTAAGATATCTGTTAAGCGAGTCCATAGCCAGTATGTCCTCCTGATCGAGACTTCCGAAAAACAAGACGTTGATGGGTTGACGTTCCATCAGATTTTTTGTTCCTTCCGGGATGCTCAGGAGCGGAAGGCGGGTCTGATTAAGAACTTCTGAAGTCACACTGCCTATCATCTCACGATCCTTCCGCGTCGCACTGCGCGTACCCATCACAGCCAGATGCGGCACCCGATTGCGTGTATATCGGTTGATGACATCCTCAGGCACGCCTTCGAGGAGCTCCGTCGAGATTCTTACGGCGGGGAGCAGACCGTTACGCATCTCCGATTTAATGGTCTCAGTGAATTCTTCGAGTCTTGCGGCAGCATTGGCTTTGATGACTTCAACGGCCCTATGATCCGTGCGGTCGAAGGTAAGGGTATCGGTGAGCTGACCGTTTCCGGCCATACGGGGATCGATATATGCGTGGAGGAACACCACATCCGATTTCTGTCTGTGCGCGATTTTTACCCCGAGACGCGCCGCGAGGTTCGAATGCGGCGTGAAATCCACAGGCACCAGCACGAATCTGCCTGACTGAGCCGACGCGGCATTGAACATTTCCGGATTCTCCACCACCCTCAGCGCCAGCGGAAGATTATGCTCCTCGATACGCACCCTCACGCCTGAGAATACGCCGGGATGTTCCAGATTTACATTCTGAAGCACCACTTCGATTCCTTCAGCTTCAAGAAGCCGGCGCAGGGCGATGGCATGGTCGTAAGTATGTATGGCGAGGGTAATGAGTCGGGACATAAAAATTCGTTATATAAAAGGATTTAGGGCGATGGATACCGGAATATAAAACCACACGCGGACAGCCGAACGAATATCAGCTGCCGCGTGAGTTAGATCGTATGAGTACAGCGATCGGAGCCGTATTCAGTCTGTTTCCTGTTCCTTGAGGATATCAAGAGCCATCTCATAGATCGTGGGATCGTCGAGAACTACGATACCGCCGTCAGGACCCGGTTCGATGTGAACGCCCATATTTTTGCCGTATTCATAGTTGGCACCGCCGAAGTAGTTGCGGACAGTCTGTACAGTTACGTTGAGTTTATCGGCGATTCTGTGCATCGATCCGTCGGGCAAGCTGTCTTTGAGACGGCGAAGCTCGTTGAAAGTTATTGTCTTGGACATATTATCAGTTTAGAGGATTATTATGAGTTATGTTTTGTTCCGTAAAATTAGGACTAATTTTTCAATTGACAAAAGAAAAGGATGATTTTTTTATATGTTACAAAACATATTTAACGCTTAACCTCTGTAACTCTGTTATTTGCAATGAGCGGACCGGACAGTTGTCCGATCCGCTCCGATGAAAACAATTAGTTCAGTATGAAAATTCAGTTAGTATTGTTGGAATGTCTGGGTCTGGTGCGTCGGTGGGAGTTCACGAGATTCTGGGTAAAGCGCCGTTCGGCATTTTTCATCTTAATGAGTTGCTGCGGCGTGAGTATTTCCTTGAATTTCTCGAAATATGTCATCTCAATCTGACCTTCGGCGCGTTTTTGCTCGAAAATGGTACGGGCTGCGTTCTCCAGTTCGAGTTCGGATGCGTCGGGCTGGTCAGCCTTGCTTTCCAGCTCTCGGGTTTCCATATTGATTCGCTCGATTTCATCCTCCATCTGATCATAGACAGGGAAAAATTTCCGTTGCTGCTCCTTGGTCAGTGAAAGTTCTTTCGCGATGAAGTCATGCTTGTAAGTTCTGATTTCCTGAATCCAGCGGGCACGGTCCTGCTGCTTTACAGGAGCCGGAGCCTGCGCCGATGCTGCGGAGCATACCATCAGGAGAACGATCGAAGTCAGAAATCCGTAGTGTCTCATATCAGAAAATTAATCGTGCACGGGCACCATGGAGTCAGAGATTACGAGTGAGTCGGGATCGAAGCCGGACTCCATCAGATCATCGTAAAGATCCCATTGGTTGAGATCGCCGAACACATAATCATCTACAAACGAATCATTACCTAAAGCCTCCGCTATCACAGGATTCGACTCCAGCGGCTGCGGGTTTTCGGCTGTCATAAGAGTGAACATGCGGAGCATACACCAGACTCCGGCGAACATGGCCGCCATATAGACATAGGGACGCACCCGCTGCCACAGGGACGCGGGCGGCTGAAGCCGGTTATCGGGAGCGGTAAGCTCGGGGCGTTCCGGCAATCGGGCCGTCATCCTGGCGGTGAACTGTTCGAAGTAGCCTTCGGGCACAGTCATTCCGTCACGATGGTCGGCGCGGGATAATATGTCGTCAGAGTTTTGCTTCATGATGCATTCTTTGTATGTTTTGACTCCAAAGTAAGCCCAGGGTTTAACGGGGCATGAAAAAAACTATATTTTTTTGAAGAAATTCTCGATTTTTTTGACTGCGAGGTGATATGAAGCCTTAAGCGCACCGACACTCGTCCCGAGAATATTTGACATTTCTTCAAATTTAAGCTCGTCGAAATACTTCATATTGAACACCAGACGTTGTTTCTCGGGCAAGGACGCAACAGCCTTTCGCAGATCAGTGGCAAGTTTGTCACCGTCGATATACTCGTCACTCTCGATAAGCGAGGCCTGAAATGCAGCGTCATCGTCAAGCGATACTCCGGCCCGGCGGCGCTCTCGCTCCAGATGGCTCAGCGATTCATTGATCGCAATCTTGTACAGCCAGGTGGAAAGACGGGCTTCTCCACGGAAATTCTCTAAATTCTGCCACGCCTTCATGAAAGTGTTCTCCAACACATCGTCAGCATCGTCGTGGGTCTGCACCATACGACGTATCTGCCAATAAAGAGGCTCGGAGTAACTTTTGATCACTTCGGTAAACGCATCAGAGACGGTTTCTGGTTTTCTGAGGCGTTCTATAAGGTCCTGATTATCGGCCGGCATTTGTGGCATGGTGCGCAAAAGTAGCATTTTCAGATGTAATTACCAAATGCCGGCTAATGATTTAAGTTTTATTGTGAAAACCATATACGGCCTCAGCCCTACAGTACGCACGCTTTTGTTTCAGTTGCCTTAATGTAGTTTTTATAGCCTTTAAGGGTGAAATTTTAAGTCACGACATTTCCGTAACCGATTTTTTCTTAACTTTGCGGATTTATTTAAAATCGCCACGATGACTCAATCAGAAATCAACTCAAAGTCGGCTGCTAACATCCGACGTGCACACTCGGTTCTTGAATCTTCCGGCATCCTTAAAGTATTGGAGCGCGCCGGATGCCGCGTAAACATAATAGGCTCGCTTAAAATGGGATTGCTTGCATCGCACCTCGACATCGACCTGCACGTCTACTCGTCAGGCATCACAGAAGCCTCGTCTTTCGCCATCGCTGCAGAAATATCGGCTCTCACAGGTGTCAGTGAAATAACCAGTATCAACGGTTTGCACACCGACGAACACTGTATGGCTTGGCATATCCGTTTTACAGCCGAAAACGGCGAGGAATGGAAATTTGACATTATTCATATCGAAGCAGGTTCGCAATACGACGGATTCTTCGAACGAATGGCCGACCGCATTCTCGAGGTCATGACTGATGACCAACGTGACACCATATTACGCCTGAAATTCGAGACCCCTGAAACCGAGACCATTCATGGAGTGGAATACTACGAAGCCGTGATAAGCGACGGCATCACTGACCTCGATTCACTGAGAGAATGGGTTAGGCGGCACCGTACGTTGCCACATTATTATTGGATTCCGTGATAGTCCTCCCCTGCCTCGCAGTTGCCGCAATTCGAACATCCGTTGCATGTCATGCGTGAACCGCATGTAGCGCAATGCGGCCGGAAAAAGGGACGGTATGCTTCGCTTGGGAACAATGTGCCCGGTGTAGGCTCAAGCTCAAACACAGGCTTGCCGAAGTCACGGCTCAAACCCGATTTGAATGCCTGGAGACTCTGAATGCGTTTCGACGGAATACGGTATGTCTTTCCGTCCCGGACAAAGACCGTTCCTGTCTCAATGAAATTGAACGTGACTTCATTATCGACACACTGGTCAGCCAGACTTTTTACCCATTCGTAATGGCAGGGTCTCGCTCCATCGTAATTTTCTCCGCCGCACAGCACCTCTTCGATAAGTCCGGTTGACAGATATGATCGCACATTCAACGGTCCGATGAACGGAGCCGCCATGAAGCCACGATGCCGTGCCGGCAGCGAGAGCAGCAGCGGCAGACGTTCATCGGCGCGCTTCTGGTTCTCGCAAGTTACCGACAGCATCACGTTTTTATAACCTTCACCCCAGTCAGAAGGCAGACAGGCTTCAATCCTGTTCGCGCGTTTGGTGAGCAGCCGGAAAGCTATATCCGGCCTCGCACGCATCATCTTCCATGCCTCGGCGCGCCATTGGTCGGCCTCTTCTACAAAAAAATCGGTTGACAGTCCTACATAAATCTGCATTCCGGCACGCAGACGGAACGAACCGCGACGATCTCGCTGCACCGGCAGATTGAAATTTGCCGTACGCACCACACGCGAAGTGTCCACGCCACGTTTTCCGTCAAGGAAATACATGTAGCAGTGCTCACATCCCTCACTGATTTTTTTACATCCGTGCCACGGATTCCATATTATCATGACTGAAACTTACTGTACTGTATATTGCAAAGTTAGTCAACATATACCGAATATGCAATTCGTCAGTCACAAAAAAATCGCACAATCGGACCGATTGTCGTCCGCTCCCTCATTCCGCGTATTATCTTTGCACCGGAATTCCAAAACAAACTAATCAAATCCAAAATCTCAGATATTATGACAAACACCACACTCACACTTCAGCCCCTCTGGATCAATCACATCGAACGCTTCCCCGAACGCATGCGCCCGCGTCTCTACGGTGCGCTCATCGCTTTCCTGCTCCACGGCACACCTATCCCCGAAAAGCTCCTGCCATACCTCGGCATAATTCTCGACCTCATCGACGCCGAAAAGGGCGACTCCCCCGATAACTCCAAGCCATCCGAAGCCCTTCCCGCTCCTGCCACCGCAATCCCCGAACCGCCCGCTCAGGAACTCGAATACCTGCAGGCCTTCACCAAGGCATGCTCACGTCGCTTCTGCCTGCAATACAATATTGACCGCGAGACCTTCGACCGCGCGGCGCGGGCTATCGTGGACTACTGGCAGATCGCCTCCCTGCACGACGGCCCCATACGTCATGCCTCCGAGGAGGACTTCTGGGTACACATAGCCAACGCGATGCAGTATGAATTCGCCGTCTCAAGGCAATTCACGCGGCAGGCATGACACAAAAGTGGCCACGGTCTGTCGTCCGCGGCCACAAATATCATAAGGTGTCAGAAATCAAAGGTTGTCGTAATCCTCGTCGGATACAGGTTCGAGCCATACGTTTTCCGAGGCCTCGCCCGGAATCTCGAATGCGAGATGCGCGAACCATGAATCTTTTGCCGCTCCATGCCAGTGTTTCACATTGGCGGGGATATTGATGACCGTTCCAGGCAGAATCTCCACGGCGGGTTTGCCTTCTTCCTGATACCATCCGCGTCCGGCAACACCTACAAGCATCTGGCCTCCGCCTTTAGCTGCCTTATGGATATGCCAGTTGTTGCGACATCCGGGCTCGAAGGTTACGTTGAAGAAAGGAACGCCTTCGGTGGCCACCGGAGCCAGATAACTTTTTCCGCTGAAAAACTGTGCATACGGATTGGGCTCTCCGATCGGGAAAAACATCGAACGCTCAAACTCCGCTTTGGCGTCATCGCCCTTAATGTCATCTGTCCACACTTCCTTGGCAAGCCGGAAAGCAGCCCATGCCTTGGGCCAACCGGCATAGAAGGCGATATGAGTGATGATCTCAGCCGCTTCAGTGCGCGTGATGCCGTTCTTCTTGGCTTCCTGAAGATGAAATTTCAGGGAACTGTCAGTGATTCCCTGAGAAATCAGGCAAGTAATTGTTACAAGACTGCGGTCGCGCAGCGAAAGCAGATCGTTTCTGCTCCACACTTCGCCGAAAAGGATATCATCGTTGAGGTGTGCGAATTCCGGCGCGAACTCACCGAGCTGTTGCCGTCCTGCGGTCTGGATTATTTTCTGTTGAGCCATGACTGGTATAAGTGTTAATAAAAGTAATAATGCTGTAATAGTTACTTTTTTCATGCGTCATTAAGGTTGGTACATTTATCATCCACCTTGCAAAGTTATAAAATTGTATTGACAAATCAATAAAAATTTTCGGTGGACACAGCACGAAAATTGTTCGGGAAACCCGCATGATGTAAATTTGCGTATTGAGGGATTTTTTCGTAACTTTGGCGATTATTTTACAACCGGTTATGAAAAAATCGCTTAAGCTGTTGTGCTTCATAATGTTCACTGCACTTTTCGGCCCACTGTCGGCCGGAGCGCAGGAGCAGTTCACACGCGGCATCGAACAGATATCCTTTGTGCCCAAAGGGCAGTGGATAGGCGGCGTGAGCGTGAACTACTCGCAGTCGAGCCAGAATAATTATCAGTTTCTGATTATCGAGAATCTGTCCGGCGACGCTTACACATTCAAGGTGTCGCCGATGCTCATGTTCGCATTTCAGAACAATCTCGCCGCCGGCGGCCGCTTCGCCTATTCGCGCACAAAGACCAAGCTTGACCGTACGGACATTGTGCTCGATTCGGAAACCTCATACGGTGTCGAGAATTTCTATTCGATATCGCATACCTACACCGGCACGGCTGCTTTCCGTCAGTATCTGTCGCTGGGGAACAGCACACGTTTCGGTCTGTTCAACGAGGTTCAGCTGCAGCTCGGAGGCGGTCAGTCGAAAATCTGTAACGGCGCAGGCGAGGATTTCACCGGCACATATTCACGCCACTTCAACTGCAACGTAGGCCTGGCTCCGGGCGTTGTGGTGTTCCTGAGCAACTACTCCGCGCTGGAAGTGAATGTCGGTGTACTCGGCTTCAATTACACGCACAACCATCTGGTGACCGACCGGATATATGTGGCGAGCATGCAGCGTTCGTCAGCTAATTTCAAAATCAACCTTTTCTCGATCACCTTCGGGGTGTCGTTCTACATCTGATCATTCAAGGCTATGAAACTCAAACATTACATACCGGCGATCCTGATGTTGGCGACAGTCTCCATAGGCGCATCGGCATCGGCACCCGAAGTGGTCCGTAATTCGGAAGCGGCTTCGCTGCCCGACCTCGACGAGATGGTGATCGTAGGCAATGATACCGTACCCCTCGTCATACCGGAACGAAACCTGGGCCGCTATCATCGCGGACTGTACAACTATCTGTTCATCCCGCGCGGGAAATGGGCCTTCGGACTCACTGCCTCCTACGGATCTCTGAAAACCGATGATGTCGAACTTCTGTCGCTCCTCACCGATATCGACTTCAAAGGCAAAATGTACTCCGTGAAGCCGTTCATCGCCTATTTCTTCCGCAACAACCAGTCGATCGGTCTGCGGTTCAACTACTCGCGCGGCATAGCCGACCTCAACAACCTCGCCATGGACTTCGACGAGGATCTGAGTTTCGCGCTCCGTGATGTCAGCTACCACACACAGTCGTTCTCGACCTCGGTGTTCTACCGCAACTATATAGGCCTCAACCGGTCGAAAAGATTCGGCATCTTCAACGAGGTGGACGTTACGTTCGGCAGCGGCAGTTCGAGCTTCAACCGCATCTACGACGGCAAGCCCCGCGACACCCGCACCATCACAACTCAGGGAAGCATCAACTTCAGTCCGGGTGTATGCGTGTTCATACAGGAATATGTGTCGTTCAACGTATCGTTTGGGGTGTTCGGTCTTAACTTCAAACGAGAACACCAGACCACCGATATGGTCGACGAAGGCACCCGATTCACTTCCGGAGCGAACTTCCGGTTCAACATATTCAATATCAACTTCGGACTGATGGTAGTAATCTGATGGCACACCGTATCATAAAAACAATACTGGCCGCAACCGCGGCGGCCGCTTTCTCGGGGTGTATAGTTAACGATATCCCCTACCCCCGTATTCAGGCAAACATCGTCACATTCGAGGTTGAAGGCCAGGACCGCGGAGCTTTGGTCGACTCTGCTTCGCGCAGCATCACAGTGTATCTGCCGGAACAGGTCGACATCGAGAATGTACGTGTCACTGATTACACCCTTTCGGCCGATGCTTCTCTTGTCGGCGATCCGTTCGCAGCGCCGCTCAATCTCAGTTCGCCTATAAGAGTCGAAGTGCATCTGTATGCCGACTGGACCTGGACCATCAGCGCCGAGCAGACCATCGAACGCTATTTCACCGTGGCCGGTCAGGTCGGGCCAACGGAAATTGATGTCCCGGGGCGCCGCGTGGTAGCGTATGTCTCTAAGTCGGCCTCGCTGAAATCAGTGCTTGTCGAAAGCATCAAACTCGCACCCGACGGCGGCACTATGACTCCCGACATCGCAGGCCAGAGGGTCGATTTCACCAAACCGTACGAAGTGCTGGTAGAGGCTTACGGGCGCAAAGCCGTATGGACCATCTTTGTCGAAAATACCGATCTCGATGTGGCGACGGAACGCGCCGATGCCTGGACAAACGTGGCATGGGTCTACGGCCGCGGTACGGCCGGGCTCGACAACGGTATAGAATACCGCTTGCAGGGCACCGAACAATGGACTCGTGTTGACGAAAAAGACATGTACGTCGACGGCGGCAACTTCTACGCCCGCATCTTGCATCTCGATGCCGAAACCACTTATGAGACCCGCGCCTTCTCGGGTCAGGCCTACGGCGAAACCCTCACCTTCACTACGGGCACAAAGCAGCAGATGCCGAACAGTTCGTTCGACGACTGGTGGAAAGACGGCAAGATATGGTGTCCGTGGGCCGAGGACGCCCAACCCTACTGGGGCACCGGCAACAAAGGCGCCGCCACACTCGGCGAATCTAATTCCGTGCCTACCGAAGACACAAGCACCGGCACAGGCTGGGCCGCCATGCTACAGACCAAATTCATAGGTATCGGCGCTATCGGCAAGCCGGCGGCAGGCAATATATTCGTCGGCAGCTATGTGCGCACCGACGGCACCAACGGCGTGCTCTCCTTCGGCCGTGAGTTCCACATGCGTCCCACACGCATGCGCGGCTATCTGAAATACAAGACCGCGCCGATCAACTATGCCGAACGCGACAATCCGACCATGCAGGCCATGATAGGCCAGCCGGACACCTGCACCGTGTGGATCGCGCTCATCGATACCGATGAACCGTTCGAAATCCGCACCAATCCAAAGAACCGTCAGCTTTTCGACCCTCAGGGCGATTATGTCGTGGCTTACGGCGCGGTGCAGTACGGCGAGGACATTCCGGAATACATTCCTTTTGAATTCGAACTCGATTACCGCAGCACCTCCCGTGTGCCGAATTATATCCTCGTGACAGCCTCGGCCTCCAAGTATGGCGACTATTTCACATGCGGCGCAGGCGCGGTATTGTATATTGATGACCTCGAACTCCTTTATGACTACTGATTCCACTGAACATAAAATAGAAGTCAACGGCACCATGCTTTCCTACACCGACCGCGGTCAGGGAGCGCCGGTAATAATGATGCACGGTTGGGGTTGCAACCATAATCATCTTAAGGTTTTCGAAGATGCGGCCGTGCAGACTCACCGCGTGCTCAACCTCGACCTGCCGGGATTCGGCGGCAGTCCTGAACCGCCCGCCGCATGGGGCGTGGAGGACTATACCCGTATGCTTGAAGAATTTGTCGGCAAGCTTGGCCTCGATGCTCCGGTTCTTCTGGGACATTCGTTCGGCGGACGCATCGCCATCCTGTACGCGTCGCGCAATCAGACAGCCGGCCTTGTACTTGTTGACGCCGCAGGTGTCAAACCGCGTCGGTCGCTTAAATATTATGCACGGGTCTATTCCTATAAACTCGCGAAAAAACTCTATCCCTTGATTTTCGGAAAAGAGAAAGCCGCTGCGCGCGTAGAGGAAATGCGCTCACGCCGCGGTTCGTCCGATTACAGCAACGCCTCGCCCCTGATGCGCCAGGTGCTCGTCAAGGCCGTAAATACCGACCTCCGGGGAGTAATGCCGAAGATCAAGGCTCCGGCACAACTCATCTGGGGCGAGGAGGATACGGCCACCCCGATGCGCGATGCCCGCGCCATGCAAAAGCTGATTCCCGATGCACGGCTTGCTTCGTTTCCCGGTGCAGGACATTTCAGCTTTATCGACAATCCATTCCAGAGCGCATCGATACTGCGCCGTTTTCTGAACAAATGATTCTATGTCTGTATCATTAATCTTCACGATTCTTTGCGCTGTGGCCGCAGTGGCCGCTACGGCCAACCTCCGTCTGGAACTGTCACGCGACCTGATGATGTTCCAGCAGAATTCATATATGGCACACCGCTACCGCCGGTGGCTCGCCCAGTCAAAGGACACGACTTCGATGTGGCGACTGGCTGCGCTCGTGATTCTGTTCATCTCACTGTCTAGTTTTTCAAACGCCCGCGGTGCCGTGCTGCTCTGCGGAATTTTCGCAGTGGCGTCAGCTGTCTCCCTCGGACGCCGGAAATATAAGAAACCTCTGGTATGGACCGCACGTGCGCGACGCATTTATATAGTGTCAGTTATCTTAGTCTGCGCAATCTGTGCTTTGGCTGCGGTATTGTCGGGTTATTCCGATTTCTTCGGCATCGAGTATGTGGTGCTCGTGGCTCTGATCGGATGCTACTGTGGATCACACATTATTATAATCGTAGCCAATTTCATTCTGCATCCGGTCGAAAAGTGCATCACGGCACATTATGTCAACGATGCACGCCGCAGACTCGAATCGATGCCCGATCTTAAAATCGTCGGCATAACAGGATCCTACGGCAAGACCAGCACAAAGCATTACCTGCATCGGATTCTCTCGGAGCATTTCGACACACTGATGACTCCGGGAAGTTTCAACACCACTTTAGGAGTCGTGCGCACCGTGCGTGAGTACCTCAAACCGTACAACGAGGTATTTATCGTGGAGATGGGTGCGAAGAATCCCGGCGACATCAAGGAAATATGCGATCTGGTACATCCCTCCGTGGGAATCATCACCGCGGTCGGACCGCAACATCTCGAATCGTTCAAGACCATCGAACGTGTGCGTGACACAAAATTTGAACTCGCCGACGCGCTTCCGTCCTCCGGCACAGCCATCATCAACGATGATTTCGAGCAGATAGCCGGCCGGCCGGTGACCAACGCACGGTGTCTGCGCTACGGCGTGCGGGCAGACGGCTGCGATTATGTAGCTGCCGATGTTACATACAGCCCGGACGGCACTCGCTTTACCGTGCGATGCAAGGACGGTTGGGAACTGCCTCTCGAGACGCGTCTGATGGGCGAATGTAACGTGAGCGATATTTTGGCCGCCGTGGTGTGCGCCCGCACATTGGGAGTGCCTGACAAGAAGATCAGCGCGGCGGTGGCGTCCATCGAGCCGGTCGAGCACCGTCTGTCGGTGAAGCGCACTCCCGGAGGCATAACAATTCTCGACGATGCTTTCAATTCCAATCCCGTAGGCTCACGTATGGCTCTTGAAGTTCTCGGAGCCATGCCGGGCGGTAAGCGCATAGTCATAACTCCGGGCATGATCGAACTGGGTGCAGAACAATACGAACTGAACTTTTCACTCGGCGAGACCATCGCACGTCATGCCGATGTGGCCATCGTGGTAGGCGAATACAACCGCGAGGCACTGAAAGAGGGCATAATGAACGATGGAAATTTCTCTGCCGGTAATCTCCATCTGGCTGACTCGTTCGCAGATGCACAGCGTATGCTGTCAGGTATTGTAGCCGCAGGCGACACCGTTCTGTATGAAAACGATCTTCCGGACACATTCAAATAAGTAACAATAGTTTACAGATTATATCATAAATATGAAAACCAAAGTAGGCGTATTTTTCGGCGGACGTTCCACCGAACATGAAATCTCCGTTATTTCGGCCAATCAGGCCATAAATGCTTTCAATCCCGAAAAATACGAGATCATTCCCATATATCTTTCGAAAGAAGGCCGCTGGTACACCGGCAAGGACCTCCTCACCCTCTCGAATTACAAGAATATACCTGCCCTGCTGGAAAAATGCACCGAAGTGTACATGCGCCCCGTTTACGGTGACTTCAACCTCTACAACGCCCGCAAAAGCCTGTTCGGCAAGGAGGTTTTCGACACGCTTGACATAGCTGTTCCCGTGCTGCACGGCACAAATGTCGAGGACGGAAAATTCGAGGGTGTCCTTGAGACAATCGGAATTCCCTATGCCGGCTGCGACACGCTTGCATCAGCAAACGGCATGGACAAGATAACCATGAAGATGATTCTGCGCTCGGAAGGGATTCCCGTGGTGGACTATGTATGGTTCACCGACCGCCGCTGGAACTCGGACCGCGACGCCGTGATCAAAAACGTGGAAGAGACTCTCGGATACCCCGTGATAGTAAAACCTGCCGACCTCGGCTCGAGCATCGGTATCGGCGCCGCTCACAATCGCGAGGAACTCGTGGACCGTGTGAACACAGCGGCGCGTTTCTCACAGCGCATTATCGTGGAGCACATGGTCACTGCTCTGCGCGAGATCAACTGCTCCGTGCTGGGTGATGCAGACGAATTCGAAACATCAGTGCTCGAAGAACCTGTAAAAGCAGATGAAATACTGAGTTACGGCGACAAGTATATGGCAGGAGGAATGCATGCGGCCCAGAAGAAAATCCCCGCAGAGCTTCCCGAAGATGTTGCAGCCGAATGCCGTAAGCTTGCCGGCGAAACCTTCCGCGTGCTCGGCTGCCACGGTGTAAGCCGCGTCGATCTGATCATGGATGATTCGACAGGAAAGGTTTACGTGAACGAGATAAACACCATACCCGGTTCGCTCAGCTATTATCTTTGGGAAGCAGCCGGACTTCCTTTCGAAGACCTGATGGACCGCCTTGTGAAACTTGCGATCAAACGTCAGCGCGGACGCGAAGGCAAGACCCTGTCGTTCGCTCAGAACATCTTCAACATGGGCGGCGGCGTCAAGGGTGCCAAAGGCGTGAAGTAACCATTCTCTGAAAGAACTTTTCTGTGGTGCGGGGCGTTGGAATTATGGTATCCGACGCTCCGCATACCATTTTGGCATGATTTTTGTAATCTGTCAATTGAACTGTTAGATAAAATTGCATGGACATAACTTTTTCAGATAATTTCAAAAACATGATGAGCGCGGCGCGCGCCCAGGCCATTCAGCACAACAACACTGTGATTGAACCGGCACACCTGATGCTCGCCGTGCTGACCGACCGTGACGGCGAATCGTATTCGACCATCGACCGTGTGGCCAAGGGTCGCACCGCCGAGGACCTCCGGTCATATCTTGACAACGAACTCTACGAGCTCTCCGCCCCGGCTTCACCGGAAGCCACCACAGTGGGCGACCTCACTGCACGTATCACCAAACTTTCGGTTCTTGAAGCCCGCATGCTCAAGGATGCGGTCATAGAGCCCCTGCATGTCGTACTCGCCCTCCTGCATAATTACGAGGTGCGCAATTCCGAGGTGTTCCAGCCGTTCTTCTCAGCCGGAGTGACCTATGAGGATGTCGTGCAGGCCGTACGGGATTCAAGAGGAATTCAGGAGGAACGTCCCACTGCCGGAGCAGGCTTCGACGATGTGGAAGACGCTCCCGGCGATTCCGAACCCAAATCGGGACGTCAATCCGGCAACTCGCAGAAATCAAGCGCCAAAAAGGCATCCAATTCCGGAAATACGCCTCTTCTGGACAAATTCGGACATGACATGACTGACGCGGCTGCCCGAGGACAGCTCGACCCGGTCGTAGGGCGCGAAGTAGAAATCGAACGACTCGCCCAGATTTTGAGTCGCCGCAAGAAGAACAACCCTGTGCTCATCGGTGAACCCGGTGTGGGTAAATCAGCCATCGTGGAGGGTCTGGCACTGCGCATCAACAAGCGTCAGGTTCCCCGCGTACTGTTCAACAAGCGTGTGATAGCTCTGGACATGGCATCCATTGTGGCAGGCACCAAATATCGCGGCGAATTCGAAGAACGCATAAAGGGAATCCTTAACGAACTGTCGAAGAACAAAGACATCATCCTGTTCATCGACGAGATACACACAATAGTCGGCGCAGGAAACTCACAGGGCTCGATGGATGCCGCAAACATGCTCAAACCCGCTCTTGCGCGCGGTGAGCTGCAATGTATCGGCGCGACCACCCTCGACGAATACAGGGTCAACATTGAAAAAGACGGCGCGCTCGAACGCCGCTTCCAGAAAGTGATGGTCGAACCCACCACACCTGAAGAGACTCTGGTGATTCTGAACAACATCCGGTCAAAATATGAGGATCATCATAATGTAAAATATACCGACGAAGCTCTGGCGGCGTGTGTCAAACTGACAGACCGCTATGTTTCCGACCGTAATTTCCCGGACAAGGCCATCGACGCTCTGGATGAGGCCGGTGCTCGAGCTCATATTACCAATGTCGTTGTACCTTCGGAGATTCAGGATCTCGAAGGTCAGATTGAGGAAGCCACCTCGAAAAAACTCGAGGCCGCACACTCCCAGAACTTCGAACTGGCGGCCGTATGGCGCGACCGCGCTCAGAAACTCATCGAACGCCTCGACGAGGCCAAGAAGGAATGGGAAAAGACTCTTGAAGAGAACCGTGTTGTTGTCGATGAAGAGAAAGTGGCCGAGGTTGTGGCGATGATGACAGGTGTTCCGGTTCAACGCGTGGCTCAGGCCGAAGGCCTGCGTCTGCTCGAGATGGCACCGACATTGCATAAGGCCATTATCGGGCAGGATGCCGCTATCGACACCATCGCCAAAGCCATCCGACGCAACCGCATCGGTCTGAAGGATCCTAACCGTCCCATCGGATCGTTCATGTTCCTCGGTCCCACCGGCGTGGGCAAGACCCATCTTGCCAAGAAGCTCGCCGAGTTCCTTTTCGATTCTCCCGAGACACTCATACGAATCGACATGAGTGAGTACATGGAGAAATTCACCGTGAGCCGCCTCGTGGGCGCACCTCCGGGATATGTAGGCTACGAGGAAGGCGGCCAGCTCACCGAGGCTGTGCGCCGGCGTCCCTACTCCATCGTTCTGCTCGATGAGATCGAGAAGGCTCACCCTGATGTGTTCAACCTGCTTCTCCAGGTGCTTGACGAAGGCCGTCTGACAGACAGCCTGGGTCGCCGTGTCGATTTCAAGAACACCATCATCATCATGACATCGAACATAGGCAGCCGCCAGCTCAAAGACTTCGGTACGGGCGTCGGCTTCACCACCGGCAACAATGAGGCACAGGCCGAAGCACAGCACGCCGTGATACGCAAGGCTCTCAACAAAGCGTTCTCGCCCGAATTCCTCAACCGTGTGGACGATATAGTGATGTTCGAACCCCTGTCAC
The DNA here is from genome assembly GCA_947175575.1 of uncultured Bacteroidales bacterium. Classification (GTDB taxonomy): domain Bacteria; phylum Bacteroidota; class Bacteroidia; order Bacteroidales; family Muribaculaceae; genus CAG-873. The sequence continues at coordinate 40,464 of CAMWNG010000005.1, read as the reverse complement.
GCGAGGCAATATTCAGCATCATCGACATCGAGCTTTCCGGTTTCCGGCGCCGTCTGGCCGACTTGGGCTATACTCTCACCCTGTCGGATGCGGCCAAGGATTTCATCTCCGAGAAAGGTTACGATCCGCAGTTCGGTGCACGTCCGCTCAAACGTGCCATTCAGAAATATCTGGAAGACGAGCTGGCTGAACTGATACTGTCGGCTGCCCTGCTTCCCGGCAATGAGGTGATTGTGGATTACGACCCCGAAGCGAAGAAAATCACCACCACAGTGGTGGCTTCGGATGCCGCAGCCCTTGATACACCTGACACAAAAGCCCTTCCGGAGGCATAAAATTGTCTTAAAAAATACGAAAAATGCCACATTGTCAGTTCTGACGGTGTGGCATTTGTTTTGCTGATTTGTTTTATGATTATAACATAAAAATAAAATTCAACCTGAATATGGCAAAAGGTAATATCGGGGTTACAACCGAGAATATTTTCCCCGTAATCAAAAAATTTCTCTATTCCGATCACGAAATTTTCCTTCGTGAACTGGTATCGAACGCAGTGGATGCCACTCAGAAGCTCCGTACCCTGGCCTCCTTCGGCGAATATAAAGGCGAGCCGGGCAAACTTGACGTGACAGTCACCGTAAACAAAGAGGACGGGACTCTCCGCATCAGCGACCACGGCATAGGCATGACCGCCGACGACATCGACAAATATATCAATCAGATAGCTTTCTCAGGAGCCGAAGAGTTCCTTGAGAAATACAAGGACACGGCAAACAGCATCATCGGTCATTTCGGTCTGGGTTTCTACTCAGCCTTCATGGTGGCCAAGAAAGTCGTGATCAGCTCGCTGAGCTACAAGGAGGACGCCAAACCCGTACGCTGGGAGTGTGACGGTTCACCCGAGTATGAATTGACCGATGGCGACCGTACCACGCGCGGAACAGACATCATCCTTTACATCGATGATGAAAGCAAGGAATTCCTTGACCAGACACGAATCGACGCTTTACTCAAGAAATACTGCCGCTTCCTGCCCGTCCCCGTTTACAGCGGCGACAAGCTCATAAACGCAACGGAGCCGAAGTGGATGAAAAAGCCATCGGAGCTGACCGACAAGGATTATCTCGAGTTCTATCACGAGCTATATCCCGGACAGGACGATCCCCTGTTCTGGATTCACCTCAACGTGGACTATCCCTTCACACTGACAGGCATACTTTACTTCCCGAAGATAAAGAACAACTTCGAGATCACCAAAAACCGTATCCAGCTATACAGCAACCAGGTGTATGTGACTGACTCTGTGGAAGGTGTGGTACCGGAATTCATGATGCTCCTCCAGGGCGTCATCGACTCTCCGGATATTCCTCTGAACGTATCCCGATCGTATCTGCAGAGCGATACCGCCGTGAAGAAAATCTCAGGTTATATCACCAAAAAGGTGGCATCACGTCTTGAGGACCTCTTCAAGGCCAATCGCGCCGATTTCGAACAGAAATGGCCCGACATCCGCATCTTCATCGAATACGGCATGCTCACCGACGAGAAATTCTGCGACGCCGCCATGAAGTTCACCCTGCTCGAAGATACCTCGCACAAGTTCTACACCCTTGAGGAATACAAGATTCTCGTTGAGCCTGAACAGACTGAAAAAGACGGTAACATCGTGTATCTCTACACCACCGACCCCACCGCCCAGTACAACTATATCAAAGCAGCCAATGACAAGGGTTACAATGTACTGCTGATGGACGGTCAGCTTGATTCTCACTTCGTGCAGCTGCTGGAACACAAGCTTGAGAAGACGCGTCTCGTGCGTGTCGACTCCGATGTGATCGACAGACTCATACGCAAGGACGAGGGCAAGACCGTGAACCTCACAGCCACACAGCGTAACATTCTCACCACTCTGTTCCAAAGCTCCGTGCCTGAAGTTGAAAAAGCGATGTTCATGGTGGAATTCGAGGCCATGGGAGCCGATGATATGCCTATCGTAATCACCCAGAACGAATACATGCGCCGAATGAAGGACATGGCGGCCATGCAGCCCGGCATGAATTTCTACGGCGAAATGCCCGACTCCTACACCCTGGTGGTCAATACATCGAGCAAACTCGTTGAGGATATCCGTGACAAAGCGACCGCAGCTCTCGAGGCACAGATCAAACCCCTTGAGGAAACTGTGGATGCCGATAACGCCAAGGTTGAAGAAATCCGTTCCAAAGCGACCGACGGCAAACTTGACGCCGAAGCACAAAAACAGACAGACGATCTGCTCGCTGCAGTAAACTCAGCCCGCGACGAGCAGCAGAAACTTATCAAGGACTATGCCGCCGGACAGCCTGTGGTGCGTCAGCTCATCGATCTTGCGTTGCTCGGCAACGGCCTGTTGAAAGGCAAAGATCTCAGCGATTTCATCGCACGTTCGGTCAGCCTGATAAAATAAAGATCGACGAACTTTCACCGAACCCAAAGGGTCGGCAAAGCGTTCAGTAAGTATGAGAAAGTTTATTTTACCCCTACTTATTGTCGCATTGCCGGCCCTCTGGTCTTGTCAGTCAAGCGACATTTACAGCGAACTCCCGGAGCCGTTGCAACATTTCATGTCCAAATACTGGCCAAATCCGGCCATTGAGGCGTTCACACCCACATATGACGGCGGCTATACCGTAACGGTAAAAAACGGTGTTACCGCTACTTTCAACTCCGAATATTCCTGGACAGACATTAACGGCGACGGGCTGCCTCTGCCGCAGATGCTATTGTCAGACCAGCTCCCGGCCAAACTATACGACTACATCGAAGGTGCCGAGATGCTCAATCAGGTGTTCGTGATAAGCAGGAATTTCGCAGAATATAATGTCACTCTGCTGAATTCATCTCTAAAATACACCGTATCCGACGGCATGATAACAGGCTCACAGAAACCGTAATACAATTTTATAAATAAAAACGCCTCCGAAAGATTCTGTTTCCGGTCTTTCGGAGGCGTTTTTTATCGTTATGTCTCAACGATTTTCAAAAACAGAGACCTTGCGAGCTCCGCTTCGGGCGGTGAACTCCGGCGCATACTGGCTCTGCACAGTGGCTACGCCGGACATAAATTCACCCGCATGGCCGGGAATGACCTCATATTCCAGATAATTGACGCCTTCGGGAAGGTAACCTATGAAGAAATCTGTTGTCGAAAGATCATTGGTACGGTAAGCCCACAGCGTGCTTCCGCCTTCGGCTCTTCCCGGCATCTGATTCACCGGCTCGAATCCGGCAGGGCGTGCGTCAACGACCGTCACATATTCCATTTCGCGCGATGCACGAAGCGTAAGCTGCACCTTAACCTTCTGTCCGGCCTCAAAGGAAGATGCGTCCCGCCACCCGTCGCCGTCCAGAACGAGCATACGTTTCATTATGGACAGCTCGCCGCAATCAGATGGAGCGACTGAGTCAAGATCGATTTCAGCAACTGTAATAAGTGATCCGTAAGAGGGTACGGATACTCCTTCACGGCGCGAAACCTCGACTGTACGTACAGCATCCGAACCTTTCAGGCGTAGAGTGAATGTGCCTGTGGCGCGTTCGAGCTTTGACGGAAGCACAGGAGCGCCGTCAATCGTGACATGCGCATCAATGTCGCCGAGGGTCGTCCAACCGGAGCCGGTAGCGAGCATCGCGGCAATGAGTTCAGTAGGATTCCACGCACCGAGATCATCCGTGGTTTGTGTCTTGAGAACAAGCCATTTCCGCAGGCTGTCGATCAACTGGGATTTCGGATCCACAGTAGCCACAGCTTCAAGAATCTGCGCATAGGAATCGACAAGAGTGACCGAAGGAATCTCAAGACCAACAGTGGGTGATGCCACAGCGAATTCAGCGATCGAGCGTATCACGGCAGAAGCGTCCGTCTTGTGTCCGTAAGCATCAAGAATCATGGCGTCGAGGGCTTTGAATGCCACAGCATCCTTTCTCCAGTCTTTTTTTACCTCAGCCACGCCTTTTTCAACCGACTTCCTAACAACGTCTGACATCTGACGGCCGGGATACAGGCTGTAAAGATAGGCAGCCTGACGCTCGCCAAGACGATCAATATGAGAGTCAATGAAGCCGAACGCCCGGGATACAATGGAATCAGTGCGCGCATCTGTGAAACCGAGACGGTTGAGACGTCCGATGAGTTGAACCACATATTCGGTAATAAACAAAGAAGATTCCGGATTCCATTCTATCCAGCTGAATCCGCCGTCAGGCTGCTGGAGACGCTCAAGCACCCCGACAGCGACGTCCGCCACGGCCGAAGATTGTTCAGGATCAAGAGTGACCGCCAGACGCTGCATCTGACGTGTCATATAGTCCGACGCGCCCACGAAAGGTGTGCAACCGAGGGTAAGAATCTTCAGATCCTCATTCTTTTTCAAAGGGCTTACGAGTGCTGAATCGGCAGGACTGGCGACCCATTCGTCCACAACTGTCACTATCTCCGGATGATTCACGGCAATTCCTTTCGCAACCATCGCACCGAACAGCGAGTTGACGGCCGCCGTGGCAGATTTAGGAGTGAAATCATAGAGAGCCGGTAGTGCCTTGACCACATCCCAAACCGGATTGCCACAGAAAGTCAAAGCCGCGAAGCCATCGCCTGATTTATCGGCAGGAATTGTAAGACGTACCGAATCACGTTCGCCATCAAGATAGAAAATTTCAGAATCGACAGCCTTTACCGATGCTTCAAGGACCGGGATGGATATCTGTTCACCGTCGGTAAAATCAGCCCCGGTTACGAGTGCGCGGAAACCTATCATCGGAAGGGTTCCATCAACCTTAATATCGAGTGCAACCTGACGTTGCGCAGTCGCATCAAGAGAAACATCCGAACTGAACGAGTCAAGGATCTTTCCGGTGGAAATATCGAAGGTTTCGAGAGAGACGGTTGCCGAGACTGTTTCAGACGTACGATTTATGACAGTTGCGGGAATGGATACGGAGTCACCTGCCCTGACAAACCGCGGTACGTTACCTTCGATTGTCAGCGGTTTTGAAGATTCAAGTGCAGCTGACAAATTGGCAGTCCGGCCTGACATATCCCAAGCCACGGCATTGAACTGCCATGAGCCGATGGCATCCGGCATATCGAATTCTATTTCTGCCACACCGTCGGAGCCGATGGTGACATTCGGTTTCCAAAAGATCTGAAGAGTCTCGGCATTGCGGAAAATCGGTTTCTCACCGACCGGCATCACCGCACCCGCCGCCATCGCAGGAGCTTCAGCTTCACTATCAAATGCGACTTCCTCCTCAACTGAATCTGTACCTACAACTCCTTCCAGTCTGGAATGTTTATCTGATACTATAGATTTAGCCATCATATTGGAAGCAAATAATGTAATTCGGGTGTTTGTACCCTCACTTATATATTTGAATACGGGAATCCTTATACGTCCGGTTTCATATCGCCCGTTTATAACCTGAACCACATGTCCATGCAAATCCCAAAGGAAATCAGTATGGAAACCATAATCTTTCGGGAAAATAGTGAATATCCTCTGAAGATCAGACCAATCATTGTCAACGTATGAAAGCAACGCGCGGTTAAACAATGTCGCGATCATAGCGCCGGATACGGAATTATTCTGAGCATCCTCAAATCGCAAACGCCAATGTTGCGGAGTGGCAGGCATAATTTTATCGCGCCATGCTTCACCTCTAAGCCATACCCGACGGTCAAGATCACGCGCTTCAACGCGGATATGTGATAATGAAGTCAATGCACCGCGTATGGTCAGAATGGTATAGGTCTTTGATCCTGAGGAAGCTGCACGCAGAGTCAGATTATGGAAGCCCTTGTCTAACTTTTCTACGCGTATTTCGGCTTCGCCGTTATCATCTGTACTGATGACATAAACATAGCTGCGAGCCGGCACTCCGATCGTTGCATCGACATTTCCTAACGGAGCGGCATAAAGTTTGGTTTCATGAATCACATCCACCGAATCATCAGGTACAAGATTCCGCTTTATATTATATAAGATAACATCTATCGTATAATAGGCACACCCGTCGGCGGTAACATTAAGTTCATAATTTCCAGCCGGAATTTTCGTCCAATCAACCTCCATTCCGTCTTTTTCAAGTTTTGAAGAACCGGAAGCCACTTCCTGTCTGTCCTTGAGCAACTTCCAGTTCACCACCGGATAAAAAGGCTTGCGGAGACCATAATTCAGAGAAACATCGACCTTAAAAGGTGCCGAGCAGTCAAAGTCGGTGGATTTGAAATTGAAAACGGCCTCGGGCTGATAATGGAAACGCTCCGTGGCATCCGCTACGTCGCCGGAGGGAGCTACACATCTGATGAGTACCTGCACATCAGCAAACTCATTAAGACTATCGCTCGGGAAAGACATGTTAAAGCGTCCTTGCCTGTCTGTAACCGTTTCCAACACGATATTTGCCTTTTCAGAATTTGCCCACCAATGGAACTCAGAAATGTCAGCAGTGACTTTTGCTCCCGGAACGGCAGCTCCCGTAAAACGCTCCGCACGGCCTCGAATGACGATGCTGTCGGCAACCTGTTCGATGTCGACGTCGACCAATTCAAAGACAGGTCGTTTATATTCGCTCACCATAACACCTCCGTAGGCTACATGTCGCCCCGACTCTACATTTCTGACATTGACGTTATATCGTCCGGCCATCGCTGTGGCGGGAAGTGTAAGCCGGGAAGTCGCACGTCCGTATTGATCGGTGGTAACCGTATCGGAATATATTATTTCACCGGAAGCATTTTCCCATTGGAGACATATTTTTGCCTCCGGCCATACCCGGGCTGAATTCCGGTCAACCTTCGAAACCACAACGGCACATTCAGCTGTCTCACCGGGACGATACAACGGACGAGAAAAATATATTTTCCCTCTATAATCAATTTCATAATCACCTATATACTCTTCACTCATATACACTGTTTCGGGAAACTTAATAGCTGTACCATCAGGCAAAGTAGCCGTAATATTGCAGGAACCACTCTTTACACCGGTCAATTTCACGAGGCCGTTCGCATCAGAGACGCCGGCCTCATAACCGATAGAAAGGCGGATTCCCGATACCGGCGCACCGGTGCGGGTGTCGGTCACCAACCACAGATTACTTTCTGAACCCGAAATAAAGGTTACAAGTACAGGCGAAATAATTAAAGTTTGCGTACCCCAATTCTGAGACTTACCGTTTAGTCTTGATGACACCTGATATATACCGGGAGTTTTGAATGAGTGTTCAATTTTTTCTTTTATGTCAAACTGAGTGGAATCGGTGTCAAGAGAGATTTCAAAAACCGGAACATCGTCGTGGTCTTCGGTTTTCCGCACAATCAATCCGACTTTGCTGGAGAAATTATGGTGCAGAATGAACGCTACATCCTCACCCGGCGCGGCAACCGCACTGAAGTCAATTTCGACATAAGGATCGAGATAACCGCAGAGATGCTGAGCCAATAATTCGGTGATCGGAGTCTTCGGAGCTGTTTTAAGAAACGCTTCGGCAGCAGTGTAAGCATCAAATTTTTCGGCGGCAGACGATGCTTTTCTAAGCCAGTTCAGCATTATGAGAACCTTGGCGGCATCAGAATTCGCCAAGGGTAATAAAGATTTGATCTGTGGCAGATCGAGCATTACGGAATCCAGACCTCCGAGTGTCCACCACGCCCATTCGGCAGATCCTTCGGGTGAAAGCAGCGCGGCATTATTACAGACCGACTCGGCCTCTTCGGATGTCATCGTAATAATCTGTGTCCATAAAAAATCACGAAGATATGGAAAGATGTCCTGACTCAAGGAATCGCAAGTCACGACCTCCGAGTAATCTGACAAAGGCGCGGAATAATAAGCCGACAACCATTCGGAAGATTTTTCGGTTAGACGTTTAATTTCGGCTTTGAAATCCTCTCCGGACCACTCGCGTATATCATCAGGACGCGGGGTGACTTGAGTGACACCATTATATTTAAATCTGCCTCCTTCATAAATATCATAGACGGTGCGAGCCTGGAGCAGATACATCAGGCCACGGACATCAGCATGAGTCTCCTGCCCTGCGGCACGTGAAATTAGCGCGGGGAGATCAAATCGCGCATCGGAACCGATGTCGCCGGTGGCGCGGACTATCTGGAGCAGTGCAAGCAGGCGCGTAAGTCCTGGCTGCTGAGGGGAGGAATCAGCCAGCACCGCTTCGGCATCAGTAATGACTGTGGCCGGGAAGGCGAAATCAGGATTTTGAAAGTTTGCTAACGAACTGTTGATTGCCATAAGAAATGTGAAGAGAGAAAGACAAAGTTTCCTAAACATATTACGAAAGTTAATTTCCGGATATAGATATACGGCCGCAAGTTAGTCATTTTTTCATTATCCTCCAAACTTTAGAGATGCTGATTTGTTTTTCAGATAGGACAAAATGGCAGACGATGCCGTTTGGCACGAATTATGTACATAACTACATGAAACAACATAAAAATAACCTAACATACTATACTAATATGACACTCAAACCACTTGCCGACCGGGTTATCATCCAACCCACCGCAGCCGAAGAAGTTACAGCTTCCGGCATCATCATTCCTGATTCAGCTAAAGAGAAACCCCAACGCGGAACTGTTGTAGCTGTAGGAAACGGCACCAAAGACGAAGAAATGATTCTTAAAGAAGGCGACGAAGTGCTCTACGGCAAATATGCCGGCACTGAACTTGACCTCGACGGCGACAAAGTCCTGATCATGCGTCAGAGCGAAGTGCTCGCCGTAGTCAACAAGTAATTTCAGCACTAAATCTCCTCAACTACAATTCAAAAATTATAAGCAATGGCTAAAGAAATAAAATTCACCACCTCGGCACGCGAGGAACTCAAAAAAGGCGTCGACGCTCTGGCCGACGCCGTCAAAGTGACACTCGGCCCCAAAGGCCGCAATGTAATTATCGAGAAGAAATTCGGCGCACCCCACATCACCAAAGACGGTGTGAGCGTAGCACGCGAAGTTGAACTCGAAGATCCCTTCCAGAACATGGGCGCCCAGCTCGTGAAGGAAGTGGCATCAAAGACCGGCGATGACGCCGGCGACGGTACAACTACCGCAACCGTGCTGGCACAGTCGATAATCAACGTAGGTCTCAAGAATGTGACCGCCGGCGCCAATCCGATGGACCTCAAGCGCGGTATCGACAAAGCCGTGGCAGCCGTAGTGGCATCTATCAAGGGCATGAGCGAAGAAGTTGGCGACGACTTCAAGAAGATCGAAGACGTGGCTCGTGTATCGGCCAACAATGACGAGACCATCGGCCGACTGATTGCCGAAGCTATGCAGAAAGTCAAAAAAGAAGGCGTGATCACCGTCGACGAAGCCAAAGGTACCGAAACCACCATCGAAGTGGTTGAAGGCATGCAGTTCGACCGCGGTTACATCTCACCCTACTTCGTGACCGACGCCGACAAGATGCAGTGTGTGATGGACAACCCCTTCATCCTGCTTCATGACAAGAAGATTTCAAATCTCAAAGATATTCTTCCCATTCTCGAACAGACCGCTCAGAGCGGCCGTCCCCTGCTCATCATCGCTGAAGATGTGGATCAGGACGCGCTGGCAACCCTCGTGGTCAACCGTCTGCGCGGTTCACTGAAAATCTGTGCCGTCAAAGCTCCCGGATTCGGCGACCGCCGCAAGGAAATGCTCGAAGATATCGCTATCCTCACCGGCGGCAATGTGATCTCCGCTGAAAAAGGCATGGCACTGACCACCGCCACCATGCAGGATCTCGGCACAGCAAGCACTGTGACCGTAACCAAGGAAAACACCACGGTTGTGAACGGCGCCGGTTCGAAAGATGCCATCGCTGCCCGCGTGGCTCAGATCAAGGCTCAGATCCAGCAGACCACAAGCGATTACGACCGCGAGAAGCTGCAGGAACGTCTTGCCAAACTGGCAGGCGGTGTGGCCGTGCTGCACATCGGTGCACCTTCCGAGGTTGAGATGAAAGAAAAGAAAGACCGTGTGGATGACGCCCTCAGCGCAACCCGCGCTGCCATCGCCGAAGGCATCGTGCCGGGCGGCGGTGTTGCCTATATCCGCGCACTCTCGGCCCTTGACGGTGTCAAAGGCGAGAACGACGACGAAACCACCGGTATCGAAATCGTACGTCGCGCAATTGAAGAACCCCTCCGCCAGATCGCAGCAAACGCCGGCGTGGAAGGAGCCGTAGTGGTTCAGAAAGTACGCGAAGGCAAAGGTGACTTCGGCTACAACGCACGCACCGACCAATATGAGAATCTGCTCGCCGCAGGTGTAATCGATCCTGCCAAGGTCACACGTGTCGCTCTTGAAAATGCAGCTTCAATAGCCGGCATGTTCCTGACCACAGAATGTGTGATCGCCGAAAAGAAAGAAGACACCCCCGCTCCCGCAATGCCCGCAGGCGGCATGGGTGGCATGGGCATGATGTAAAATTTATAAAACCTGTCATAATGTGATAACGGCCCTTCCGGAATTCCGGAAGGGCCGTTAGTCTTTAGTCTTATGTGGATATATCACCGTATGATGACTTTGCGAACTACATTGCCTTTGGCCTCGATGAACAGACCGGCCGAGGGATCCGGAACTTCCACACCCTGAAGGTTGTAATATACAGCTTCGGCGTCGGGGGCTGAAATGACAGCCGAGCTGATGCCCTTACCATCGTTAAATGTAAGGACAGTGGCATGGGGATTATTCCACACTTTGCCTACGTTATCGGCATCGAAGCCGAACAGAGGCGTTGTGATGCGGAGCACACCGGCCTCGGCGTCGTATGTGGAATTGTTGCCGCGGGATATAATCTCCTCACGGGTGTAGCCCTTAGAAAGCATATAACTGCCGGCCTCGGTAATGAAATACTGGAGAATATCATTCTCGCTTCGTGCGATAAAGCCTGAGAACTGTGGTTCTACTGTAACGAATTCGGGGTCAGAAGTATCAATGGTGATGTAACCCGGAGTGTTCGTCAGATTATGCGACACGAGAGGAAAATCAGCGGTGTGATAGGGATCGCGGATGCAGAGGATGTCGGGATTCGCGGAATTCATGTACACGCTGACTTCAAAGGGGTAATCGTCAGGATTCAAAATACGGTCGTTCTCATCCTTGAAGCCTGGCACGATCCAACCATCGACCATCGTAGCCTTTCCGAGAATCTCCCACTCGGTCTCATCGAAGCGGTTTGAGTTAGGAAGAATGATCTGGGCGGGGTAAGAGGTTTCCCAGGCCTCGATGGCATGATCGGCTGTGGTGCCGAAGGTGGGCTGAGGCACATAGATCACATTGCCGGACATGGTGGAAGCGCAACGGAGCAGATTGATCACCTCGCGCTGCTGGCCGAGATTCCACATATATGTGCCCATGTCTGACAGATAATAGGGATAACGACCCGAAGCCTCGGATGAATCGAGATCGGTGAAGCCGCAGTACTGGGGCTGGATGAGCACGAAGGTGCGGTCGCGGGCATCGATTACAATGTCGTGAGCCGAACCGTCGACATTGAAGCTGCTGAGATGGAAATCAGACGAACCGAACGGATTGATCAGACGGTAGACACCCGGAGTCTCTACAGATTCTTCAACGGGGACTTCGAAAGGAAAATCGGAAGGATTGAGCTGTTTACCGTCATCGTCGACATAGCCCGGGGTTATCCAGCCGTCGTAAACAGTGGCGTTGCCTATTGATTTCCATGTATCGGCGGAAACGGACAAGGCTACAGCACAAGCAAGTGCAAAAGTAAAGTATTTTTTCATAGATAACTATTCATGAGTGAAAATTCGGGTGCAAATTTAGCAAAAATATCCCTTATACCAAAATTCAATGGCAATATTCCATCAAATTCTGGTATAAAACGGGATATAAAACGGGGTTTGCGCGAAAGAACTGTTTCAGAAAAGAGGGAGAGTGGCGTTTGTATTGACAAACTTACGGTCAAATTCCTCGGGCGTCATCGTGATCATGATTATGCCCTGAACAATCATAACAAGCGACCATATTCCACAGGTGACACATGAAAGAAGAATAGTAATCACACCGCCGGAAATCTTGCCGAGATAGAAATACTGCACTCCGAGATATCCAAGAAATATCGCAAGCAGTCCTGCCACAAGATTGCTTTTACCGGAGGCACCGGTCTGGAAGGCATTGTTGCTACGCGGAGGGGTAGCTCTGTGAATCAGCGACATAAGTTCCGGAACAGTGTAAGCGGCCACCCATCCGGACATTCCGTCGGCCCAGACCTGCGAATTAGGATTGAGTCCGTATGCGAGCAGATTATCCATTTCCATCGGGCCAATCTGCTGACCATTATAAAGAATGTACCAATTTTTCATATCAGAATATTTGATTTATTTTGCAAAGGTATTCCGATTCGCTGAAATTTCCAAAAATATCGCATAAAAAATCCTCACCCATTTCACCAATGATTGAGGACTCTTAAGCCAATAGGCAATTTGTGATTAAATCATAGTTGTCTTATAGTCTTTTTCTAAAAGTGCAGAGATTATATCATACTTACTTATCACATCACCTTGTTTGGGTGATTACGCCTCGCGGCGGCTTATCAAACTTGCCTTTGCTTAGAGTCTCTTGTTGACTTGATGAATGCGTAAATAATTGGTCTAAGCTAAAGCTAACAGGTGTCAGTATTTCTTTGTGATGCAAAGGTACAACATTTTTTTACGTTTGTCAAGTGCGATTTTGCGTCAGTTAACAATCCATATACATAACCAATTGCAAATTAACCTATATTAATTATTATATACGCGATTTAACACTATCAATCCTCTCGTGAAGATAATCCCGCTCCACTACCCTGCGCACTTTGCGCTCTTTCGGCCGAGTTTTTCGCAATTTGCGTGAGCGGACGTGCACCTTCGCCGTATCCGACCGTGAAGCAGAGGCAGAATCGACAAAAACGGTATCCGACACAATGACCGGTTGTGGCGCATGGCCACACCGACCTGCGAAAATCATCACGACCGCAACAGCCATGAGAACCATCACGATCAGTGGTTTCCCGAAAACATGCCGCGTGGATTTCATATCATACTCCAGACAAGAATAAGCGCGATCAGCACCGGAGCGATAAACCGTATGATAAACACAATCGGGCCGGCGAAAGGCGCGCGGAATGTTCCGCCGTTGGTGAGTTGGTCGCGCAACAGGTGACGGGGTGCGAACCACCCGAGATAGACACAGGCGCCGATAGAAGCCAAAGGCAGCAGAAAATTAGTGGAAAACTTGTCAAGAAAATCGAAGATCGTAAGGCCTAAAATCGTAAACGAGGACAACGAACTGAACGACAGCGAGCACACTGAACTCAAGACAAGCAACGGACACAACGCCCACAGCACGGCGGCGCGCCGGCTGAGACGACACCTTGTTTCAAGAAAGGCAACTCCTACCTCCATGATGGAAACGGTGGATGTCAAGGCCGCGACGAGGAGCAGGATAAAGAAAAGCGACGACCATATCCGTGTGCCGGGCAGACAGGCGAACACTTCGGGGAGTGTCTGGAAGACCAGTGTGGTGCCCCGCAGCGAATGATCGGTAAGACCGAAACTCGATACGGCCGGAAAAATGACAAAGCCCACGAGCACGGCCACGAGCAGGCTGGTGAGCGCCACAGTCACAGACGTTCCGCCGAGACGGGTATTATCGGGATAATATGAGGCATAAGTTATCAGAATACCCATTCCGAGGCTAAGCGAGAAGAATGTCTGTCCCAGGGCGTTTATAACCGTACGCGGGGTTATAACCGAAAAGTCAGGACGCAGAAACCATTCGACACCTTCCGAAGCGCCGGGAAGCGTGAGGGTGACACAGCAGAGCGCCACGAGCACCACGAACAGCAAGGGCATCATGATATTGCTGAGACGTTCGATTCCTTTTGATACACCTTTAAGAAGCACGCCGATATTGACCAGGATTATCAAAGCGGTGAATAACATCGGACGCCACGGAGTGGCCACATATTCATCCATTCTTGCGGCGAAAACGGTGTCGGCCTGCGAGAAATCAGCTCCGGCAGCGAGGTTTCCGATGCCTTCGAAAAGTCCTCCGGTGACGGATTCAAACAGATATTCGAGGGTCCAACCCGCGACCACCATATAGAAAATTCCTATCAGATAAGAAGCGAGCAGTCCGACGGCTCCGACCGTCCACCATGCCGTGCCGGGCGAAAGAGCGCGGAATGAACCGACCGCGTCATTGCGACCCGCCCGTCCTATGGCAAATTCCGACAGCATCACAGGCACACCCAGAACGAAAACACATATAATATAAAGCAAGAGGAAAGCGGCACCGCCATTGGTCTGGGCTTCGGCCGGAAAACGCCATATGTTGCCAAGCCCGACTGCAGATCCGACCGTGGCTGCGATGAGTCCGATACGTGAGACGAATTGATTCTTTGACATGATTTTGACTTATGTGGAAATATCGATTGGAAATGAACGTATCAATAAAATGCGAACTTGCAGAATCAGTCCGCAAGCTCGCATATAAGGGTGGCAGAAGTGGCGTCGACAACACGTACACGAGCCATCGACCCAACGGAATGGCGTCCGCGGGGAAGGACACAGGTCTTGTTGCCCGAAGTGCGGCCCACCAGGCGGTCGTTGCTACGCTTGGAGAAACCTTCCACAAGCACCTCGAACTCCCGGCCTATATCGCGGCGGTTTGATTCGAGCGACAAGGTGTTCTGCAAGGCAATCATGCGGTTCAGACGATCAATCTTGACCTCTTCCGGAACATTGTCGGGCATCGAGCGCGATGCAAGGGTACCGGGTCGTTCGGAATATTTGAACATGAACGCAGAATCGAATCCCACCTCACGCATCAGTGAAAGTGTCTGCTGAAAATCTTCTTCTGATTCATTATGAAATCCGGTGAACATGTCGGTGGTTATCGTACAATCCGGAATCGCACGACGTATAGCGGCCACACGCCCGAGATACCACTCGCGGGTGTATTTGCGGTTCATATCGCGCAGCACGCTGTCCGAACCGGACTGCACGGGAAGATGTATGTGCCTGCAAAGATTCGGGCGGGATGCGATGACAGCGATCACTTCGTCGCTGAGATCTTTGGGATGTGACGTGGTGAAGCGAACGCGCATGCCCGGAACCGCATCGGCCACAAGAGCCAATAAATCCGCGAACCCGGTGGTGTTCCCTTCGGAATCTGTATAGCTGTACGAATTGACATTCTGGCCAAGAAGTGTCACTTCTTTAAAACCGCGGTCGCGCAAATCGGCCACCTCGCGCAGAATGCTGTTGACTTCACGGCTGCGCTCGCGCCCGCGCGTATATGGCACAATGCAGTAAGAACAGAAATTGTTGCAGCCACGCATGATGCTGACGAATCCGCTTACGGGGTTGGCACCGATGCGTCGGGGAATGATGTCGCGGTAAGTCTCGGTGGTGCTGAGGTCCACATTGATGGCCTTCTGGCCGGCCTCGGCAGATGCGAAAAGAGCAGGTAAATCAAGATATGAGTCAGGACCTGCCACCACATCCACACCATGGTCGTTGATAAGCGTATCGCGCACGCGCTCGGCCATACAACCGATAACGCCGACAATAAGGCGGTCGTGTTTCTTGCGGCGGAGGGATGAGAGATATTGCAGCCGTGCAACGATTTTCTGCTCTGCATTATCGCGTATCGAGCAAGTATTGAGAAGAATGGCGTCGGCATCGGCAATATCATCAGCCATGTCATATCCGGCCATTCCCATGATGGCCGCCACCACCTCGCTGTCGGCAGCGTTCATCTGACAGCCGTATGTCTCGATAAACAGCTTAAGCGACCCGGAAGAGGTGCCGGAGGAAATATTTTGAGGGTTTGTTACAGACATTCTTGTAAAAAAATTTGTGCTATTGCACAAGATTACCTAATTTTGTGCAAAATTACAAAAAAAAGCCGATTCAACGAACTCCGGACTCAGAATTATGGAAGCTGTCAAGATAGCTCTGGGTGTTATTATTGTGGTTTTTGCCATAATAAAGACCGTGAAGGACGACATGAAGAAAAAGTCGCCCCAGCCTCCCCGCCCGATTCCCGTAATTCAGGATAGCGAAGATGAGCCGCAGGCTGTGAAAGCCTCGACCTCACGCCCTGCGCCGGAAGCGGAAGGAGCGAGGGCAGTGCTCCCCGACCTCGCACCGGAAGCTGATGCGGAGACAGGCAATGTGCGTCCACGACGCCGGAGCGGACTGCGCAGCGCGTTTATCAATTCCGAAATATTCAACCGTAAATTCTAAAACCTAATCATAAAAAATATCACGTAATGGCATTTAACTTTATCACGGCAGAAGAAGCCGCCGCCATGATCAAGGACGGCGATACGATAGGTCTGTCAGGATTCACAGCACCGGGAACACCGAAGTATATCCCGACAGCAATCGCAGAACGTGCCGAGAAAGAACACGCAGAAGGACGTAAATTCAAAGTAAACATCTTCACAGGCGCGTCGACAAGTGACCGCGCCGACGGCGCCCTCTCACGCGCAAACGCGATCAACATGCGCGCCCCCTATCAGAACGTGCCTGACCTGCGCAAACGCATCAACTCACATGACACACACTATTTTGACCGCCACCTGAGCGATATGGCGCAGGAAACCCGCTACGGTTTCTACGGCAAAATAGACTATGCCATCATCGAGGCAGCCGACATCACCCCCGACGGCGAAGTGATTCTGGGCTGCGGCGTGGGCAATGCCCCGACATACGCCGCCATGGCCGACAAGATCTTCATCGAGCTCAACCAGAAACTTCCCCACACCCTTCTGGGAATGCATGACGTGTACATGCCGGCAGATCCCCCCTACCGCCGCGCCATCGACATCTACAAACCCTCCGACCGCATCGGCTCGCCCATACTTAAAATCGACCCCTCGAAGGTAATCGGCATCGTGCGCACTGATTCATACGACATGGTGAAACCGTTCACGGAACCCGATGCTGTATCAAAACAGATCGGTTCGAACGTGGTGCAGTTCCTCCTGTCGGAATATCGCAAGGGACGTATCCCCAAAGAATTCCTGCCCTTGCAAAGCGGTGTGGGCAATGTGGCTAATGCCGTCCTGTATGACCTTGGCGAAAGCACCGTGCTTCCCACTTTCCAGATGTACACCGAGGTGATTCAGGATGCCGTTATCGAACTGCTCAAAAAAGGCAAATGTACATTCGCCTCAACATGTTCGATGACTTTCAGCGACAAAGTCGAGGAAGAACTTTTCGGCAACATCGACTTCTTCCATGACAAGATTCTGATGCGTCCCGCCGAAATATCCAATAATCCCGAAGTAATCCGTCGTCTGGGTGTTATCGCAATGAACACGGCCCTCGAGGCCGACATCTTCGGCGGCGTGAACTCGACCCATGTCCTCGGCACAAAGATGATGAACGGTATCGGCGGCTCGGGCGACTTCACCCGCAACGCATACATATCCATTTTCTCGTGCCCCAGTGTGACCAAGGGCGGCCTTATCTCAAACATAGTGCCGATGGTGGCTCACGCCGACCATTCAGAACACTCGGTTGACGTACTCGTGACCGATCAGGGTATCGCCGACCTCCGTCATCTCGACCCCGTGGAACGCGCATACAGCATCATCGAAAACTGCGCTCATCCCGACTACCGCCCCCTGCTGCTCGACTATCTCAAACTCGGCAAAGGCGGACAGACCCCCCACGCGCTTCAGGCTGCATTCGCATTCCACAACGCCTTCAACGAAACCGGCGACATGCGCAACGTGGACTTCAGCAAATTCGCATAAACATAATACTGCCGATATGAATAAAGCCGGGCTATTGTCCCGGCTTTATTCATATCGGCAGACAAACATCATCTCCAAACGGCTATATCACAAAAGAGTGACTCGCCCCACTTCCTTTTACGGAGGGGAGGCGAGCCTCTTTTTGCATTGACCACTACCATTAATCTTCTCTCGACGATATTCCGGCAGAACAATCAACTTAGAAATTACGACAACTAATGGACTAATAGAAAAAACTACCTAACGCTGCAAAGTTAAGCATACTTTCTATTATTCGCCAATTAATATAGTTAAATAGTGTTAATCAATGGATTTTTGCTATTTTTGCAAGCAAACCACTCGCAAAACTCCAGTGAAACCCACTCAGTGCTTGCAAAATGCCACTGCAAGATTTTCCGTGTCAAATATTAAATAATTTTGCTACTCAATTGTCAAACATACGCCAGGCTTGCAGATAGCACAAAAACGCGGCACTATAAACCGTACCAAGTAAGAATAATATTGTAATCCAAAATTTCCATGTCTAAAACTTTTGTAATTCAAAATTCATCATTAACTTTGCATAGAGAAAAATTTATGCATGTAATATCTCATAGAAAACTAAAAGAGTTCTACGAATCTCCTGGAAAGGAAGATTCAAGAATAGCATTAGAGCGATGGTATGATATCGCTCAGCAAGCGGAATGGCACAACCTATCGGAAATCAAGGAGGATTTCCCTGCTACCGATTACGTTGGGAACCAACATTATGTATTCAATATTAAAGGTAATAATTACCGTCTTGTAGTAGTTGTTAGGTTCACTATAGGAAGAGTCTATATAAGATTTGTCGGAACCCATGCCGAATATGATAAAATTGATTATTCAACAATCTAAGATAAAGATATATGGAAATAACCAAACAGCAATATGAATATGCACTCAGCCGCATTGAGGAACTGTTGCCGCTTGTAACAGACGAAACTCCGGCAAACGACAAGAATGCCGTTGAGCTTACCATTGTTTCAGACGTGGTTGAAGCTTATGAAAAAATTCACTATCCTATTGCAAAACCAACTATTGGAGAACTCATCAGCCTTTCTATTGAAGAAAAAGGCATGACCCAGAAACAGCTGGCGAAGGAATTAGGTGTAAGCCCCTCACGCGTCAGTGATTATATCTCCGGGAGAGCAGAACCGACTTTGCGTATTGCCCGAGCACTATGCCTCATTCTTGGTATAGCACCGGCAGCTATGTTGGGAATATAATTAAAAGATACTTCCAAATCCGTACTTGCAAAATGACACGCGCTATTCAAGCTGACGAAATGACGGACGATCACCGGGGGCGATTATGAGCGGGGATAGATGCCAAAGAGTATCGGCCGGCTGAGCCACGAAAATAGATCTCTTCTCTGAACAATCGGCAAATTCTGTGGCATAGAGGGTATCTGAATCAAACCCGACCGTAAACAGTCGCGGCTCCGGGATAACGCTGACAATCAGGTCGCCGTTCTTCAACGCTCCGGGAACAAGAGAATCACGACATTCCTCAGGCAAAACCACAGGCCGTACTTTGTCCGACCGATGATAGCGCGCAAAGGTTGAAAGGAGATACAGATCATCCGGATCAGGAACTCCCCTGACCTTTCCCAAAGTGAAGGCCGGAATTTCGTTCAGCCGCGTATAGTCAAGATAAACGACACCGTCCGGACCGGCTACATATTGTGTCCGGAACTCTTCACATTCTCCATAGAGCCGAATCTGCCAAAAAGCGGTATATACACATTGCGCAAGAATTATAATCCATATGACAGCTGCATAAACGCGGGAATGAGAAAGTTTCAGTTTTGATCCTGCGAGCCAAAGTCCCAAAAAGATAATGGAAAAGACCGAGCCGAACCATCCGCTCCGGCCCACAATCCCACTATACAGACTAATTGCTGTACATACAGCTGCTCCAACCGCATAAATCACTGCAGACGAACGTAAAAGACGCAAAACACATCCCCGCCATTCCCGTACGATAATTGCGACCGGTATACCGGTCCATAAAAGAACCGCAGGCAGATCACTTTTAATAAGGAGTAAAAAGAACGGATCGTCGGCATGGCCATCCGCACCCGCCCGATGCCATATGCCCGGGGATGCTACAGGAAGCAATCCACCTATGACAGCGGCAAGCAACAGCAAGCGTCGACGACGGGTGAAGGCCTCGGGATTCAGAATCAGCCATAGAAGGACACCGGCACCTGCACCAATGGTTGCCGATTCATGGCCTGTGGCTCCGGCTGCCGCCGCCAGCATTGACAACCACAGAGGCCACTCGGGATCTTTGACAATAATATATATGGTGACAAGGATACCGACAGACGCCCAGACATAGTTGGTCTGGCATGCAAAAAGATTAAACGAATCCCACCACGGCAACGCGAAACAAAGGCATGCGCACAGGAAAGCGGCTATCAACGGCCGACGCACGCTTCGCGCCGAAACAAGCACCAGCCAATAGAATGCTCCAAGAAATCCCGCGCACAGCAATGCCCGCAACCACACTGGAGCCATCATAAGCGGAGTCATAAGAAAATTTGGCACACGGCCATTGGAACCCATCCAGTGGCCAAACCACGCACCGGGCAACCGCAGCCAGCTGTCGACCTGCGGGTCGACTCCGCCTATGACCCCGGCATAAACCCAATCGTCGCCTCCGGGCATAGTGAACATAAAACCCAAAAAGGCCAGAAAGACAACGATCCCTACCCCGGCGACTGAAAGTCGTTCAGTACGTTCAACCATCAGAGGAAGCGGTTTTTAGCCAAAAAATCCGAATATACTTTTGAGAAATATTCAGCCGATTCACGCGGATAACGCACATCTGTAAACACCTGCGCCAACGACTGCTTGGCGTTTTCCTCTACAAAGCGCTGCGAGTCAGCCTCGATCGGCGCATACCAGCGTGCCACATCGGCATCTGATGCCGGATGGTACCGTTCATAATGCGTAACCGCCTCGACAGGGAGACGCCATGTAGGTCCGGAAGGCTCCGCGGCCGGATAGCCTACGGTGACTGTCGTTACCGGGATCACACGTTCAGGCAGTGCAAGAATTTCCGAAATCTGCGGAGCGTTATATGTGGTGGTTCCGAGATAGCAGGTTCCAAGACCGTTTAGTTCGGCTACCGTGCAGAACTGCTGTGCAACAAGCGATGTGTCGATCAGGGCGGCCACAAACGACTGGAAATTCTCGAAGCCCGGCTCCGCGGCATTCATGCGGCACCATTGCTCGAAACGGTTCAGATCAAGGCAGAAGGTCAGCACGGCTGCGGCCGATGTCACCGACGGCTGATTGAAATGGGCCGGCGAGAGGGCTGCCTTTCCTTCTGCTGAAGTAGTGATTATAATACTGTACCACTGCATGTTGCCTGTGTTCGGCGCATGGACGGCCTTCTCAATCATCGAACGCAGCAGATCAGCCGGAATCTCCCGGGGCGAATACGCGCGCACAGTGGCGCGGCTGTCAAAATAGGACATTATGTCTGTATTCATTACAGATTCGGAATTAGTATATTCAAGGGTCAAATTCAATCAATGCTCAAAATTAGCAAGAATTTCGCAAACAGCCAAACACGCCCGGAAATTTGGTAAGTTGCGAAAGATTTCGTAATTTCGCAACTGAAACACATCACCGCTGATTCTCAGCGCTAACTTTCAGATTCATCCAATTATGTCTGACGGCAAGATTATTGTGGTATCGGCACCCTCCGGATGCGGTAAATCCACCATCATAAATTCGATTCTTGACACCGGCAAACTTTCATTGAACTTCTCGGTGTCGGCAACCAACCGCCCGCCCCGGCCCGGCGAAGAACACGGCACACATTATTACTTCCTTACCACCGACGAATTCCGCAACGCTGTAAGCGACGGCGAATTCGTAGAGTGGGAAGAGGTGTATCCCGGACGCTTTTACGGCACGTTGCGATCCGAACTCGACCGCATGATCGGCGAGGGATTGAACGTAATACTTGACATCGATGTCAAAGGTGCGCTCAATGTCAAAAAACTTTACGGCGTCCGCGCCCGCACCATTTTCATCGAGCCGCCGAGCATCGACGCACTTCGCAAACGCCTCGAAGCACGCGGAACTGACACACCTCAACTTATAGACATGCGAATCAACCGTGCCGAATACGAACTGAGCTTCGCACCGCAATTCGACACCCGTGTAATCAACGATAACCTTGACGCGGCTGTAGCCGAAACGGAGGGCATCATAACCGAATTCATCAAGTAATGAAGCCTGAAGTCATAGGAATTCTTGGCGGATCGTTCAACCCGGTACACAGCGGGCACATGATGCTCGCATCCTATCTGGCCCAATGGGGATATGTCGACCAGGTATGGCTGACACTCTCGCCTCGTAATCCTCTAAAAGAAAAACCTGAAGAACTGCTCCCAGACCTCAAGCGCCTCACGATGCTCAATCTGGCGATAAAAGGTGCGACCAAACTCGATATCTGCGACATCGAGCTCACTATGCCTACGCCGACGTTCACGATTGACACTCTCGATGTTCTCGCACAGCGATATCCGGCAAAAAAGTTCAAACTGATCATCGGTTCCGACAACTGGATGATATTCGACAAATGGAGAGCCGCAGCACGTATTCTCTCGGATTACGGAGTGATCGTTTATCCCCGGCCGGGATACCCTATCAAGGAGCGGATGGTCGACGGTATGGAAGTGGTGAACGCACCCACTGTCAATCTGTCGAGTTCATTCATACGAAACGCTGTGGCGAAAGGCCGCGACGTGAGCTATTTCCTCCCTCCGGGTGTTTATAAGTATATTCTTGATCATAAGCTATATCAAAAATGACACCGAATACCCTCACATTCATAGCTCTGTGTAACGAATACTGTCAGGCGATCGAAAAGAGCGCCGGAACCGAACCGCGCGATTTTGTAAACGAAATGCTCGGCCTGCTCCCGCGCATTTACATTACCGCCCGTTCACTCGAAGCCGACGGAGCTCTGGACGAAGGCTACATAGATCAGGCACTCGATGAAGACACATACAATTCCGTTATGACTGATCTCCGGGCCCTTCTCGGTGAAGACGACACTTTTCTGGAAGTATTCGAGGAAGATATGAAGTATTCGGACACTCCGGTGGCTGCCGCGGTTTCTGAATTGCTCGCTGACCTTTTCCAGGTGTTCTACAACTTTATCGAAACTGTACGCGACGCCACGGAAGATGTGGTGGCATCGGCTGTCGCTGCCGCAAAAGAGGATTTCGAAATGTATTGGGCTCAGACTCTCTGCAATGTCTTGCGCCCGCTCAACTCCATTTACTATAGATAAAAAGACATCATGACCGACTATCGCGACCTCGCGGCGTTTCTTGACGCCTCACCTGTGAACTTCTGGGCCGTGGACACCCTGGAGCGGCATCTTAAAGCCGCAGGATTCTCGGAACTTGACATGGCCGAGGAATGGAAAATAGTCCCCGGCGGAAAGTATTATGTGACAAAGAATCGGTCAGCACTGTTCGCATTTGTGGCGGGGGAACGTCCCTCCGGAGCGTTCAGAATCATCGCCGCACACAGCGACTCTCCCGGTTTCCGAATCAAACCGAACTGCGAGATGGTAAGCGACGGCGGCATGGTGAAACTCAACACCGAGGTCTACGGAGGCCCGATCCTATACACATGGTTCGACCGCCCTCTCTCGCTGGCCGGCCGTGTAATACTGCGATCTGATGATATCCTTCACCCGGTCACACGACTTGTGAAATTCGAGCGTCACCTGCTCACAATACCTCATCTGGCCATACATTTCAACCGTGCCGTCAACGAAGGTAATCCGATTTCGCGTCAGAAAGACATGCTTCCGGTTCTCGGCCGAGTCGATAATCCTGAAAAAGCCCGCGGACTGGTCAAACGCATGGTCGCTGAAAAACTTGACGTCCCCGAGAAGGATATCCTCGATTACGATCTCTCGCTTTATGATACCACCCGCGCATCCATCGGAGGACTTAACGGTGAATTTATCTGCTCGGGGCGTATCGACGACCTCAGCATGGTGCACGCGGCTCTCAACGCGCTGCTCGACACCGCTTCCACCGCAATTAAAGATACGCGCGTGATGGCGATATTTGACAACGAGGAAACCGGTTCGGGCACAAAGCAAGGCGCCGCATCACCGATGCTCGACTATATCCTTCGCAGGATAAATCTCTGCATGGGCGGCTCCGAAGAAGACTACATGCAGGCTGTGGCGCGGTCGTTCATGATTTCAGCCGATGACGCTCACGGCGTACATCCCAACTATGTGGAGAAACAGGATCCCACGAACCATCCGGTGCTTGGAGGTGGTCCGGTCATAAAGATCAATGCCAACTGCAAATATATGACCGATGCCGACTCGGCGGCCGTTTTCGCATCCCTCGCTAAAGAAGCGGGTGTACCGTGCCAATACTTCGTGAACCACAGCGATGTGGCCGGCGGCTCCACTCTCGGAAATATCCTGACATCGCAGATACCCTTGCGCGGAGTAGATATCGGCGCACCGATCTGGGCGATGCATTCCGTACGCGAGACAGCATCACTGGCCGACCACGCATACACAATCGCTGTATTCTCAAAATTCTTTACAGTGTAATTTTTAATAGCAAGACCCCGTTCCCCAATATTTGTTAATGCTGAGGACGCATATCGCCGAGAGATTTTTGCCTTGTGATGAAGGAGCGTAGCTGTAGCTACGTGACTGAAGAACAAGGCAAAAAGCGCCGGTGAGATGCGGGGGTAAGGAAACTTTTTTTCACACTACACAATTAAAAGCGCCCAAATTCGGTTATCTTTCAGGCGATTAAACAGAAACTACGAACAATTTCTTCACACTTCAAAAGGGATTGCAATGGTAGCATGCGCAATGTTTATGTTGCGGTTTGTATAATCCAACTACACCCCGAAATCCTTACATATCATTATTCTTACTTGTCCGAGGCATAAGTTACCTTTGCCACGGCCAATCGTCATGCATCTGCGTCCGCTTGTTTCGGTCACAATGCAACCGCATTGCTCCCTCACTGCGCGAACACATCTGCATAACGCTTGACCGCTTCAGCATTAACAAATATTAGGGAACGGGGTCTATAAATCAGCACCACCGGTCCGGATGTGCTGAAAACGGAAAACGACAAAAAAAGCGTCCCGGGAGCCCGGAACGCTTTTTTATGGAGTCGACGGAATATTAACCGTTTACTTTCTTCATGTGAGCGATGAGATCGAGCACCTTGTTAGAGTAGCCGATTTCGTTGTCGTACCAAGAAACAACCTTAACGAAGGTGGGAGTCAGGTAAACACCGGCGTTGGCGTCGAAGATAGAGGTGCGGGGATCGCCGAGGAAGTCGGAAGAAACGACAGCGTCTTCGGTGTAACCGAGAACACCTTTGAGTTCGCCTTCGGCAGCTTCCTTCATGGCAGCGCAGATTTCTTCTTTGGTAGCGGGTTTGGCGAGGGTGCAGGTGAGGTCAACTACAGATACGTCGAGGGTGGGGACGCGCATCGAGATACCGGTGAGTTTGCCGTTGAGTTCGGGGATTACTTTACCTACAGCCTTGGCAGCGCCTGTGCTCGAGGGGATGATGTTGCCCGAAGCAGCACGGCCACCGCGCCAGTCCTTCATAGAGGGGCCGTCAACGGTTTTCTGAGTGGCGGTGGTAGAGTGAACGGTGGTCATCAGACCTTCAACGAGACCGAATTTGTCGTTGAGAACCTTAGCGAGGGGAGCGAGACAGTTGGTGGTGCAAGAAGCGTTTGAAACGATCTGTGTGCCCTTCTGGTAGGTTTCGAGGTTAACGCCGCATACGAACATGGGGGTGTCGTCCTTAGAGGGAGCGGACATAACAACATATTTAGCGCCGGCTTCGAGGTGAGCCTGTGCTTTTTCTTTGGTCAGGAAGAGGCCGGTAGATTCAACTACGTATTCTGCGCCTGCTTCGCCCCAGCCGATTTCTTTCGGGTCGCGGCATGCGGTTACGCGGATGGGTTTGCCGTTGACGATGAGGAGGCTCTTTTCCAGATCATAGTCTACGGTGCCGTCGAAGCGGCCGTGCATGGTGTCATACTTGAGCATGTATGCCATGTAGTCCACGGGGAGAAGGTCGTTGATTGCAACAACTTCGAGGTCGTCGCGCTTGGTGCTGGCACGGAAAACGAAGCGTCCGATGCGGCCAAAGCCATTAATACCAATTTTTGTCATAGTCTTTACTTTATATAGTAGGTTGAATATTACTATGTTACGTCCGGGGCGCAACGCCGCCGGATTTTGCACGGCAAATTTACGAAAAATTTCCGTAATTGTGCAATATTTGATTTAATTTTTTAGAAAATTTGCAGACGCCGAATCCCGGATTCCGCTCTTTCGCAGGCAATAACAATTTTTGGCCGGGCGTTTGTTTTGCCGGACTCTCATTTTTTTAGTAACTTTACGGCGATTTTAATTATTTTGACAAATGGCTGACGACAGCAAGACATTACTTATAATCGGGGCCGGAGGGTTCATCGGCGGATTCATCGCGGCCGAAGGACTGCGCCGCGGCTATACGGTGTGGGCCGGAGTGCGCGCCTCCACATCGCGCCGGTTTCTGACCGATCCGCGCCTGAAATTCGTGGTGTTCGACTACGACGATCCCGATCAGGTGGAGCAGGCCATCCGCGAGGCTGCTCCGGCTGCTCACGGCTGGGATGACATAATCTGGAACCTCGGCGCCACCAAAAGCGTGACATTCGCAGGCTTCAATCTGGTGAATTTCATGTACCCGCGCACGTTTGTCGAGACGCTGCGGCGCCTGGACATGGTGCCCCGCCGGTTCCTCTATATAAGCTCGCTGAGCGCCCTCGGCCCTGGCGATGAGAAGACCTACGCCCCGCTCACATCGGCTACGGTTCCGAATCCGAACACACGCTACGGCCTGTCGAAAATCAAGACCGAGACGTATCTCGAGACCCTTGCCGATTTTCCCTGGATTATCTTCCGCCCCACGGGTGTCTATGGCCCTCATGAGCAGGATTATCTGATGATGATAAAAAGCATCGACTCTCATTTCGACTTCGGTGTGGGATATCGCCGCCAGATGCTTACATTTATATATGTGGACGATCTGGTGAACGCCATGTTCGACGCACTTGCATCGCCCGACACACTCCGCCGCAAATATATCATCAGCGAGGACCGCGCCTATTCGCAGGCCGAATTCCGCAAGATGGTGGCGCGCGAGCTCGGGTGCAAGCTGGTGATTCCCGTGCGCTTGCCACTCTGGACCGCCTGGATCGCTTCGGTGGTCAGCGAGAAATGGGGCTCGGCCAAAGGCAAACCCATGACCCTCAACCGCGACAAATTCAAGATCATGCGTCAGCGCAACTGGAACTGCGACATTTCCGACGCCCGGCGCGACTTCGGTTTCACACCGCGTGTCGACCTTGCCGAGGGCATCCGGCGCACAGTCGCAGCCTACCGCGAGTCGAAAGGAGGCGAACGATGACCGCCGAGGGGCGTGCGCGCCTGCCGTGGTGGTTCGTGGTGCTGATGGTGGCCGTTGCACTGCCGTCGTTTCTGTTCATCCCCGAGGCATTCAAGGCGGTGAGCGAGACGGGGTGGATGGGCGAGACATCCTCCGAATGGCTTTTCCCGGCCTATGTCGTTCTGAGCGCCGTGCTTGCGCTGGCCTGCTATCCCGGACGGCGCACAGTGGCCTGGATTCTGCTCGGCCTGGTGGTGCTCACCGATGTTTTTATTCTCATAATGATGCTCTCCAATTCCTGACTTATGGATATGGATAATGATACACAGCGGTTTCTGACCGCGCACACTTCGGCGGCTCCGGACTATCTCGACGCCCTCTACCGCCGGACCTATCTCACGCGGCTCTATCCCCGCATGTGCTGCGACCCTCATCAAGGGCGCCTCATCAGCATGCTTACCTCTATGATAAAACCGAGACGTGTGCTCGAACTCGGCACATTCAGCGGCTATTCGGCCCTGTGTTTCGCCGAGGGTGTGGCCGAGGGCGGAATGGTTCACACAGTCGAAATAGACGAAGAGGCCGTTCCGGCTCTGCTCGAAACATTTTCGGCATCGCCTTTGGCCGACAGGATAACACTTTATGCAGGCGACGCGCTCGATGTGGTGCCCCGCATCTCTGACGAGCCGTGGGATCTGGTGTATATAGACGCCAACAAGCGTCTATACCCGCAGTATTACGACATGGTGAAACCGCTTGTGCGCTCCGGCGGGTTCATCATGGCCGACAACACCCTCTGGAGCGGAGCCGCGCTCGAAACCGCCCCACACGATCCGCAGACCCGCGGACTTCAGGAATTCAATGAAAAAGTGGTGGCCGACCCGGATGTCACCACTGTGCTGCTGCCTCTTTATGACGGCATGACCCTAATCCGTAAGTCATGAAAAAGAAGACCATCTGGGAAATGAACCGGCTGACGCCCGACGAATTCCGCAGCGCGCCGAAAATCCCGCTCACAGTGGTGCTGGACAATGTGCGCTCGCTCAATAATATAGGTTCTATTTTCCGCACCTGCGACGCTTTCGCTGTTGAACGTCTGTGTCTGTGCGGCATCTCGCAGACACCGCCGTCGCCCGAGATACATAAGACCGCCCTTGGGGCGGAGGATTCCGTAGCATGGACTTATTTTGAGGACACTATGCACGCTGTCAGGAAATTACGCGAGGACGGTTATATAGTCTGCTGTCTCGAACAGGTCAACGGCTCCACTATGCTCGACCGGTTTGTTCCCGATCCCTCGCGGCGGTATGCCTTCGTGGCCGGCCATGAGGTTGACGGCGTGTCGCAGCAGGTGGTCGACGCGTGCGACATCTGCCTTGAAATTCCCCAGGCAGGCACGAAACATTCCCTGAATGTCGCGGTCTCGACAGCCATCACGATATGGCATTTCTTCCGGTATTTTTCGGCTGAAATATAATTTATTGTAAATCTGGTGTTTACATATCAAACCCTACGTTTTCAAGGCTTCGAGAAATGCTCAAACCCACGTTTTCAAGCTTTCGCGGAGTGCTCAAACCCACGTTTTCAAGGCTTCAGAGTAGCCCTGACATGTACAGAGGCAGATAAAATATGCCGTCTTTCAGTTCTAAATCTCCAGGGTGGAGGACAATCGGAGTGCTGAGATAATTTTTGAATTTAGCAGTAAATTTCTGTATAGAAGACAGGCTATATCGGGTCGAAGATTTCACTTCTATCGGTGAAATATTATGGCGGCTCGTAATTTCGCTTTTACGGATCAGAAAATCTATTTCCATTCTTTCAGCAGCAGATTCACGACTTGGATTCGTGTAGAAAAAAAGAGGGTGGCCGGATGCACACAACTGTTGTGCTACGAGATTCTCCATCAGCATTCCCCGGTTGAAGTCCAGTTTTCCTTTCAGGATTTTTTCGTATACGCCATCTTTTTCAAGCACATGATGTCCGAACGCCATAGTTACCAACAGCCCGGTGTCGGCAAGATAAAGTTTGACTTTAGAGTCATCCCTGTTCAGAGCCAGACTAACGGACGGTTCGGTGGTGTTGTAGCAGAAGTTGACCACACGGCTCTCATCCAGCCAGAAAAAAGATTCATTGAAATCTTTCATGCGGCTGTTAGTTTTCACCTTAGAAGGGCGGAACCGCTTTTCGTGCTGCTGCAACAGCCCCGGAATACTGTCGAAAATCCTCGTGACGTTAGGTGCTGACCGGCCGGCATATTTGCTGATATCATTGCGATATAGGGCGAGGATGCTTTCCTTTATTGACTCGACGTCGTGAAAGTCTTTATGTTCGACATAGCTCAGTACTGCCTGGGGCATGCCTCCAACAAGCATATATGTTGACAAATATTCGTTCATTTTGCGGTTAAGTGCCTGTCCCACAGGTTTCTTTGCCGAGTGACACTCTCTGACATAATCAAAAAGCGTATCTTCCCCGATAGCCCACATGAATTCTTCGAGATCCATGGGGTACATGTTCACGCGGATTTCCTCACTTGGTATTACGATGTTTTTTACGTTATGGTTTATGCTTACGAGCGACCCGGTCTCGATAAAGTCATACCGACCGTCTTTTACCAGATATTTTACGGCTGCGCGTGCCTTCGGGAACATCTGTATCTCGTCGAAGATTATGAGAGATTCTCTTTTGTGAAGTCGAACACCGGTGTAGAGCGACAATCTTGTGAAAAATGTATCGAGATCGGTCAGGTGATGCTCAAACAGATCGATTATGTCCGGAGAGACGTTGTTGAAGTCAATTACGAGGTATGATTTATACTCGTTTTTGCCGAATTCTTCCGCAATCCAACTTTTGCCGATTCGACGTGCTCCGTCAATCAACAAGGCGGTTCGTCCGTTCCATTGATTTTTCCACTCAACTAACTTGTTGTAAATCTTGCGTTTCATAATTCAACACCACGTTTTCAAGGCTTCGAGAAATGCTCAAACCCACGTTTTCAAGCTTTCGTGGAGCGCTCAAACCCACGTTTTCAAGGCTTCAGACGATCCGGCGCACTTCTCGTGATGCTGCAAAGTTAATGCTTTCGATACATATTGCAAAAAAAATCGGCGAAATTTCGCACGCTCCCCGGCTGAATCCCGTTGAAGGCGGCTGACAGGGTTTTGTGCTTCTTTCGCAAAACTTAACACCTCACATTTGTGTATATATAAAGAAAACGCTAACTTTGCTCAGTTTTAAGAAAATTTACTTAACACATCAACCAATGGATAAGATTCAAGTGAATATCAAAGATGTGCTTCAGACTGTTTCGCAGGCAGATATCGAGGCACTTCGTCCGGAGGCCGAAGCCTCTCTGGCAAAACTCACATCAGGCACGGGTGCAGGTGCCGACTTCCTCGGCTGGGTGAAACTGCCTGCCGAGACCACAGACGCGCTCCTTGACGACATAGCCGCAACAGCCCGTTCGCTGCGTGAGGCTTGCGATGTCGTGGTGTGCATAGGCATCGGCGGTTCGTACCTCGGTGCCAAGGCCGTGATCGAAGCCCTCGGCAATTCGACCGGCGCAACCGACGGTCCGCAGATCATGTTCGCAGGACAGAACATCGGAGAGGACTATCTTTATGAACTTCAGGAATATCTCCGTGGCAAACGCTTCGGAATCATCGTTATAAGCAAGAGCGGTACGACCACCGAACCCGCCATCGCCTTCCGTCTGCTCAAGGCTCAGCTTGAACAGCAGGCCGGACGCGAAGCCGCCTCGAAACTCATCGTAGCCATCACCGACGCACGTCGCGGCGCCCTGCGTTCGCTGGCAACCACCGAAGGCTACAAGACTTTCGTGATCGAGGACAACGTGGGCGGACGTTTCTCGGTGCTCACCCCCGTGGGACTGCTGCCCATCGCCGTGGCCGGACATGACATTCACGCGCTTGTGGAAGGCGCACGCCAGTGTCAGAAAGCCACTCTTGACGGAACGGACAAATCGGCCCTCACATATGCCATGACCCGTAATGCCCTCTACCGCGCAGGCAAGAAAATCGAAATTCTCGTCAACTATAACCCAAAACTCCACTATTTCGGAGAATGGTGGAAGCAGCTCTACGGCGAGAGTGAGGGCAAGGACCACAAGGGCATCTTCCCCGCAGCCGTGGACAATTCCACCGACCTCCACTCGATGGGTCAGTGGATTCAGGACGGCGAACGCACCATCTTCGAATCCGTGATCAGCGTGGAACGCACCCGTCACACAGTGGTGATTCCCACTGATGCCGAAAATCTCGACGGACTTAACTTCCTGGCCGGCAAGCGTGTCGACGAGGTGAACAAGATGGCCGAACTCGGCACACGTATCGCCCACGTCGACGGCGGAGTGCCCAACATGCAGATTACTCTTCCCGCCCTCGAGGCTCTCTACCTCGGTCAGCTCATCTATTTCTTTGAGGCTGCCTGCGGCATCAGCGGCTATCTCCTGGGTGTGAACCCCTTCAACCAGCCCGGTGTAGAGGATTACAAGCGCAACATGTTCGCGCTCCTCGAGAAGCCCGGCTACGAGAAAGAAACCGAGGCAATCAAAGCACGACTCTGACTGTCATGAAATCACTCCCGCAGGCCCCGGGTCCCATCGGGGTGTTCGATTCAGGCTTCGGCGGGCTCACCGTTCTGGATGAGCTCGCCCGGAGTCTGCCCGACGCCGACTTCATCTACCTGGGCGACAATGCCCGGGCGCCCTACGGGTCACGTTCGTTCGAGCTGGTCTACCGCTTCACTCTCGAAGCGGTAGAGCGGCTCTTCGCCATGGGTTGCCATCTGGTCATTCTGGCATGCAACACCGCCTCGGCGAAGGCATTGCGCTCCATCCAGCAGCGGGATCTTCCGGAGCTGGATCCGGCGCGCCGCGTCCTGGGTGTGATCCGTCCCACGGCCGAAGCTGTCGGCGAGCTTTCGTCGACGGGTCGTGTGGCCATAGTCTGCACTCCCGGTACTGCGGCTTCGGGCAGCTATGAGATCGAAATCGAGAAACTGCATCCGTCGTTCAGAACCTATGTGCATGCCTGTCCGATGTGGGTGCCGCTGGTGGAGAACGGCGAGCACGACGGCCCCGGAGCCGACTACTTCGTGAGCCGCGACGTGCGCGAGGCTCTCGAACCCGACTCCGACATCGACACTCTTGTGCTCGGATGCACACATTATCCACTGCTTCAGCCTAAGATAGAGCAGTGCGCCCCAACCGGAGTGAAAGTGGTGCGTCAGGGCACAATCGTCGCCCGCAGTCTTGTAGATTATCTGAGGCGTCATCCGGAAATGGACGCCCGCATCACCCGCGGAGGCTCGCGCAGTTTCTACACTACGGATTCTCCTGAGAAATTCGATCGGTTCGCTTCCGAAATCCTCGGATATACGGTTCATGCTTCACGTATAACACTTCCCTAATACTAAAACCATTTACCCGCTATGCTCTGGCTTACCATCCTCATCGTAACTTTGTCGGTTGTCACCGTCGTTATGGCATTCACCCGCCGTCTGCCCGCCGCATTGATGGCATTCGTGACCTTCCTGATCGTGCATTGGACCGTGCACGGCACATTGACAAATTCGATAATGTGGTTCTGGGGCATCGCAGCAGCCATCGTCACTATCAACAGCTTTATGAGCGCGCAGCCTCCGGTGCCGTCGTTGCGCTATTATGTTGTGGGTGGCGCGCTGGTCGGTACGGCTGTGGGTGCCGTCGCTGCTTCGATGGCCGCTTTGATCGTTGCCGGAGCTGCCGGAGCCGCGCTGGGTTGGTTTGCTTTCACACGAACACCGGGCGGACAGATTAACGCTTCGGTCTCGCGTAAGCTTATGATGTGGGCCGATATCGCCCTCCCGGCTCTGGTGGCGTTCTATATCATAGCCATCGCATTGTTCCAGCTCACCCTCGTCTCTTCCGCCTTATGACTCTCTCTCTCCGCCATATTCTGACATCCTTAACCGCCATACTCGTGACATTCGGGCTCTCGGCGGCTGTCCGTACCAACCTCGGCAAACCTGACCTCGAAGCCATCCGTACGGCCACGCTCAACGAATCCTCACCGCGTTATTATCCCAAGCTGCTCAAGGAGTTCATGGCCAACGACACCACTATGACGGATGAGGATTTCCAGTATTTCTACTACGGCTCGCTCTTTCAGGAGGACTACGACCCCTACCGTCCGCAGGCCAATCCCGACCAGGCCGCACGTCTGGCGCCGCTGTTCAACAAAAAAGAGTGGTCGCGCGCCGAGCGCAAGCAGATTCTCGACTTTGCGATAGAGACCCTCGCGGACAATCCCGTCAATCTGCGGCAGCTCACCAACCGCATTTTCGTCTACGAGCAGAACGGCAAATATGACCTGGCCAAGATCTGGCAGTACAAACTCAACCATCTTCTGCTCGTGATAGCCTCGTCGGGTACCGGAGCCGACCCCGAAAATGCCTGGCAGGTGGTGTATCCTCAGGACGAGTATGATTTTCTGAACCTCTCCGGAATCACAGTCCGCGAGGCCAAGTTTCAGCAACCTTATTACGACTATGTGGTGGTGAATCCCCGCAACGCTTCGGCCCCTGAAGGGTATTATTTCAATATTTCCGAAATACTGCGTCAATACTATCTCAAACATCCGTCCGAACTTTGAAACGTACAGCTCTCATAATCGCCTCGGTTTTAGTCGTGCTTATGGCTGCGGCTCAGGCTTATTCGCCGGCGCGGGTGCCCGACGTGCACCGAGCCGACCGCACGGCCTTCGTGGCCGACCCCGCGCATGTGCTGTCGCCCCGCGCGACGTCGCGCCTCAATGCCTCACTCGACTCCTTGCGTCGCAATCTTACTGTGGAGCCGATGATAGCCGTGCTGCCTGCCATCGAGGATCCGGACGATCCTTCGGAATTCGCCACTGATCTGTTCGAGCTGTGGGGACTGGGCAAGTCTGACCGCGATAACGGCCTGCTGATCCTTGTGGTGATGGACACCCGCAAGGTGACGATTCGGCCCGGCTACGGGCTCGAGGGTGCGCTGCCCGACATTACATGCGGTCGCATCATACGCGATGTGATAGCTCCGCAGTTCCGCGAAGGCGATTATGATGCCGGGCTTCTCAATGCGGTGGCCGTGATTTCACGCATTCTGTCTGATCCTGACACTGCGGACGAGTATCGTTCGGGTGCTTCGGACGCCGACTATTCATCGGGCGACGATGCAGGCGATGTTGGGTTCAAGGTCTGGATCTATGCAGCATGTATTGTGGCACTCCTTTTCCTGCTCATCCTTTTCGCGGAGCTGTATTCCGTGCGTGGATACGATGATTTCCGCAAATACACACGACTCGTGCGGTTGCGTAACATATATCTGATTTTCAGCGCCCTGGGTCTCGGTATACCCCTTGTGGCCACGATTCCGCTCATCCTTCTGCTGCAACATTGGCGCAACCGGCCGCGCATGTGTCCCAACTGCGGCACACGCATGCATAAACTCGACGAAGCCACAGACAACCGCTATCTTACCCCGGCTCAGGACCTTGAAGAGCGCATCGGATCGGTCGACTATGACGTATGGCTCTGTCCGTCGTGCTCCGAGACGGATATTTATCCTTATCCGATATCATCGAGTCCATATACGGAATGTCCGAACTGTCACGCGCGTACATATTATAAAGAGCGTGACCGTGTGCTGCGTCAGCCCACCGCCACAACTGCCGGTATGGGTGTGACCGAATACCGCTGCGTGAATTGCAACCATACCGACGGCAAGCGTTACACCATTCCCGCTACCGGAGCCGCCGCGGCCGCGGCGGCAGCAGCCATACTGAACAGCGGTCGGGGCGGCGGATTCAGCGGAGGCGGCTTCAGCGGGGGAGGATTCGGTGGCGGCCACACCGGTGGCGGTGGCGCCACCGGAGGCTGGTAAAGCAGTGGCAGGCGCGGCCGAGGGCCGTCGTGATTCGAGGGGTTGGCGGCTGGTGGAAGGGAGGCGCGGACGCGCGCGGGAGCGCCGGATGGGGTTTTGTCGGGTTAGCAGCGCGCCCGAGGACGTGCGCGCGTCCCTTCCCCATACGCTCTTGGCGTATGGGGTTACGATAGTTCAGTGTCTTTCAGACACGGCGCGAGTTTTTTTGACGGGTTGGCATGCGCGTCCGAGGACGTCCGCGCGTCCCTTCTTTGTCGGATCGCGCGGGGCGGGGGAATTGGTCAATCCAAAATAATTTAGTACCTTTGTGCCCTTGAAGACTCTTAACACTAATATACATGGAATCAACTAACGTCAAGCAGCTCGAAAAGGTCGTCGTGCGGTTCTCCGGCGACTCGGGCGACGGTATGCAGCTGGCGGGAAACATTTTCACCAATGTTTCGGCCGGTGTTGGCAACCAGGTATCCACTTTTCCGGACTATCCCGCCGAAATACGCGCCCCGCAGGGCTCGCTCAGCGGCGTGTCCGGCTTCCAGGTGAGCGTAGGCCACGGCGTACACACTCCCGGCGACCTCTGCGATGTCCTTATCGCCATGAATCCGGCAGCGCTGAAGCAGAATATAAAGTTTCTGCGTCCCGGCGGGGTGGTGATCGTCGACATCGACTCGTTCAAGGAGGCCGATCTGCGTAAGGCGCTTTTCAAGACCGACAATCCCTTCGAGGAACTTGACATAAAGGCACAGGTGGTGGAAGTGCCCGTGACCACCCTGACCCGCAACGCTCTGGCCGACAGCGGACTCGACCCCAAGAGTGTGGCCAAATGCCGCAATATTCTGGCCCTCGGTCTGGTGTGCTGGCTGTTCGACCGTCCGCTCGAAGCCGCCCGCAAGATGCTGGCCAACAAGTTTGTCAAGAAGCCCGCTGTGTTCGAGGCCAACTCCAAGGTGCTCGACGCAGGCTATAATTACGGCCATAACATCCACGCCACCGTATCCACATACCGCATCGAATCCGACACTCCCGTACCGGGCGTATATACAGACATCAACGGCAATACAGCCACAGCATGGGGACTCATAATGGCTTCAGAGAAAGCCGGACGTCCTCTGTTTCTCGGCTCATATCCCATCACTCCCGCGACAGACATCCTCCACGAGCTCGCCAAACGCAAAGACCTCGGTGTCAAGGCCATTCAGATGGAGGACGAGATAGCCGGCGTATGCTCGGCCATCGGCGCATCCTACGCCGGAAATCTCGCCGTGACCTCGACTTCGGGTCCCGGACTCGCGCTCAAGAGCGAGGGTATCGGTCTGGCCGTCATGGCCGAACTGCCACTTGTGGTGATCGATGTGCAGCGTGGCGGCCCCTCCACAGGTCTGCCCACCAAGACCGAGCAGACCGATCTCATGCAGGCTCTCTACGGTCGTAACGGCGAATCGCCTCTGGCGGTAGTGGCAGCCGCCACGCCCACCGACTGCTTCACCATGGCTTTCGAGGCAGCCCGTATTGCCGTTGAACATATGACTCCGGTGATCCTGCTCACCGACGCCTTCATCGGCAACGGTTCCAGCGCATGGCGGATTCCCGAAGCCTCGGAATATCCTGAAATCCGTGTGCCTTACGTGAGTGAGGATGCCATCAACTCCGGTTGGCGTCCATACGACCGCGATGACTCCACCAAGGTGCGCCGCTGGGCTATCCCCGGCACCGAGGGCGCCGCTCACCGCCTCGGCGGACTTGAGAAAGACTTCGTTACCGGAGCTATCTCCACCGACCCGGTCAATCACGAAAAAATGGTGCAGACCCGCCGCGAGAAAATCGCGCGTATCGCCGATGACATCCCCGAACTCGAAGTTATGGGTGACACCGGCGCCGACACTCTCCTCATAGGCTGGGGCGGCACATACGGACATCTCCTCACTGCGACGAAAGAGCTGAACGCCGAGGGCGTGCCCACCGCGTTCGCACATTTCCGCTACATCAACCCCCTTCCCAAAAACGCACTCGAAGTCATCCGCCGCTATCGCCGCGTGATCGTGGCCGAGCTCAACACGGGCATGTTCGCCGACTATCTGCAAAGCAAACTTCCCGGAGTGGAAATCCGGCGCATCAACAAAATCCAGGGCCAGCCCTTCCAGGTGTCGGAAGTGGTGGAAAAGGTCAAAACCCTCATCGCTCAATAAGCAAATTCCATGGAATCACAGAACAAGACATATACAGCGGCCGACTATAAGAGCGACCAGAGCGTGCGCTGGTGCCCCGGCTGCGGCGACCACGCCATCCTCAACACCCTCCACAAGGCCATGGCCACGCTTGGCGTGCCTCCGCACAAGACTGCCGTAATCTCGGGTATCGGATGCTCATCGCGCCTGCCCTACTACATGAACACCTATGGCTTCCATACCATCCACGGACGTGCGGCTGCCATCGCCACAGGCTTCAAGGTCGCAAATCCCGAGATGACGGTATGGCAGATTTCCGGAGACGGCGACGGACTGGCCATCGGCGGCAACCATTTCATCCACGCCATACGCCGCAACGTGGACATCAACATCATCCTGTTCAACAACAAGATTTACGGACTCACCAAGGGTCAGTATTCGCCCACCTCGGCCCGCGGATTCGTTTCAAAATCATCGCCTTACGGCACTGTTGAAGATCCGTTCATTCCCGCGGAACTGTGTTTCGGCGCACGCGGCAACTTCTTTGCCCGCAGTATTGACGTCGAGTTGGCAGTATCGCAGGAAGTGCTTGTGGCCGCCGGGCGTCATCACGGTACGTCCGTCACTGAAATTCTCCAGAACTGCGTGATATTCAACAACGGTGTGCATAATCCCATCACAGACCGCGCCGTGCGAGCCGAAAAGACCATTCACCTCGTGCACGGCGAAAAAATGCTTTTCGGCGCGAACAAAGAAAAAGGACTCGTGCAGGATGGATTCGGACTCAAGGCCGTGACCATAGGTGAGGACGGTTACACAATCGACGATGTGCTGGTGCACGATGCTCATACACCCTCCAACTTCCTGCATCAGCAGCTTGCCATGATGGACGGCGACAGCCTGCCGCTTGCCATCGGTGTGATCCGCGACGTCGACGCGCCCACTTACGATGAATCTGTTTCAGAACAGGTAGCTGCCGTCAAGGCCAAGAAAGGCTTCGACAACCTCCGCTCCATGATTCTCGCAGGCGAGACCTGGACGGTGGAATAAGCTATCCGAAAACGGAACGTAAACGCTGAAGCACAACCGGGGACGGTTGTGCTTTTTTTGACGGGTTGGCGGCGCGGGCGACGGGTTGGCAGCCGGAGGAAGGGAGGCGCGGACGTCTCGGACGCGCGCGGGAGCGCCGGATGGGGTTTTGTCGGGTTGGTTTTGTCGGGTTGGCATGCGCGTCCGAGGACGTCCGCGCGTCCCTTTTTTGTCGGGTAGGCAGCCACGCCGGAGACCGTCGTGGTCCGAGGGGCGGGTGTTGGAATTGTTAATTAACATTTTTTGACGCGAGAAAAATTCTACAATACAAAAATTGTTGCTAACTTAGCGGTCGGAAATCTCTCCTTTATCTATAAGGCAACTGAATCCAAACAAAAACAAACTAATTAAAATAACCTTAAACTTCTCAGACTATGAAGAAAGCTTTACTCTTCGCTTCAATGGGTCTTCTGAGTCTTTCAGCAGTGGCACAGGGTGTTGACCCCGCCGCTTACAAAGCAAAAGAAGGCTACAAACTTGAAAACCTCTGGCTCATGAGCCTCGGCGACGGCGAAAAAGGTGTCGCAATGTCCGATTGGAACGACCTTTGCACCAAGATGGCTGATGCTACCAAAGGTACTATGGCTGCTCGCCTCGGTGATAAAGTCTATGTCGCTTGCTCAATGGATTTCGTTACCACTGAAAGTGGTGAACTGAGCACTGATGCATACGGACATCTGCTTGTCCTTGATGCAGCAACAGGTAAGTTTATCAAGGACTTGACTCTTACCTATGAAGGTAAGCAGCTGTTTGGTACTCTCTGTGCCAACTGCATTGGTACCGATGACTTCGGTCACCTCTGGATCACTCCGTATGTTTCGGATACATACAAAGCAGGTGAAGATGGTGTCGTTGTTCCCAGACCCATTCCTCTGTACATGGTAAATCCTGAAACCGGCGAAATGACAAAAGTCACTGAGTTCGCTCTTGATGATGTTGAAGGTCCCGAAGGTTGCGGTCGTGTAGACAACTGTGATCTTCGTGGTGACATCACCCGCGAAAAAGCTCGCTGCGTATTCATGTCGATTCCTGCTGAAGGCGGTGCAAACGTAGTTTGCGCTTGGCATTGCGAACAGGGCTCTGACGAATGGAATATCGATGTCAATGCCGAAGGTGAAGGCTACTGCGTAATTAAGTGTGAAGAAACCTATCCTGCGGATAAGGTTAACTGGGGCTACACACCTGTAGTGTCTATCCTTGCTGATGATGATTTCTCCGGCAACAAGTTCTACGTAGATGCACATTCCACTCTCCCCGCATTATACGATTACTCCGGTGAAAAAATTGACGATTTCTCTAAGAATGTTCCCGAAAAGGATAATGATGATGATCCCTGGACTGACTTCTTCCCCAAAGATCAGCCTTGCGGTGTACGCCAGTTCTCATTAGGTGGTCAGGACTTCCTTGTTTATGGTGTTGTATTCCCCGAACCCGGTAAGCCCGGTGGTGGTGTAGCAATCATTAAACTTGGTGAAAATGGCATCGAAGATGCTACTCCTCTGTGGCTTGCTCCCGAGGCCATGCTCGGCGAAGCAAAAGGTGGTGGTCGCTTCACTCACTCAATCAGCATTTCTCCTGAACTCACCGACGCAAACGGTAAGCGCGCTGTAGAGATCATGATCTTCAAGGAATCTAACGGTGTCGCTATGTACCTCCTCTCTGAAGAAGGTTACGTTAAGGGTATCGAGGACGCAGTTGCTGACATCGTAGCCAACGGTCCCGCCAAGTTCTACAACCTCAATGGTGTTGAAGTTAACGAAAACAACCTCACCGCAGGTGTTTACGTAACTCTCCAGAACGGCGTAGCCAAGAAAGTTGTCATCAAATAATACAACTTCTGAATAAGTTACAAGCCACCCTCCGGGCAGTCCGGAGGGTGGATTTTTTTGACGGGTTGGCAAGCGCGTCCGGGGACGTCCGCGCGTCCCTTTTTTGACGGGTTGGCAAGCGCGTCCGGGGACGTCC
>CAMWNG010000004.1 GCA_947175575.1 uncultured Bacteroidales bacterium | reverse complement strand
GAACCGGGTAAGGGGAGGTATACTCTTTATTCTAGGTTAAATGAAAGAGCCGTGTCATGATGCCTCGCGTTGACATTATGACAGTGAATAATGTTCAATTATGGTGCAGTACAAAGATCCGACCCGCGAGTCGTTAAAGAATCGCGGGTCGAATCGTCATTAAATCGGTTTGGTTCAGTTGTCCTCGAATGTCACATGTAGCAAGGTGTCATCATCAAAAGCCGGAACGACATAAAGTCCGTCTTTAAGAGTAGAAGTATGATCTTGTTCATTGTTCATTAGTGAACTTATGGCCCGGTCTGTTTGCGAACTGAAGTGGAGCCGATGGCCTTCCGCGGCGTCATGTAGAGTCACAAGCGCGTCCTCATAACGTATTGTAAGCACCGGGGCTTTTGAGTCATCCAAAGATGTGATCTTGCTCATCTGGCCAAGAAATGTAGAGGCGATTTCATTGCTTCCAGCGGCCAATGCTTCATAGGAAGAAACCAGTTTCTGCGGCACGCGCAATATGGGATTGGAATAGAGGGATGTATTTAAGGCGCGGTCGTAATCCTCGTAGAAAGTGACCGTTTCTGTTGAGCGCAGCCAAATGACCTTCAGTGATGGCAGAGTGTTTAGACATCCTTCGTCAAGCTGGGATGTGTTATCGGGCAGATCAATGTCTTCCAGCGCTGTCCAGCCGCACACGGCGCAGTCCATCAACCGTAAGGGCTGATCGCCGGTTTCTATTGTAAGGGACGTTATATGATCTTTGGGAAGAATATCGTCATCCTGCATCAATGCCTCGAAGCCGATGTAATGCACGTCATACATTTTTTCGGCAATTTCGACGCGTGCATGAATTACTGCATTCTGCGGCAAGGCGGCGGTATATTTCTTTACGTAGCAGTTTCCTGAATTGGCATGGATTGAATATACTATGCCGTCAACTTCAACTTCAGGCTGCGCGGCCCGGCTGCTTACACTCAGACACGCTATGACCGCCAGCAAAAATGTTATCTGTTTCATCGGTTTACACAAATTTTATAGCCCTGATTGCCGTAGAACACAATATAGATTCCTTCATTAAGCGCGATATGCGACCTATGAGTTTTTGCCACTTCACGTCCGGACAGGTCGATAACAAGTACCAGTGAACCGTCATAGCCATCGATGGCCACGCCTGACTCGGTGCCGCGTACGGCGTAGTGTCTGTCTGTGATATCAGGTTGAGATGATTGGGATGTAGAGGACAGATTGACGGCCATCACCATGTGATGATTGAAATCCGGAATTTCAATCTCCGCCTTTTTTGAATCGGTGATATTTATAGGCTTGTTGTCAAGTGCGATCGAGTTGATGGTTGCACCGTCGGGAGCTTCGATTGATATCCTGTCCCCGGGTTTTGCATCTTGCGCGTTCAGATGAAGATCACCGAGAAGAATATGTACTCCAGATGGCACACCGTTACCGCCGATTGCCAAAATTTCGCCACACTGACTAAGGAAAGCCTGTGCATATTGATCCTTCTCTTTGAGAGCCTTATATTCATCGACAAGATCGGCATTTACATAGACGGTGGGTTGGGATCCCATTGAAAAATTTAAATTATAATTGGGATATTCAAAAGAGACGACTCTGTTACCGCGGAAAGTAACGGATTCAAGTGCGGGACAGTTGATTATCGCGTCGCAATCAATTTGTGTCAGTTGTTGTGGAAATTCAATAGTCTTAAGTTCTGTCCACCCAGAAATTGATTCGCCGAAAATCCAAAGGTCGGCATCGCCGTCTTCCATGGTTATCGATTTAACATGTGAAGCAGGGATTTCCGTCTCAGCGGCATTCAGGCAATTGGCACGCCAAAATGTGACATCTTCCATACGTTCGTTTATCTCAACCGACGCAGGCACCACAACGTCAGCGGCAATATCATCCGTAAATCCGATTAAAAGAGCTCCATTCTGCCCTTTCTTGAATTTCAATCCGTCAGTTGTGACCTCCTGCGCACCAACGGTCAATTCGGCGCAGAGGAAAAATATAGCCAGAAGTCCGTGGACAAAAGGCAAGATCCGGAATTTCATGTGTTTATAATTTGATTAGTTATATAAAGTTTTGAGCCAAAATTACCTACAAAAATCAAACCCTCCAAATTTTATTGTTAAATTTAACATAAATTAAGTCCCATATATCTCAAGTAACTATTCAGCGAATGAGTGAATGATGCTTCCAATTCTTTTGACAAGGAATTAAGGTTTTAATTTCCAGCGTTTTAATA
The DNA here is from genome assembly GCA_947175575.1 of uncultured Bacteroidales bacterium. Classification (GTDB taxonomy): domain Bacteria; phylum Bacteroidota; class Bacteroidia; order Bacteroidales; family Muribaculaceae; genus CAG-873. The sequence continues at coordinate 60,180 of CAMWNG010000004.1, read as the reverse complement.
GCGTATTTATTTGCATATCTCAGATAAAATCGCTCCAGTTCTTCCTCCAATATCTTAATTATCATTTAATAAGGCTATAACTTCTTCTTTGAGTTTCGGAATATCATTAATTACAATATTCCAAATTATATGTGGTTCAAGAGTGTCGTAAGCATGAATCACGTAATTGCGAGTCCCTTTGATGTTTTTGGCATTCGTAATAGGAATCTCATTGTCAATTTGCAGAATCTTAGACATTGCTTCGCCAATAATTCCTACATTCCTTTCTATCGCTCGTTTAAACATCAAATCATTTAAATAGACTTGATATTGACATGGACGTTGACTAAGGAATAATTCAATTTCATCTATTGCGGAATAAATGTCGCTAAGGTATTTTTTCACTGTTCTATCCATAAATCAACATTTTGGTTTCGTTTAATTCTTCAATAAAATATGGATTCTTTAAGCAATCTTCGTCAACAAGATCAATTTTTCTACCCATCAATTCGGTTAAATCTATGTAAAAATTAATCATATTTTCACCCGTGACCAAAGGATCGGGGTCATGATTGAACCGGGCGGAAAAATCGACATCGCTATTTTCGTTAAAGCGAGGCGTTAGAATTGAACCAAACACATAAAGCGTTTTAACCTTATATTTTTTACATAAAGCAATTATCTTTTGAAGGTTATCGGTAATTAAGTGCATAATACTATATTATTAGAAAAAAAACAAAAGGCTGTGAAGAATCAATCAGATAGGATTGAGCTTCACAGCCTCTATTATTCAATTAATACTTACGAAGTACCGTTTAATCCTCGATAGCAGCCTGCGCAGCGGCGACGCGGGCGATGGGAACGCGGAAGGGCGAGCAGCTCACGTAGTTCATGCCGAGTTTGGCACAGAACTTGACGGATGAGGGTTCGCCACCGTGTTCGCCGCAGATGCCTACCTTGAGTTCGGGACGGGTTGCGCGGCCTTTTTCTACACCCATCTTCACGAGCTGGCCTACGCCTTCCTGGTCGAGAACTTCGAACGGATCAACCTTGATGATGCCATGTTCCTTGTAGTATTTGAGGAACTTGGGAGCGTCGTCGCGGGAGAAGCCGAAGGTCATCTGGGTGAGGTCGTTGGTACCGAACGAGAAGAATTCGGCAACAGTTGCGATCTGGTCAGCGGTGAGTGCGGCGCGGGGCACTTCGATCATGGTGCCTACCATGTAGGGGATCGACTGGCCTTTTTCGTCGAACACTTTGGCAGCGGTGGTATTGATCACGTTAGCCTGATGCTGGATTTCCTTGAGCGAGCCTACGAGAGGAATCATGATTTCGGGCTTGACATCGATACCGCGAGCCTTGACAGCGAGAGCGGCTTCGATGATCGCGCGGGTCTGCATTTCGGTGATTTCGGGATAGGTGATACCGAGACGGCATCCGCGGTGGCCGAGCATGGGGTTGAATTCTTCGAGGGCGTCGACTTTAGCCTTAACTTCCTCGAGGGTGATACCCATTTCGTTGGCAAGTTCTTTCTGGGTTGCGGTCTGATGAGGTACGAATTCGTGCAACGGGGGATCAAGCAGACGGATAGTAACGCCGAATCCGTCCATAGCTTCGAAGATGCCTTCGAAGTCACCGCGCTGCATGGGGAGGAGTTTTTCGAGAGCTGTGCGACGGCCTGCTTCATCGGAAGCGAGAATCATTTCGCGTACAGCCTTGATACGGTCGCCTTCGAAGAACATGTGTTCCGTGCGGCAGAGGCCGATGCCCTGAGCGCCGAAATTGCGTGCCTGACGGGCGTCGCGGGGAGTATCGGCGTTGGTGCGTACGAGGGTTTTGGTAAACTTGGCGGCGAGGTTCATGATCGCGCCGAAGTCACCGCCGAGTTCGGGTTCGGTGGTGGGCACCTGTCCTTCGTAAACTTCACCGGTAGAACCGTTGAGCGAGATCCAATCGCCTTCTTTGAAGGTCTTGCCACCCATTTCAACAGTCTTGGCTTCGTAGTCAACCTTGATTTCACCTGCACCGGAAACGCAGCACTTGCCCATACCGCGAGCCACAACGGCTGCGTGTGAGGTCATACCGCCGCGCATGGTGAGGATACCCTGAGCCACTGCCATACCGCGGAGGTCTTCGGGAGAGGTTTCGATGCGGACGAGAACCACTTTGCGTTTCTTATCGGCCCATTCTTCAGCGTCTTCAGCCGAGAACACGATCTGACCGGCTGCTGCACCGGGAGATGCGGGGAGACCTTTGGCCACCACTTTGGCGCGCTTGAGGGCTGCTTTATCAAATACGGGGTGGAGGAGTTCGTCAAGTTTCTGGGGCTCCATGCGCAGGAGGGCTGTCTTTTCGTCGATCTTACCGTCGCGGAGCAGATCCATGGCGATTTTCACCATAGCGGCACCGGTACGTTTGCCGTTACGTGTCTGGAGCATCCAGAGCTTGCCGTCCTGGATGGTGAATTCCATATCCTGCATGTCGCGGTAATAATCCTCGAGACGGTCGGAGATGGCGAAGAGCTGCTGGGCGCAGTCGGGCATCGATTCTTCGAGCGAGGGGTATTTTTCGCGGCGTTCTTCCTCGGAGATTCCCTGCAGGGCAGCCCAGCGGCGCGAGCCTTCGATTGTGATCTGCTGGGGAGTGCGGATACCGGCCACCACATCTTCGCCCTGAGCGTTGATGAGATATTCGCCGTTGAATATGTTTTCACCGGTTGCGGCGTCGCGGGAGAAGGCCACGCCTGTAGCTGAATTGTCGCCCATGTTACCGTAAACCATAGCCTGTACGTTGACGGCTGTGCCCCATTCTTCGGGGATCTGGTTCATGCGACGGTAGAGGATGGCGCGTTCGTTCATCCATGAATCGAATACGGCGCAGATGCCCCCCCAGAGCTGTTCCCATGCGGAGTCGGGGAAGTCCTTGCCGGTGTAATCCTTGACAGCGGCTTTGAAGAGGGTGACGAGTTTCTTAAGGTCGTCAACGGTGAGCTCGGTATCGAGTTTCACACCCTTTTCTTCTTTGACCTGATCGATGATTTTCTCGAAGGGATCGATGTCGTTTTTGGATTTGGGTTTCATGCCCAGCACCACGTCGCCGTACATCTGTACGAAACGGCGATATGAGTCCCAAGCGAAGCGGGGGTTGCCGCTCTTTTCAGCGAGTGAAGCTACAGTGGCGTCGTTCATGCCGAGGTTGAGGACGGTGTCCATCATACCGGGCATTGAAGCGCGTGCGCCCGAACGTACTGAAACGAGGAGAGGGTTGGAGGGATCGTCGAACTTCTTGCCGGTGAGCTCTTCAACGTGCTGGATAGCCTTTTCCACATCGGCTTTGAGGCGTTTAACCACTTCGTCCTTGCCGTACTGGGTGTACTCCGTGCAGACATCGGTAGTGATGGTGAAGCCCGGAGGAACGGGCATACCCAGGAGGTTCATTTCGGCGAGGTTCGCGCCTTTACCTCCGAGGAGGTTGCGCATTTCGGCATTGCCTTCAGCTTTGCCGTCGCCAAATGTATATACTCTTTTCATTTGTGTGTTGGTTATAATTTGTATAGTTAGTTGTCGCGTTTATATGTTATATCGGGTCGGGTAGGGCACACCGACCGTAATTGGGTGCAAATTTACAATATTTTTGTCAAGTTTCCGAATTTATCGGGTAGTTTTTTTGACTCATAAAGATTAATGATATGAAAAAGCCGACCTCGAAGGTCGGCTTTACATTTATTTGTCTAATTTTTTGAGCAGGGTCTCTACGGCCCGTGCTATCTGGGCATCGTGTCCGGCCGCCACATCCTGCGGCGTGTTGTAAACTTCAACATCCGGTTGCAACTGTCGGTTTTCGAGTATGTTGCCGTTCATGTCCACTGAAGTCACCTGCGGTATTCCGAACACGAGCGTGGGGTCGATCTGCGTCTCCCACCACACGGCTGTCATGGTGCCGGGTACCGGCGCGCCAACAACGTCGCCGAGTCCAAGAGTCTGGTAAACGAACGGTGATCCGTGTGCGTCGGAATAGTTAGCTTCATTGACAAGCATCACCGAGGGTTTTGTCCACTGTGTGAAAGGTTCGGAGCCGATGTAACGTCCGCGCGGGCGGAACTGTACGTATTCCTTACCTCCGAGCAGCTGCGCGAGATCGTTATGGAGCCATCCGCCGCCGTTCCATCGTGTGTCTACAATGATAGCCTCACGGTTTCGGTATTTCCCGAGCATCTCGGAGAATACCGTGCGGAACGAAGGTGAGTCCATTCCCTGGACATGTACATACCCGATTCGGCCGTTGGACAGAGAGTCAACCATTTCCTGATTGCGGCGCACCCAGCGGCGATAGAGCAGACCGTATTCAGAGCCCAGTGCCCGTACTGTCACATTGCGTTCTTTGCCCGAAGAATCTTCCACAGTGAGACGCACACGCTTTCCGGCCTTGTTTCTCAGCAGTGGCGAATAATCCATTCCCGGGTCAATCGTTACGCCGTCGATTGCTGTGATGATTTCGCCGTCTTTGACATTGGCTTTGGCTCCCGCGAGCGGACTGCCCGGCATGACCTCTGCTATGCGGATTCCTTTTCCGGTATAGTCTTCATCGAAGAACGCGCCGAGCGACGCGGTATTGTATTCCGGAGCAGGACGGAAACGTCCGCCTGTATGCGAGGCGTTGAGTTCGCCCAGAATCTCGCTGAGCAGAATGGCGAAATCGTAATTATTGTCGATATAAGGCAGGAACCGACGGTATGCTTCGCCATATCCGGTCCAGTCCACTCCGTGCAGATCAGGATCATAGAATTTGTCGCGCACCTGCGAGAGCATATGGTCGTATATATATTCACGTTCAAGTGACGGACGGCGGCTGTAATCTGCCTCGAATTCAATCGGTGTCGACGTGCCCGAACTGAGATTCACCTTCGACATTACGTTGCCGAGCACATATATGTTCTCCACTTTTTCGTCGGGGTCGAAACCTCCCCGGACGTTTCGCGCGAGTACCTTTGTCTCGTCCTCGCGCAGGTCTGTCTCCATCAGGTTGAATGAGCCGTCTGCGTTTGCGGTGGTGTAATAGAGTTTGGAACCGTCAGCAGCGAGTACATAATCTCCCAGCGAACCGCTTCGTGGCGTAAGGCGCATGATACGCATCGACCGGTTGTCAAGATCGAAGTTCTTGACCGGAGCCGGTTTGTCCACTTTAGCGTCCTTGTCCTTTTTTGAATTCTTTTTATCTTTCTTGGAATCCTTTTCATTGTCGCCCTCATCTTTTTTGTCAGATTCGGCTTCCTTGGCCAATGCGGCTTCCTCTGCCGAGAGATGCATTTTGTCATAGGCTTCAGGCGTGAGAGCCATCAGCAGCACGTCGGACTGGGTTCCCCACGACCCGTGGCTGCGCATGCCGTAGCGGTCGCTTTCCCACATCACGGCCTCGCCGTCGAGAGCCCAACGCGGGTTTGAGGACGAATATCCGCTCTCAGTTAGGTTCACCACCTCGGAGCCGTCTGCGGTCACCAGTGCGATGTCGGAGTTATTCCATCCCCCGATGCCTATATAGCTTGCAAGCAGATGACGGCTGTCAGGACTCCAGACAAACTCCACATCGCCGTCTGAATACGAGTAGTTGTAGCGTCCGTCAAGCGCTGTGTTCACCTTCTTGGAGTCCACATCTATGACACGAATTTCCGTACGGTCCTCAAGGAAGGCCACTTTTTTGCCGTCAGGGCTGAACGCGGGCTGCTGCGCGGCCTTGTCAGACGAATAGAGCGGGGTTTCTACGATTTCGGTGGCATAAGCGAAATGCTTTTCATCCGGATTCTTGATAGTGGCCGTAAAGAGCTGCCAGAGTCCGTCGCGCTCCGAGTCGTAGACAAGGGTGCGCCCGTCCTTGCTGAAGCCTAATCGGCGCTCCTGGCCCGGAGTGTCGGTGATGCGGCGTGTGGTCTTGTAATCAGTGGATGTCACATAAACATCACCTCTTAGCACGAAAGCCACTTCTTTGCCGTCGGGACTCACGGCCATGGTTGTCGCTCCGGATGTACGCGTGCCGTTCACCGAGTCGCGGTTATAATCGTCGCCTGTTATTTGGATGTCGAGTTTGCGGGGTGTGCTGCCGGGAATCAGTGTGTACACTTCTCCGTTCCAGCTGAAAGCCATCAGTTTGCCATCGGCCGAGGCACTGAGCGAACGCACCGGATGGGTCGTGAATTTCGTAAGTTGGGTGGCAGTGGCGTCGGCCGGTTCCCGCACATATATATTAATTGTACCGTCCTCCTCGCTCAGAAATGCGAAACGACCGTCCGGAAGCCATACCGGATTCTGGTCCGGACCGTTGAAGGTGGTAAGCCGGGAATGTTTCCCTTCCTTGTCAACCATAATTATGTCGGCCGTACTGCTCGACCGCTCATGTTTGCGCAACACGTCCTCGTAGCCTTTGCGATCCTGGTAGAGAATACGTCCGTCTTCGGCAATACTGATTGCTTCCATTGGGATGGTCGAGAACAGCACCGGGCGACCGCCTCCGGTCCCTATGGCATATATCTGCGACGCGAATGGTCCTTGGATTGCCTCTTTTGACGGTTTCATATTGGCCGAGAAGAGTATAGTGGAGTCGTTTAGCCATGCTTTCGGCATTTCTGCCGCCGATGCGGTTGTGAGACGGCGGGCCGTTCCTCCCTCCGACGGAATCACGAAGATATCCATACTGCCGTCGCGGTCGCTCCCGAATGCTATCATCGTTCCGTCAGGACTCCACACAGGCGCGGTGTCATAAGAGGGATTTGTCGTGATCTGGCGCGCCTGACCACCCGTTGCGGGAACTGTGTAGATGTCGCCCTTGAAGGTGAATGCAACTTTGGAACCGTCGGGCGAAATTGCCGTATTGCGCAGCCACAGAGGACTTTCCTGTGCGCCAACCGGTAATGCCGCCAGAATGGCCGACGTTGCGATAATCAGTTTTTTCATCTGAATTTTTTTAGGATTAGTTTAATGTCTTTCCACTGCAAAGTTAATGATAATTTTGCAGAGAATACATAATGATTAGATATATGAATATGACGTTCGGACGTGTATAATATGACATTTGACTGTTTTGATTTAAGAAATTTTAATGATTGAATCGAAGGTCGGCGTACAATGGTGAATTACGTAATTGGAAAATTTGGTTAAGAATGATTCTAAATTTTGATCATATTCATTAGATATATCCGATTTGCTTAATCTAAGTGTTTATAACTGTCGTTTTTGCAACAATCGGACCGAATGTTGTCACATTCCGTCTCCGGCATTGTAACTTTGCAAAGTAAAACCAAAAATAAAAAAGCCATTATGAATAACACTACTATTACCCTCCGCACCCTATGGATTCGCCACATCGAACGCTTCCCGGAACGTATGCGTCCGCGACTCTATGGCGCACTGATCGCTTTCCTGCTCCATGGAACCCCGATTCCCGAAAAACTCATGCCTTACCTCGGCATAATCCTCGACCTTATCGAAGCAGAAAAAAGAGATACCACGGGTAACTCTGATTCCTCTGATTCCTCCGGATGTCCCGTGGCTCCTCCTGCCGAGGAGCTCGAATATCTACGCTCGTTCACAGAAGATTGTGCTCCGCGTTATTGTGAAAATTACGATATCGACTCCGATACATTCAAGACAATCGTACGAAATATCTTTGACTACTGGCAACAACCGCTTAGTGGCCGGGAACCGGTCCGCCATAAAAATGAGGATGATTTCTGGAAACACATGAGCAGCGCTGTGTATAATGAGCTTGCCGTGACCCGGCGCATCCGGCCAAAAGCAGGATAGATATAGTATTCTGACAGTCGGATCGAGGGGCATTTTATAGAGTGGCTGTGGCGATGTTTTTCGCAGTTTTTGAGGAGACATGTTTGGCATACCGCATTTTTTGCGTAACTTTGTGCCGTAAATATGAACTGACAACTTCAGCCCGTCATGCCTCAAAAAATTGTAATTCTCGATTTCGGCTCACAGACTACCCAGCTTATCGGACGTCGTGTGCGCGAACTCAACACTTACTGCGAGATTTTGCCGTATAATAAGTTTCCCGCCGATGACCCCGATGTTATCGGCGTTATTCTTTCCGGCAGTCCCTTCTCGGTCTATGATGAAAAATCTTTCAAGACTGATGTGGAGCCCATTGCTTCGCGTTACCCCGTGCTTGGTATCTGCTATGGTGCGCAGATGCTCGCCTATCAGAACGGCGGCTCAGTGGAAAGCGCACCGTCACGCGAATACGGACGCGCGATTCTGGAACGTGTAGATGAATCGGACGCTCTCATGGCCGGAATACTTCCCGGCGAGACTGTGTGGATGAGTCATGGTGACACAATAACACGCCTGCCGGAATCGTTTCGCATAATCGCATCAACCGAATCAGTCGACTGTGCCGCATTCAGGGTTGACGGACGCAAGATATGGGGCGTCCAGTTCCATCCGGAAGTGTTCCACAGCACATGTGGCACCCGTCTGCTCTCCAACTTCGTGAAAGATATCTGCGGATCGAAAGGTGACTGGAGTGCCGATGCTTACATCGAGACTACCGTGGCCGAACTTCGCCGTCAGCTTGGCGACGATCGTGTAGTGCTCGGTCTCAGCGGAGGCGTCGATTCTTCAGTAGCCGCTGTCCTTATATCGAAAGCCATAGGCGATAATCTCACATGTATTTTCGTTGACCACGGCCTGCTTCGCAAGGATGAATTCAAGCAGGTGCTCGACGATTACCGTTGTCTTGGCCTGAATGTGATAGGAGTGGATGCCTCCGCAAAGTTCTTCAGCGAACTCGCCGGAGTTACCGATCCCGAACGCAAGCGCAAGATTATCGGAAAGGGTTTCATTGATGTTTTCGATGCCGAAGCACATAAGATCAAGGATGTGAAATGGCTTGCGCAAGGCACCATTTATCCTGACCGTATCGAATCGCTGTCAATCACCGGAACCACCATCAAGAGTCATCACAATGTCGGCGGACTTCCTGAAAAAATGAATCTCCGCCTCTGTGAGCCTCTCCAATGGCTGTTCAAGGATGAGGTCCGTGCTGTGGGGCGCGCTCTCGGCATGCCCGAACATCTGATCTCGCGTCATCCTTTCCCCGGTCCCGGACTGGCGGTGCGTATTCTCGGCGACATCACTCCCGATAAGGTACGTGTGCTTCAGGAAGCCGATGACATCTTTATCCGCGGCCTGCGCGAATGGGGACTCTACGACAAGGTGTGGCAGGCCGGTGTTATCCTCCTGCCGGTGCAGAGCGTTGGGGTGATGGGTGATGAACGCACATACGAGAGTGCAGTAGCACTCCGCGCCGTCACATCCACCGACGCAATGACCGCCGACTGGGCACACCTTCCCTATGAATTTCTTGCCAAAGTGTCGAATGACATCATAAACAAAGTGCGAGGAGTCAACCGCGTTACCTACGACATCTCCTCTAAACCGCCGGCAACCATCGAGTGGGAATAACGAACCCTTGAAAATATCGAAAGATACGGATTGCCGGTCGGTGGATCCGTATCTTTTTGATTTACAAAAGAAATTCTGTATCTTTGCAGCGAATTAATATTACAAGATTATGAACGGAAAGTTTACCGATTTCAAACCTAAAGCATGGTTGCTACCTCAGCCGGTGCTGATTATCGGCACCTTTAATCAGGATGGTACCCCTAACGCCATGAATGCCGCATGGGGCGGTCAGTGGGACGGTACGGAGATAATGATATCGCTCGGCGCACATGCCACCACTGACAACCTCAACCGCTGTCCTGAATTTACGGTGGCGTTTGCGACAGCCGATACTATGACAGCTTCTGATTATGTCGGAATAGTCAGCGCGCGTCACACACCTGACAAGATCTCAAGGACCGGTTGGAATTACATTCCGGCTGCACATGTGCAGGCTCCCGTGTTCACTTGTTTCCCCATGACTCTCGAATGTCGGGTCAAAGAAAAGCTGTATGAATCGGAAACGGGGTTTTATATGATTGCTGAAATCGTAAATATTCTTTGCGATGAAGCTTATCTTGCGGCGGACGGAAAACCCGATGTCGAAAAAATGCGGTTGATCACTTTTGATCCCGTACATAACGGATATATCGCTCTCGGCGAACGTGTAGGGGATGCTTTCGCCGCCGGAAAAGCATTGAAGTAAAGCTATGATTGCCGATATTCTCTGGCTTATAATAGGCCTTGTATTGATTCTTGCCGGAGCGAATGCTCTAACTGACGGAGCTTCTTCGATCGCACGGCGTATGGGTATCAGCGACCTCGTGGTGGGTCTTACCGTAGTTGCTTTCGGTACTTCCGCTCCGGAACTTGTCATCTCCGTACTGTCGGCAACTGCCGGTAACGCTCAGCTCGCCATAGGCAATGTGGTGGGTAGTAATATCTTCAATATCCTGGTGATAATAGGTATTACCGCTATGGTGCGCCCCATTGTGGTGCAGCGAAGCGTTATGTCGCTTGAGATTCCGATGGTTATCCTGTCGTCTCTGGTAATGCTTGCGTTGGGTAACAGCGCGCTTATTGATGGTAGTGGTGTCAATCAGGTGTCGCGCCTTAACGGCATATTTCTGCTCGTTTTCTTTCTTCTGTTCATGCGCTACACTTTCGCTACGGCTAAAAGTCAGGAGACTTCCGCTCCGGTTCCTGACGGTTCGCAGCAGGTGAAAGAAATGCCCGTATGGAGGGCGAGCGTTTATGTCGTTGCGGGTCTTGCAGCCCTGGTGTGGGGCGGCGACAAGTTTGTCGACGGTGCATCTGGAATCGCATCATCCCTTGGCGTAAGCGATGCCGTTATCGGTCTTACGATAGTGGCGGCCGGCACATCATTGCCCGAACTGGCTACTTCCATCGTCGCAGCCGTTAAGGGGAAATCCGACATGGCCATCGGAAATGTCATCGGCAGCAATATCTTCAACATATTGATGGTTTTGGGATTGTCGGCCACGATCACTCCGTTGCCCTTCGGGTCGATAGGTAATCTTGACCTGTTTACCCTTCTCGGAGCATCAGTGCTGTTCTATCTGTTTGGCTGGCTTTTCCGCGAACGTACGATCACCCGCGCCGAGGGTGCGGTGATGGCAGCCGGATATGTCGGATATGTGGCCGTTTTGCTTTCGCGCTTGTAATTCTGGTCAGGATTGCGGTTCATCGTCCTTGAACAGCTCATCCTTCTCATCCAGATGGAAATAGTGGGAGAGCAGGGCGATGAACTGCGATATGCGTGCCACGGCTTCTTTGGTCTCGGGTGTGATTTCCGTACTCTTGAGCCGTAGCATCAGCATGCCGTAGAGGGCGTTGAAGCAGGTTTCTATTTCGCCTTTGGGTTCGGCGCCGGCTTTTGAGCGAAGTTCGACGATGTAGGGCAGGGCGGCGTAGAAGGCTTTTGTATATTCGGGAAATCTCGGATCCTTCAGCAAGGCGTTGTGGAGTTGGACGAGCTGCACGATCACGTTCTTGTTAAGTTGCAGATGTCCTGATTTGGTCACATCCTCGCGGCGCATCATGTCGATTAGAGATTCGTACCATTCGATCATCTGTTTGCGCTGATCGGCATCGAGCGAATATTTGTCGATTACGTTCGTCGTTATTTTATCTATGTCGAGGTCATTGGCCCTTATTATGTCCTCGATCTGCCACATGTACAGCAGATATTCCGCTATGTTTTCTTTTCGTTTCTGGGATGCTATGATCATGGGTATGTGTTTTTAGTCAGTTATCAATGATAACAACATGCGGAGTTCAGTCATGGTTCACTTCACGCAACCGAAGCTCCGCACCGTCGAACGATGCATACCAGCCTGAGCCGTTCCAGTCGCCGAGAACCATCAGTCGGGCGTTGCCGGCCTTTGTGTCAAGCGTTATGTGATGATGTCCTTCGACAATATAATCCACCTTCGGATGTTCGGCCGATAGAGCCGCGGCGTCGGCGGTTATGCGTGCGATATCCTGCGATGTAGGTCCTGTGTCGGATGTACGGCTGCTCGAACTCCATTTGTGGGCGAGCCTTACTGTCAGCCCGGGATGTACGGCGGCGAACAACTTCTGGCAGATTCTGTTTCGGAAAAAACGGCTCAACAGACGGAATGATGCCGGTCGGCGCCCTATACGGTCGCCGTGTCCGAGCAGAAATCTCTTACCGTAAATTTCGCGGATGATATAGGGTTCATCGACTATTTCGACACCGAGTTCACCCTCAAGATAATCGAACAGCCAGATGTCATGATTGCCGGTAATCCATGTGACGCGTACACCGGAATCAGTCAGGCGTGCCAGTTCGCCGAAAAATCTTACGAATCCGCGAGGCGCCACAGTGCGGTATTCGAACCAATAGTCAAGAATGTCACCGAGAAGATAGATATGCTTCACCTCTGCGGGCAGTGAGCGCAGAAAGGCTGTGACGCGTCGTTCGGCCGCGTGGCCCGCATCGCTGTGCGGTGAACCTAAATGGGTATCGCTCAGAAAAATGACCACGGTCAGAGAAATCCGAGTTCAAGTTTGGCTTCCTCGCTCATCATGTCCTTGTTCCACTCAGGCTCGAACACGATGTTGACCTGAACGGACTTGACACCCGGGATGCTTGACATTTTCTGATTTACATCCTCGACAATGAAATCGGCCATCGGACAGTTCGGGGCAGTCAGGGTCATATCTATGGTAAGATCTCCCGAATCGGAAAGATCTATTTTGTAGACAAGGCCCAGGGAATAGATGTCCACCGGTATTTCAGGGTCATATACTGTGCGGAGATATTCTATGATTTTCTCCTCTATTTTCAGTTTTTCGTCAGCGGTCATAGTCGAAAATTTTTACAAAGTTAGAAAATAAACACATAGCAATGGCCATATTCCCAAAAAAATTATATACCTTTGCAAAAATTAACTCTCATAAAAACAGATATGAACATCCTGAAACGCTTCTGGGCTCTCGCCCTCGCTCTGGCAGTGGTTATGCCTGCCATGGCTCAGTTCAAATTCGGTCCCCGTTTGGGCGTGAACGTAAACTCTCTGCATTTCAATGAAGAAACCTTCGCCTCTGACAATCGTGCCGGCTTTACAGGCGGTCTGACTTGCGAATTCACCGTGCCCATCATCGGTATCGGCATGGATGCTTCCGTGATGTACGTAAAGCGCTCATCCGAGTGGATGCAGACTCATACAAACGCTACCACTACAACTGAAAAAGTTAACAGCGACTATATCGAAATTCCCCTCAACGTGAAATACAAACTCAGCCTTCCGCTGGTGAGCAAGATCATCGCTCCGTATGTATTCACAGGTCCCAGCTTCGCGTTCAAGACATCCAAGCTCATCAGTGCTATCCAGGATCGCCGAACCGACATTGCATGGAACTTCGGTCTCGGCGTACAGCTCATCAACCATCTTCAGATCGGCGCATCTTACGGCCTCGGTCTCACCAAGGTTGTTCAGTTCGCAGCTCCCTCTGCCGCTGTACAGGGTGCTGACATCCAGGGTAAGAACCGCTACTGGACCATCACTGCCGCCTGGCTGTTCTGATTATTATCTACGGAGATAATTATAACAATTATAAGCAATTCGGCTCATCTGTTTTGTCAGATGAGCCGAATTGCTTAACTTTGCACTTTGAACAATATAAATTACAATAGCAATCAGTTTTATGAAACGAATCTACACTAAGATTTGCTGCCTCGCACTCGGTATGTTGTTTGCCGTCGGAGTTGCGTCGGCGGAGAAAGCGGTTGTGGTGATCACGGCAGACGGTACGCAGCGCGGCGTGATGCTTGACGACGTTGACCGGATAGAACTGGGGAGCGATGCCCTCACGGTGCAGACGGCCTCAGGTACATCCGAGACTGTGCAGTATTCTGAAATCAATCGCGTGCTCATCGGATCCGAATGGCAGTCGGTCAAACAGTTGACGGCTCCCGGTGAGATAGCCGTGTGGCCTGTGACCACAAACGATCTCGTAAATGTTTCCGGCCTCTCTGATGGAGAAATCGTACGGGTTTACGCACTTGACGGGGCGTTAGCGTTGCAGGTCGATGCGGTTTCGGGGCTTACAACGGTCAGCCTGGCTCAGCTCCCCGCCGGAATATATGTCCTCACAGCACATAATCAATCAGTAAAAATCGTAAAAAACTAATCATTCCGATCAGATGATGACAAAACATACCATTCTGACCGCCGCGCTCCTCATTGCATCGTTGGGCGCAAGCGCGGATACCGAGAAAATGTATCTCGTGAAGGGCGACCGCGTCGTAGCTAAATATGACGTGGATGCCGTTGATTACATATCCTTCAAACTTCCCGATGATGTTTTTGATGAAAGCATCTGGCTAACTCTTAATAACGTAGGAAAGAACACGGTCACTTATACAGTCAATACGGCAGATAACAATGTAGCTTATGCACACAATCTCCTTTCGTACTGGGATGTCAATTATACCGCTCTCGATATGTTCGGCGAGGAGTACGAGGCTCTTGACGAAGAGAGCCGAGTGGCATCGATACAATACACTCTGTCATATAACGCCTTTGTAGGTATCGGCACAAACAAATTCACTCAAAACGATTTCGAGCAGTATGACACATATTCCGAGGCAAACCGCTTCAGTGTCATACCCGGCACAAAATATTTCCTGTGCGCATGGGAAATTGATCCGGCCACTCAGGCTCCGCTCGAAACATTCGTTTATGAGGAACTGAGCACACTTGCCCCGTCCGAAGTGGATCTCGGCCTTAATGTCACCCTCAATAAGATCACGGACTATGGCATGGTGCTCAATTTTAAAGGAGACAGTGAGATCCTTTATGTCCGCACATGCTGGGGCATGAAAGACATGATGGAAGCTTACGCCAAACAATACGGTCTCGATAACCTTATCGGTACTTTCGGACAGAACTGGTCGATGGAATTTCTGGCCGGAACGGGAGATATGCAGCCCGGAGTTGAAAACGCCACATGGCCCGCATACGATTCAGGCGAATATATAATGTATGTCCGGGCATACGATGCTCAGGGCAATATGCAGCAGGGAGAATATGTGTTCGAGTATTCAGGAAGCGGCGAGGTCGAGAATCCGACAATTACCGTTTACAGCAAGGAGAAATCCGAAGGATATGTAAAATTCAATTTCGAGATCTCACCGAGCAATGTCGAAGAGGCATACGTGCGTCTGTTGAGTGAAAATGTGGTTGACGACCGCCTCAACATGGGTTACACTTATCCGGAGATAGCAATGGGTGGTACTTCGATCGACATTACAAACGAAATCAATCGTACCGGTGAATATACATATATAAATAAGGAAGTGCCGGAAGAGTGGAATTCATTTATAATTTACGCCAAGACGAAGGAAGGCGGCAAGACCACTCTCCGCATCAACTTCTATCCTGATAATGATTCCGAATGGTCGATCTATTCACCGTTCCACGCTCCTAAACAGATGCCGCGCATCAATCGCATTCAGCGCGCTGGCGATCCATCCATGGTTCGCGGAATGAATAAAAAAGTTTACCGATAAATGATGTAATAAAAAGCAGTAACCGCCGCCCCCGGCGGTTACTGCTTTTTATTACATCATGACACTTTGGCAAATCTCCGATTTTTGATTAACTTTGCAGCAGAAATTCAAAAATTAATGAGCGATAATAATTATAAGAAACTCGGAGTGGCACCGCGGTTTCATGAAATTCTGTCCACGGGGCTTTACACCGGTATGATACCCGGAGCCCCGGGCACCTACGCCGCGTTCACAGGGCTGCTGCTGTGGTATGTCCTTTATATCTTTCTGCCTCCTGTGTGGCTTACGATAGTGACGGCCGTGCTGATAGTTGGCGTCACCGTTTTGGGCGCGTGGACTTCCACTGTCATGGAGCGTTACTGGGGGCCTGATCCCCGCGCGGTGGTGATCGACGAGTATGTCGGTTGCTGGATTCCATTGCTGATAGCTCCGGCGGGAGAATGGACATGGCTCACCGGATTGCTCGGCTTCGCGCTTTTCCGTATCATCGACATCACTAAGCCGCTGGGATGCCGCGCCATCGAGAAGAAATTTCCCGGAGGGTGGGGCGTGATGATGGACGATGTGCTCGCCGGAACGTATGCCCTCATTATTCTGTGGATAATTAAACTTCTGTTCTTTAACTGATACGATTTCTGACATGAAACTGATCCTTTATAGAATATATCAGCTGTGTGTCCTGCTGCCTCTCGGGCTGACTCTGACAATTCTGGCGGCGGTGCTCACCATTTTCTTTACGTTTATCGGCCTGGGGCGCTCGCTGGGCTACTGGGTGCCTCATTTCTGGGCGCGAGCCATCTGTCTGCTCACGCTGGTGCGTGTCACTGTCAGCGGACGCGAGAATATATCGCAGGGACAGTCGTATGTCTTCGTAGCCAACCATCAGGGGGCTTACGACATTTTCTCGATATACGGCTATTTAGGCCATAATTTCCGATGGATGATGAAGAAGAGCCTTGAGAAACTGCCCCTGGTGGGTTACAGTTGCCGTGTGTCGGGACATATTTTTGTGGACAATTCCTCGCCGTCCGCCATCCGTCAGACCATGGAGACGGCCGAGAAACGATTGGCCGGTGGCATGTCAGTGGTTGTCTTTCCCGAAGGAGCCAGGACTCCTGACGGCAAACTCCATCGGTTCAAACGCGGCGCATATACCCTGGCAACGGAATTCGGGCTGCCCGTGGTACCCGTAACGATAGACGGCGCATACGCCGTCATGTCCCGTACGACCCTCATCCCTCACTGGGGAACGATACATCTCACTATCCACAAACCGATTCTCGCGCCCGAAGGCGGCCGCCACGATCTGATGGAACTGATGGAAAAATCACGCGAGGCCATCGCATCGGCTTTGCCGAGTGAACAGTAGACCGTGTCGGTTTGTTTTAAGTTAAAATCGTAATTACAAATTTCAATTGTCATCCGAAATGCGTTACTCTCTGCTTACAGTTGTTCTGGCTTCATCGCTTCTATCTCTTTCATCATGCCATAAACAGGCTGAGTTCCAGGGTGAATGGACTGCCACAGCTCCCATCGACATCACCTCTCAGATACCTCAGGCCGACCGGGCATCATCGCTCATGACCATCTCGTTCATCGACGATAGTGAAGTGAACGGAGGTCCGGTAGTACTTTCGAGCATGTTGAGCATAAATCAAGCCGTAGCAGCCGGTCAGCTGGATGGCCTTGACGAAGCATACGAAGTGGATGTGGCCGCCACCGCCTCTGTATCGGGAAAATGGATGTATAAGGATGACGATCGCGACGAACTGCTTCTCGCGCTCGATGCCAACACGCTTCAGGTCAATGTAGACCAGAACGGCGTCACCTTTTCACAAAATCTCCTGACCGGCGCCCAGCAGCCTGAAGTGGACTCACTTACTTCCGTGACCGTACAGGAGTGGAAGATAGCCATCACCAAGGCTATGACCGCCGAAATGCAGAGGTTCAGCTATCTTGACGATGTGAATGTGGAACAGAAAGGTACGATTCTTACATTCGAAGTCGAGAATCCCAAACAGACCCTCCATTTCCATCGCACGAACTGATATCATACACATAATATGAATAGAATCCCCGGCAGAACAGCTTTCGGGGATTTTTTTACGGCCAATTGTTCCGGAGAGTTTTTGCGGTTCGGAAATCTTTTTATAATTTTATGCCGAAGTTAAGTTTCTAATGATGGAGAGCGATTCTGAATCCGGATTCATGAGGGCACCTTCCTCGTTTGCGACGCAAAATGAGGAAGGCATAACCGGTATGCACCTCATATATGAATCGGCATCAGGGCGGTTCCGGATTTTCGGTGCGCGCCATTTCGGCAGACGTGTGATTCTGAAATGTGCCGGGAGCAAGTTCATTGACGATCCTCTGGTAAACGCACAGTTGCATAAAGAATTCAGCATCGGATTCGGCATCGATCATCCGGGAGTGTGCCGGTCGTTCGGATTAATCACGGTGCTTGACGGCATTCCGGCTCTGGAGATGGAATATTGCCCCGGGGTCACGTTGCGTGAGCTGATAGATTCCGAAAGCGAGAAATTAAGCGGGCCGGAGGCCATAAATGTGGTGTGCGGACTGCTCGAAGCCCTTGAAGCGGTGCATAGAGCCGGAGTGGTGCATCGCGACATTAAACCTGCCAACATCATGATCGATACTCTCACCGGGAATGTGAAGATCATAGATTTCGGGTGTGCGGACGCTCCAGAGCAACTGCTTCTGAAAGAACCGGCCGGGACGCCGCGCTATCAGCGACCGGAATACACGGGTGAACGGCCGTCCCCGGCCGATGATCTTTATGCCCTTGGGCTGACTCTTGCGGAGATGGCGGGAGAGGTGGATGATGCGGCTGTCAGCACACGTATCTCCGCACTTGCCCGTGAAT
This sequence comes from uncultured Bacteroidales bacterium, assembly GCA_947175575.1. Lineage (GTDB taxonomy): Bacteria > Bacteroidota > Bacteroidia > Bacteroidales > Muribaculaceae > CAG-873. The sequence goes on along the minus strand of CAMWNG010000004.1, from coordinate 41,813 downwards.
TGACAAAAGGACGTTTCGGCACGAGCCGTGAGGCTTTGTCATGGTTTCAAAACCGTGGCAGGGCTAAGGGTATGCGCCGAGCAGCCATTATCATACCGGTGCTTATAGTCGCGGCAAGTGCTGCATGGTGGATGTCTTCGCACGGTCACAGGACTGAAATTATTGAGGACGGCGTGGTTCTTGATACCACAGCCAATATTGTTGCCGAAGAGCGGATGATTGATGAAGCAGAGGATACCGTTGATCTCGACCGTCGGGCGCGGTTTGCAGGCGATCTTCTATACAGATACTCTATCGGAGATGTAAGTGAGGACGAAGCTGCCGATGCCATTGCGATCAGAACAGCGGATTCGGTGTATGTCAATGAAGTCGAGCCGATTTTTTCAGGGCGGCGTTTATTGCCGGAAGAGATTGATTCCGTGACATCCCGATACATGGATTCATACAGCGGATTATTGGAAAACAAGTATTCCGAAAACGGGTGGGAGAGATATTATTCGTCAAGGGCGCGGAGGCTTTTCTACTTCCGGATACGCTTTAATCTTCTCACTTATCATGGCTCATGAGCGTGGCATACCCGTTCAATCCATGTCAATCTATGTCAATTTTTTGCGAGTTGAGTATGATTGTGTACTTTTGTGCCAAATTATAGCAAAGGCTATCATCACAAAATTATTCAATTACGATTCAGAATGGATATAACCCTGTTTGCAATAGAATGTCTGAAGCGCGACATCGAGATGCGTTTCTTTCACACTTTCAAGACTCCGGCTGATTTCAAACTCCTCTCATTAAATATAAAAAAGGAAACAGGCGAGGTGATCAGCGAGTCGACGCTTCAACGAATATGGGGTTATTCCAAATCGACCACACGTCCGCGGCTCACCACACTCACCACCCTCGCGCGATGTCTCGACTTCATAGATTGGGACGCGTATGTGGTGAGCTTGATAAAGGAGAGCCGAGCCGAGAGCGATTTCGTAAATGTAGGATCGCTATCGTCCGATGACCTGCATCCTTCAGACCGTGTGCGTATAGTATGGATGCCCGAACGAAGCGCGTTACTCGAATACATTGGCGACATGCGTTTCAGAGTGTTAGAGGCCGTGAATGCCAAATTGAGGAAGGATGATACCTTCGTTGCCCATTTCTTTCGCAAGGGTAGCGCTCTGACATGTTTCGACGTTCGCCGTGGCGAACAGACCCTCGGAAACTATATAGCCGGCGAGAAAAACGGCCTGACAGAAGTGGTATATCTCCCCGGATGACAGATTCCAACATTCAAAATCATAATTGATATAAATTGACATAATTTGAAACGCGTTGTTTTTGAAATTGACAACGAATTTCTGTAATTTTGTGCTAAATAAATTTTGTCTTAAAGCACAGAAAGGTTTAAGGCAAAGATTGGACAATATCAATTAGCTATAAATAACCAATCATTATAATATAAATGTCTACAAAAACATGCCCCATGTGTGGGGAAGAAATTCAGGAAACAGCCAAAAAATGCCGCTACTGCGGCGAATGGCTTGAAGAAGGAGCATCCGACGCAGTGGCTCCAACGGCATCATCTGACTTAAAAATACAGAAAGATGCAACTTCTGTTGGAGAAGTATCCGATTCTACAGAAGTCAAGACGTATGGAAAAGCGCTAATGACAGCTTTATTGTCTATCGGTTTCGCAGGCACGATATTGATGTCAATTGTGGATTGCAACATGTACCAAATGGTCAGAACTATGGCCGAAGCAAATCTTCTCACTCCTCTCTATATCATCGGAAATCTTCTATATTCAGGCGTTCTATGTGCGTTCCTATACTGTACTATGACCAAATTCGATGTGGAGGGAATCGAATCCCCGTCGAAAGGCCTTTTTATCACTACAATAATATTTGAAGCATTGTATGTAATTATACTTGCCTTTACGGATAATATGGAGAATGTTTCAGAAGGTAGCGCGACATTAATATTAGCTTGTGTTGTAATAGCGTTAGTAATAAACCTACTTCTTGCCATAGGTTTTTTCAAGTCAAATAACGGTATGCTCGGAATCTTGTTGATTTTAACACCTATAGTACAGTTATTGTGTGAAACGTGTTTTCCTGAGAACAATAGATATACTTGTCTCGCTTTTATTTTGTTTACTGCCGCGCCATTGAATTATTTCAGAGCATTACTGACTGGCGAAACCTCATCGGAAGAGTAAAAATGAAAAACGCAGTTATTTTCGTTGGCATATTGATGCTGGTTTCATGTGCTAAACCTACGCTAACGGACACAGAGATCAAGATAATAAATAAGAATATCGCACAGAAAATTTACGAAAGTAATGTGGAGAATGCGATTGATCCTCAAAGTCTCTATGATGATTTGTGGGAGTGTGTTCACGCTGTTGCAAAAAAAGAAGAAAAGGAGGCAGAGGCGTTCTATAACAATCCTTTTACAGGTATGTTTAGCGCGCTGGCAACTTTTACCGGAGAAGATGTCGGCGATAAGTATTCAAACTTTGTCGATTACTGTAACGATCATCAAGATTACTTGTTGGATGCAGTCAATGAGGTAGTAGAAGTATTTAAAAAGAATCCCGGACTTAACGCGTATGGAGAAGGCGAAGGTATCCATTTGGATCTAAGGGAGTTCTCACATATTTATAGGATGCCGCAGAGCGTAGATGACGAAGCCGCGAATGTTTATGCGATGAAACGTATAACACCCGAGAATAAGGTGCAATTCGGCAGATATCTTATGGGTACAGCCAACCATCCTAATTATGCTCCGCAAGTTGTTGTAGGCCAAGCTCTGGTGCGTATGGGACATCAGAAATTCCCCCGTCCAGTTTATGCCGTCTATGATGACGAAGACGGCACATGGGATGTCGGATATGACTGTGAAAGAGCCGTGACTATATTATTCGAGAAGAAAAAACATTCGACAAGTTATGAATTCGGTGAAATTAAATATTATCCATTCTTGATATCTTCACCTGATAATGTACTTAACAAGAAGCAAAAAAAGAATCGACGTTCTGCCTGAGGTTTCTTTATAACAAATTCTATACTGCGATAACATAGAATAAAATATTATGAATGAACGTAAACCATGCCCGTATTGCGGGGAGATGATCGCGAATACGGCCCGAAAATGCCGCTTTTGCGGTGAAATGTTGCCGGACGCAGCCGTTGCATCGCAGCCTGCTCCGGTGGCGGACGCCCCGCAAACAGAAGAGCCTGATTCAGATTTCTACGATGAACTTGAAAAAACACCTTTCTTTCAGGAGTATTTCATTGATACTTATTTCCGTCATTATGCCGATTTCAAGGGTCGTGCAAGCCGCACGAAGTTCTGGCTGTCATATCTGGCGTATTTCATAGTGGCTCTTGGAGTTATAGGAGCGATGTTGCTGCTATCGGCCACGGGGTCTGCCGGTGCGACAGTAGGTATAGTGCTTCTCGTCGTATTTAATCTTGCAATTGTTGTTCCCGGATTGGCTCTCTGTGTTCGGCGTCTGCGCGATGCAGGAGTAAATCCCTGGATGATTCTGATTTCTCTGATACCGTTCATTGGTGGAATCATTCTTCTGGTGATGCTGTGCAAGTACACCAATTATACTGATCCCGAGACCGATGAAACGGATTACGATGCACATAATGTCCCGACAAAATTCGATGCCGGTTCTATCGGCATAACCTTAGGCTGCATAGCTCTGTTAATCGGCGGTTGTATTGTGTCTTCACGCGCTATGAGTCATGACTATGACCTTGATGAATATGAAACCGAAGCAGTAGTATATGATGAATTCGATTACGAGGCAAATAAGAAAAAACTCTTCGCAATGTCAGAAAGTGCACCATATATATGTCACTTCTCTGATGGAAGGGAATTCTATTTGTCGCTCGATCGTGAGAACGGAGATGGCCGATATCTGTCTCCGCTCGGAAACATGTATTTATTACGCATAAAGACTGATGAATCTTTAAGCGAAGATAGTTCAGGTATCGTTTGTGAAGTGAGGACGTTAGATGGAGGTAGTACGGATGCAGCCTTTGTTTTCGAACTGACGTATGGTTACATGGGAGAACGGCACTATGTCCGTTCAACGGTGGAAGGCCAAATGTTAGGAATGGACGGAGAGTCTGTATTTGAGTTCAGTGGCTGGGAACAAGAATAAGCTATCCAATACCATAGAACTTCCAAACGATGTAAAAAACGTAGATATTCAAAATACAAATCAAAATGATGCGAATTAAACATTTAGTTATTATTATTGGCATATTCCTCGGATGCATGCTAAGTTCATGTTCTTCCCGAGAAGATAAATTTGTCGGATCATGGTCACGAACATTTGGTTTGCGTGATAATTATACTCAGTATAGAGTGATTGCTGACAAGGGTAAGAGTTTCTTTCAAACTTTCACGTTTGAAAAAGGCAAAGACGGTAAGGGTACATTTACCGATTATATCGCCCCTGTAATGGCTTCTTCTGACCAATTTGCTGTGGGATCAAAGATTTCCGGAGAATGGGAAATAAAGGACGCAAAATTGTATCTTTATTTTGACGGCGAACTCTCTCTGACCAATGCCGATAAGGAAAGTGAGGATGATAAATTTGTCATAGCATCCGCTCTGGCAGAAAAGTTCTTAAGTGACATCAAATCCGAAGGAGAGAAGGGTATTCCTTATGAATTTGGCGAAACTAACGGAAGAGAATGGTTGAAATTCAAGTTCAAAGGTGAGGATATTTCTCTTCTTAAAGACAAAAATAATTAAAAATCTATCAATTAATATCTAATTAATATCTATAGTACAATGAAAAAACTGATTTACAGCTTTGTGGCTTTTATCTGCCTCACGCTGGCAGCATGTGGTTCGAGTGTGGACTACAAGGCATTAAGCCAGAAAGCCGAGAACAATCCCGCATCACTTACTCAGCAAGACTACTCCGACATGATCGAGTATCTTGACAATGTTCTCGATAAGGCCATCAAAGCTAAAGACGGACATGCTCTTGACAACGACGCCTACGCCGAGACATTCTTTACCGCACTTTTTGATGGTAAATTAACTGCAGAAGGTGATGGTTTTGGCTCAGGAGAATACCCTGCGCTGGATGCTTCAAACAAGGCCAAATTTGAAAAACTTACTAATAAGACTACCGAACTTGTAAAGGCAGTTATGCAATAATCATCCTCTGTTGGTATCGCTTAGAATGGGGATGGATGACTTAGGTTGTCCATCCCCATTTTTTTGCTTACCAATATGATATTGTTATTCCGAAGTCGCGCATGGCGATGAGGACTTCGTCAATGTGATCATGGTGAATGAGGATTAACTGGGATTCGGTCAGGAGAACATGGCGGGTCCAGGGTTCGCCGGTTCTCAGAATGTCAAGGAATCGCTGAAGGTCTGTCTGGGTATGGAATTTGAATATATTGAAATCTGCTACTTGCTCGATCGCATTTTTATAAGCCTGCACATCTGAAAACAGCGTTTCCCAGACATCAGGGAGCGAATCAAGGCCGGAGAGATGAAGGAACCGCTCACGATGTATGGCGAGAGGACGAGTGCCTGAGCCTCGGGCCAGACCCTCCTTGTCGAACACAACTCTATTGGAAGATATCGGCTTTGCTCCGGCCTCGATGAGAAGAGCGCGTCCCACGGGACTGGTGAAGCGCGCTATCAGGCGGTCATGGTCGAGAACGATGGCCGGTTCGACTTCGGGGTCATTATCAGTCTGTGCGGTCTGTCCCGTGAAGGCCGCTACTTCAAAGAGCAGGCGGGTAGGGCGGATGAAGCGCAGCTTGTCAATGCTGAAGCGGAAATCGTCGGTGACTATCTCGACGAGTCCGAGCACGGTAAAAAGTCCGTAAATGCCACTGATCCAGATACCGGTCCACGAACGCTCTCGATCATATTTCTCTTCGAACGGCCCGAAGGATGTGGGACGCACGATGTCGGAAACCTGCCGGTAGAAATCAGTTTCATCGATGCGACGGAGGTCAATCCAGCAGTCAGATCCTGCATCTGCAGGCCACGCTTCTTTCAGAAAGCCGGCGGCAAGCCGCAAGAGGCGAGACGAACCGGGTGAGGGAGGATAGAGGTTGGCGTTAGACCGTCCCAACGAATAGGCACACATATAGTGAAGCCACAGCACGGTGGGATATTCGAAATTTCCTGAAAAATATCTCTGAAGAACTTCAGTGTAGGGGAATTCAAGGATGTATCCGTCAAAATCAAGATAGAGCGAAGCCACGAAGCCGAGCAAAGAGCGTGTGGTGAAATCCGGTTGTCCGACGAACGGCGACTGCAAATGGCGCAGGCCGTAGAAATCGGCCACGTTGCACGGCCGGAGCACGGTGGTTTTCCGCATGGCCGCGCCAGAGCAATAGAGATGCACCGCCGTATCCCAATTGAATGACGCACGATCTTCAAAAGTGCAGATACAGCCGCGGCGCACTTTTTTCGTGACCAGATAACGCGACTTCGTCTTTTCAGTCATAATATCCTCTTAATCTTGAAAGCAATTTAAGACTGAACCCGTGGCGGCTGATGAACCGTTCGAGAAGCCGGACGTGGGGGGTGTCGATCAGAAAAAGATTCTGTTCGGCAAATACGACATGCGGACTCAAATCCGCGTCAGCTTCTATAAGACCCCGGACGCGTGAATAATCCGAAACTATCCGGAATGTCTCGTATTTCAATGTCACGGCAGTAACAGTCATGAAGGCATCCGAGGCGGAGTCGAACAGCCGTTGCCATATCGCAGGGAGGGATCCGGCACGCGAAAGCGTGAGGAGACGCGTTCTGAATTCATCCAGACGGGCCGGAGAACCACTACCGTGAAGCAGGCTTTTCCTTGAAACGACGGCACGTGTGACTGACTGACGCGTGTCGATAATATCCTCAAACGGTTTCAAAAAATCCTTTCCGGAGGCTACCAGAGTCAGAGAGTCGGTTGAGAGAATCAAAGGAACAGCAGTGGGGGCATCCGTGGCCTCGGATAGGTCATAGGATGAAATACGCTCGGTGACATAGCTCAGCAAAGCCGTCGGCCTGACATACTCCACTCCGGCAATACCGGCTTTCGGATCGGGGGACAGCGCCACCTCAGCCAGACCCATGACTGCGAGCATCAGCGAAATGCCCTTGACCATCAGGGGGTAGATTTCAGAGGTCACCTCGCTCCAGGAAAGGTAGCGAGGGTCCTTGTCCAGCGATGCCGGGGCGGGGCCTGAGTAGCATGCGGAGAGGGAATGCGCGCCCGAACTTTGATATAGCCGGTTTTTCAGATCATCCATTGAAAGCCAGGGGTATGACCGCGGGTTGTGGACGTCAGCGCCGGGCTGATACATCAAGGCGGCCAAAGTCTTGATAAGCATGAGACCGTATGGTTCAAGCGAAGGAGTGGGGCCGCCCTGAAACGCGGGAAGTGCCATCTGCATCAGAATTTCGGATTTAGGAGTCTTCCATCTGTCGCTGTCACTTCCAAAGAAATCTTTCAGGAATTGAATATAGCCACCCTGCAGCCGTCCCGAGAAGGCTACGGCGAGCGAGACAAGCACACGTGCAGCATAAGCAGCCGACCGGCCGACACTGCGCGGAATGGGTTCGACAATAGAAACCAAACCGGATACGATACGTAGATCGGTGTTTGTATAAGCCCGCGGAATTTTAGCAGGAATCTGTCCGGATTTAACGAGGGTGCATATGCCGTCGACAGCGGACGGCACCCACGCTTCACCGGAATATACCGGCAATGACTGCGGTAATGAAGTGACGAACCGCGGAGCCGATACGGCCCAAGCATGACCGAAATAGCGTGCCACAGGGAGGGCGTCCCAGGGTGTGACGCCCGCTTTGTTATTTCTGATGGAATATCGGAAATAGTCCTTTTCGATCATACGGTACAACGGACGTGTCTTACCTAACAGACTGTCTGTCGGGGCACTCTCGGATGCCTCAAAAATTTCTAAATAATCGATATTAAGATCCCGTGATGATTTTTTCAGGATCTCGACGGACTCCGGGGTCCAGAATGAGAGAGCTTTCGCGATATTTTCCGGCAGAGCGAACAGACGCAGGATGTCGGAATACCGGGTTTCACTCTCATCGCTACCGAAATGTTTCAGGAGTGGAATATCGCCGAAAGGAGGAAGCCGGAACGGAGCCACGACTTTGACTGTCCGATCGGCGAACATCGGCACATAGAAATCCAAGACCCTCTCAGAGGGCAAGGGCATGGCGGCCGCCCGGGGATTTTCTACGAGTTCAACGACGGTCATGATCAGCTGAGAATGAAGTTGATGTCCTCTTCGGTGAGTTTCTTCGATGTTGACTCGTCGGATGCGATTACATCGTTGAACAGATCTGCTTTCATCTGCTGGAGCTGTTCAATCTTTTCCTCTATGGTGTTGCGTGAGATGAGCGAATAGCTGAACACGGTGCCTTTCTGCCCGATGCGATGGAGACGGTTGACGGCCTGTTCCTGTGCGGCGCGGTTCCACCAGGGTTCGACGATGAACACGATGTCGGCGGCAGTGAGATTCAGACCTACTCCGCCGGTCTTAAGCGTCATGATCAACACCTTGAGGTCTTCGGAATTCTGGAAGGAATTGACGATCTCCTTGCGGTTGCGCGTCGCGCCTGTCATTGTCTCGGTGTTGATGCCTATTGCGTTGAGACGTTCGGCAAGGAGTTCGACACCGGCGATGAAGTTGAAGAACACCACTACCTTGTGGCCGTTTTCAACGGCTTGAGAGATACGGTCGATCAGAAGTTCAAGTTTGGGAGATGTAATGCTCCCGTCTGTGAGGCTCTCAGGCACGGAAGCAATGCGCCGCAGCTCGTTCATGGCCTGAAGCATGACGAACTGTGCCTTGACGAGGCCATCCTCCCTGATGGTGTCGCGCATCTTATCAAGATAATATTTGCGCCGCTGCTCATAGTAACGTGCCTGAGCATCGTCCATGTCGACATATATGGTATCGTCGATGCGATCGGGAAGGTCAGTGAGCACATCGCGCTTGAGACGTCTGAGCATGAAAGGGAAGATTTTCCGCCGGAGGGATTTCACGGCATCGTCGTCGTGCGCGTTCTGAATGGGATTGAGGTATCGGCTCTGGAAGTCATCGAAACTGCCGAACATTCCCGGATTGATGAAGCGGAAGAGCGAATAAAGCTCGCTGAGATTATTCTCGAGAGGCGTACCGCTCATTGCGAAACGGTGTGGCGCCTTGAGCGAGGCGACGGCCTTGGTCTGGAGTGCTTCCAGATTTTTCACGGTCTGGGATTCGTCAAGAACTACTGTGTCGAATTCCATGTCGCGCAGGGTCTCGATGTCGTTGCGCACGATGGCGTAGGTGGTGAGAATTACTTTGTGTGAAGCGGCTTCGGCGAAGTCGCGTCCCTGACCGTAATACACGGTCACGTCAATATGCGGGGCGAACTTGCGGAACTCGCTTTCCCAGTTGAAGATGAGCGAGCGCGGCATCACGATGAGAAACGGGCGGTCGGAGTCGGCGAGATGTTTCTCGACAAGGCAGATGATCTGTAGGGTCTTGCCCAGACCCATATCGTCGGCCAGACAGCCACCCATCCCGTTGTCGTACAGATAATCGAGCCATCTGACACCGTCGGCCTGATAATTTCGGAGCGATGCCTTGATGCGGGGGAGATCTATTTTCTTTGCAGGCAGGGCATTGAATCCTGCATAAAATTCGCGCGGACGCCTCAGGACTTCGTTGTCGGAGCCGTCAAGGAACTGTTCGATCTCCGGAAGGTCGAAGAAGGATAGACGTACACGATCATCTTTCATACGAGAGCCGAAGATACGTTCGATGCGGCGGATGAAGCGGTCGTCGATGACGGCGCGTGAGCCGTCGGAGAGTGCCACATATTTATTTGCCCGGTACTGCTCGAGGATGTCGCGGATGGTGAAGGTCTGCTCTTCGAGCTGAATATCGGCGGCGCCTTCGAGATAGTCAATTCCGGAAGTAAAGCGAATGTTCAGACGTGGTGTGACCGGGCGCAGCTTGTAGTCCTTGATTCTGTCGAGGCCGATGATTCTGTAATCACGGAGCATGGCCGGTAATCCCTGAAGCAGAAAGGCAGACGCTGTGGCCTCGGGAACAATTATAATGGATGAATCGGTGTAGACGTATTTGGCTTCGGTGCGGTTGGGCGCGAAAGTCAGTATCTTCTCGTACAGGCCGAGCGTGAGCTTGCGGTTGTCGAGGTAATCGAGGGGGTAGGCTGTGATTATTCCGCTGTCGCCGATGCGAACGAGGTAACCGGGGCGGAGGCCTCCGATCATTTTACTGTCCTCGCCCGGAGGGAGGGAGCAGGCGCTGAGATAGAGTGCACGGTCGACGTCCATTTTCTCGATGACAATGGCCGGCTCGCATCGGACGGTGTCGCCGAAAACGAGGCGTTGACCCAGTATCTCGATGGATACATTATGCACATACGTGAGGAAAATTGCGAGATAATCGGCAAGCGCATCAGCCGGGAATTCGTGCTCGAAAACGGAGAGTTGCGAGTAATTGTCACCGATGCTATCAATATAGACGAATCGTTCGTAATCGGAAACGACTGTGTCTGACAAAACCAGAAAGTCATCGGAGAACGAACCGTCAGCATATCTGAGCGACAGCGACGGAACGAGGATATCCGGTTGGTCCTCTTTGGGACGGATGGAGAGCATGACGCGGGCGACGGCATGAGATATGGGCTTGAGGATTGTATCTCTGCCGCGAATGACGACATTCTTACATTCAGCGAGACGTGTGACGGCGACGGTATCGCTGTAGAGATCGAAGTTGTTGCCGGAACGGAAACGATAACCGGCGACACCGGCCATGAATGACAGCATACGTCCGGGAGCGCCGCCGTATGACTCGGGCATGACATCCACCGGACGACGTTTTTGTGTGTCGACAGTATGCAAAAACAGATTCCCGGCTTCCGGAATCACTTCAAACAGGAAGTCGGGAATCTTTGCAGACGGATTGCCTGTCGGCTTAAGCCGTTTGAGAAAATCAAGATTTTCCGTCATGTAGAAATTCGCTGCGGTCAATTTCCGAAGATGGAGTTGTATTTCTGCATCAGACGGAGGAAACGGAGATCATCGCGGAGAGTACCTACGTTGATCTGACCATCATTATTGCTCATCCAATTATGATTGTCGCTGTAACCGGCTTTCAGCGAGCGTTCAGCACATTCGATCGCACGGTCAGTATCGCCACGCATGCTATAGTAGCAAGCCGCATAGTAGTTGTTCAGACCATCGTTGTCGGGAACCGAGGTAAGGATGGTGTCGAACCATTGATCAGCTTCATCGGTGCGTCCGAGATTGTAAAGTGCGAAACCGCGGAGCGACTTAATGTTACGGTCGCCGTAGCCTTCCACATCCAGAGCCTGTTCGTAGAAATTTTTGGCAGCAACGGGCTGGTTAAGATAGTTTTCGAGAAGCCATCCGCGCATCAGGTAGATCGAGGGATCGTTGGCATCGGTCATGTTGGCCTCACCGAGAAGCTGGGCGGCCTGCTGATAATCATTCTTATCAATGTAGTTAAGTGCAAGCTCAACCAGTCCGGGAGCATAGTCGGGATCGACAGCGTGTGTGCGCGATGCGGCAAGGAAGGCATCTTCGTGGCGTCCCATAGCGCGGAGTATCTGCGAGCGGAGCACATAGTATTCGGGTACGGTTCCTGTGGCATTGAGAGCTGTGTCGATCTGGTCAAGGGCTTCCTGATAGCGTCCGAGTCCATAGAGACAACGGGCGATGGAAGCATTGATTCCGTGGTAATTGTAGAGTCGGTCGTCAATTATCTGCTGGAAATCGTTTATTGCCGAGATGTAGTTGTAGTGTGCCTGTGCGATTGATGCACGCAGATAGCGGTAGAGGCCGTTGCCGGGTGCGAGCTGTATGGCATTGGTGAGTCCGGCAATTGTAGCGGCATAGTTTGTGTTGCCGTATTCGACGAGAGCTTCGATGGCCTTGGGATCTTTGGAATTGAGACTTATGGCGAGCACGAGGTCGTCCACAGCCCCGTTATGATCGCCCATAAGGCGACGCACGCTGGCACGGCGTACATAAATCTCGGGGTTGTTGGGGTCAAAATCAACGGCTTGCTGCAGGAAGTCAGTAGCGGCCGAGAGATTGTTCTCTTTGACTGAGCATCGCGCAAGGCCGATGGCAGCTTCGGTGCTGCGTGAGTTGATACGTTGCAGGCGGCTGTAGTCGGTGCGAGCCTGGGCAAAGTTTCCGAGTTCGAATTCGGTGTTGGCTTTCTGATATATGGCAGCGTAAGAGTTGGGGTCGATAGCTATGGCAGACTCAAGGTCGGCGAGCGCCTGATCGTGCTTACCTGTCTGATTATAAATTCCTGCGCGGAGCATGTAAGCCTGAAAACGTGTGTCGGAATCGCTTGACGGCGCGAAAGCGAGCGCATTGTTCACGTCGTCGAGGGCGTGAACATATTCGCTGTGTCGATAGTATTCATTCGCCCGTTTATACCAGGTCATGTAATCGTTGGGATTTTCTCTCAGAGCGGCGTCATAGACCTGGATGACGGCAAGCGTAACCGGATTGTTGATTGAGGCTTCAGAGCCTTCAGGAGCGAGACCGGCGACAACCAGCACACCGGCGGTAAAATATAATTTGAGTTTGTTCATAATAAACATAGACGTATTGAGGTGCAAAGTTACGCTTTTTATCCGAAAAAACGGGCTATTATGTACTAAAAAGCATTAATTGTGGCACGCAGGGCAGTAAGGCGTTCGAGAAGAGCGGGGAGAAGGTCGAGGCGGAGCATGTTCGCACCGTCGCTCTTGGCTACGGACGGGTCACGGTGAGTCTCGATGAAAAGTCCGTCGGCACCTACGGCTATGGCTGCCCTGGCGATGGTTTCAATCATTTCGGGACGTCCACCGGTCACACCTGAGCCTGCGTTGGGCTGCTGGAGCGAATGGGTTACATCCATTATGACGGGACATTTGCAGGAGCGTTGCATTTCAGGGATGCCGCGGAAGTCAACCACAAGGTCTCCGTAGCCGAATGTGGTGCCGCGGTCGGTCACCATCACATCGTCGTTTCCGCTTTCACGGACTTTTTCAACAGCGAAATGCATGCTTTCGGGTGCGAGGAACTGTCCTTTCTTGATGTTTATGGCGCGCCCTGTTCTTGCGGCGGCAATCAGCAGGTCGGTCTGGCGGCACAGGAAGGCGGGAATTTGAATTATATCGACAAATTCGGCTGCCATGCGGGCTTCGTCGGCAGAATGAATGTCGGTGATTACCGGGACACCGGCGGCTTGTCCCGCGGCAGACAGAATCTTCAGCGCTTCTATATCGCCTATGCCTGTGAATGAATCGAGGCGGGAGCGATTGGCTTTACGGTATGAACCTTTGAAGACAAACGGAATGTCGAGAGAGCGGCATACAGGGGCGATAAATTCAGCTATGTCAACGGCCATCTCAGCGCCTTCGATTACGCACGGTCCGGCGAGAAGGAAGAAGTTTCCTGATGCTGACGAATTAAGGTATTCTGGAATGTTCATGAATTCAACTGATTAATAATATGACAGGTGTCACAAGCCACGAGAGCGGCTGTCTCTGTGCGGAGACGGTTGTCGCCGAGGGTTACGGGTGTCCAACCGAGGTCGAGTGCGGCGCGAATTTCATCGCCGCTGAAATCGCCCTCCGGACCTATGAGGATGATGGTGTCGGTAAACGGTCGGTATTCTTTGGCGAAAAGCAACCGTGGTATAGTCGGATCGCAATAGGCGATGAATCGCTGCCCGGAGGTGTTGTCAGCGAGGAAACGGTTAAAGGGAGTCATCGGGTCTATTTGGGGAAGAACAGCCTTTAGAGATTGTTTCATGGCTGAAACGGCGATTTTTTCAAGACGGTCCACATTTATATCCTTGCGCTCCGAATATCGACATCGCAACGGTATGATCCGATCCACCCCGATCTCGGTAAGTTTTTCAACGAGCCACTCCATGCGATCATTATTTTTTGTAGGAGCGATCGCCACAGTAATATTTCCATGCCATACTTTTGGAAGTGGCGTGGATGACAGAATCTCCAACGAGGCACGTTTGGGGTGAGGATCGAGAAGAACACAGCGGTAAAGAGTGCCGAGGCCGTCAACCACTTCCAGTTCATCGCCTTCACGCATGCGCAGGACACGTACACAATGACCCGAATCGCTTTCGGGCAATGTGTGGGTGGTTTCAATTTCGGGGGCGTAGAAGCGTATCATGTCAGGGAGACGTAGGCGGAATCAGATTTCTGTATCGGAAGCAGCCTGTTTTTCAGCAGCACGGATCTGAGAGTCGGTAGCACGCGAGTCGTTGTCCTTGAATATTATAAGGAAGAGAACAGTGACTGTAAGTGCATAGGCTGAGAAAATCAGCCAGGAGGTATGCCATCCGTCGATCTGGGCCATGCCCTGAGGACGCGCGTAAACGTAGTGATTGATGACTTCCTGTGCAAGAAGAGTACCGATAGTGGCACCGATGCCGTTGGTCATTATCATAAAGAGACCTTGTGCCGACGAGCGTACTGAAACATCGGTCTTTTTATCAACATAAAGTGATCCGCTGACATTGAAGAAGTCAAAAGCGATGCCGTAGACAATCATGGATAGGATGAGCATCCAGACACCTGAACCGGGATTGCCGACGCCGAAAAGTCCGAAGCGGAAAACCCAGGCCGTCATTGCCATCAGCATCACGATCTTGATGCCGAAGCGGCGCAGGAAGAATGGAATGAGAAGGATACATAATGTTTCGGACATTTGCGAGAGGGAGATGAGAGCGTTGGCGTTGCGCGCACCCCATGTCCCGGCAAATTCCGGAACGGATTCAAAACTCTGAATGAACGGATTGGCGAATCCGTTGGTAATCTGGAGTGAAACGCCAAGAAGCATGCTGAAAATGAAGAAAATCGCCATTTGTTTATCCTTGAAAAGCGCGAAGGCTTTGAGGCCAAGAGCATCCGCAAGGCTCTTGCGACTTCCGGTGCTGGTGGGACAAGCGGGCATCGTGAGCGAATAGAAGGCCATGACAAGGCTGACGATGGCCGAGGTCACCAACTGGGCAGCGGTGTTCTGGAATCCGGTGAAGTTGACGAAAAGCATGGCGCAGATGAAACCTATCGTACCGAAGACACGGATAGGGGGAAAATGTTTGACCGTGTCGAGTCCTGCGCGTTCGAGAGCGGAGTAAGCAACCGCATTGCTAAGACCGATCGTCGGCATGAAGAACGCAACCGAGATGGTGTATAGGGGGAATAGAGTGGAGAACTCAGGGGACGCCGTGCCGAGACCGTAAATGCCTGCGGCGCCCATGAAGACACCGCCGAGAAGCTGACATAAGCTGAGGGTGCGCTGGGCTTGAATCCAGCGGTCGGCCACAATGCCGACAAGCGCCGGCATGAAAATCGATACAATGCCCTGAATGGCGTAGAACCATCCTATATGTGCCGCCATTCCGGAATGGTGCAGGTAAGATCCGAGAGAGGTGAGATAAGAGCCCCAGATGGCAAATTCCAGAAATGAAAGGATTGCCAGGCGAGTCTTGATATATTTCATGATTATCGGTTTAAGGTTAGTCTATGAATTGTTATTCTCCTTTTTTACGTTTGATGATCTCGCTGATGCGAGCGGCCTGCTCGTAGTCCTCATCCTCGATGAGGCGTGCGAGCATTTTCTCAAGCTCTTCAAGCGCAAGACGTTCGGGTGCCGGTTCGGAGGGCATGATATCGTCGTCGGGGCGTGGATGGGTTTCAGCTGTGTTATCCTGCTCTGCACCCGGTTCGTTTTCGATTATGAATCCCGTCTCGTCTACGATGGCACGTGTGGTGAAAATCGGTGCGTTACACCGCATCGCTATGGCTATGGCATCGCTCGTACGTGCATCAAGAACCACCTGTCGGTCTCCGTCGTCGAATGTAAGTTCCGAGAAGAACATTCCGTCGGAAAATTTATATATGAAAACTTCCCGAAGACGTATTCCGAATGCTTGCGAGAAACTCATGAACAGGTCGTGGGTAAGCGGGCGCTGTGGAGTTATCCCTTCCATCTTGATCGCGATGGCTTGTGCCTCGGCGGCTCCGATAACGACCGGGATCCTCATGGGACCGTCTGTCTCGGCAAGCAGGAGTGCGAATGCGCCGTTCTGCAGTTGGTTATATGATAAACCCATTACTCTTAGTCTGACTCTGTCTTGCATACTGTATAGGTTTGAGAGGTCAATTGTTTATGCCTGATGTGGAAATGACGCCGCTACCGAGGCATCTTCGGGCCTCGGAATCATATATGACCGCGAACTGTCCCGGGGCGATGCCTTGCACGGCACGATCGCTCTCGATGCGGAAACGTCCGCTACCGTCAAGGCGTGTAAGGCGTCCTTCGAGAAATTCCGGCATGTGACGGTTTTTGAATCGGATAGATACATTCTCGCATTGAGTATCCTTCCAAGGATCGAGAGTGATGAATCGGGTCTCCTCGAGGTTGAGGATATGTCCGTATTGGCGTTCTGTGCCGTATCCTCCGCTGACGTATATCGTGTTATTGTCTATATCTTTTTTCACAACATACCATGGACCACCACTGAGTCCGAGACCTTTGCGCTGTCCTATGGTGTGGAACCAGAATCCCCGGTGTTGGCCGAGGATACGTCCTGTTTCAAGCTCGACAATAGGACCAGGCATTTCGCCGAGATGGCGACGAATAAAGTCGTTGTAGTTTATTTTACCAAGAAAACAGATGCCCTGAGAGTCTTTCCGGAATGCGTTCGGCATCCCGGTCTGTCTGGCGATCTCGCGCACCTCGGCTTTAGGCATAGTGCCGATTGGGAATATGATGTGTTGCAGTTGACCGTAGGTGATACGGGCAAGAAAATCTGTCTGATCCTTGACTGCATCGACAGCTGTTGTAAGCCATACCCGTCCGTCTGCATCAGTCTCGGTAGAGGCATAGTGCCCGCTGGCTGTCTTGTCGAACTCGTGTCCGTGGAGTTTCTCGAAATAACCGAATTTGATGACAAGATTGCACATCATGTCGGGATTTGGCGTAAGGCCCTTGCGTACGGTTTCGAGAGCATAGGACATTACATGTTCCCAGTATTCATCGTGTAGTGGAACGATGTCAAGCGGCAATCCGTATCGTGCAGCGATCAGACTGCACATCTCAATGTCTTCGTCAGCGGAACAGTCATTAGTTCCGTCATCGCGACCTATACGTATGTAGAACAGATGGACATCATGTCCCTGTTCCACCAGTTTGTGGACAGCCACCGCTGAGTCCACACCCCCTGAAATAAGCGCGGCAACTCTCATAGGCCGGCCTGTTGACGCATGGCTGCCAGAGCCGACAGCAGATCATCTATCCTGACGTTTTTTGCAAGCACCTTGTGTCTGGAGTTCAGAAGGTAGATGGTCGGCGAGCTGTTGATGGAGAAATATTCGTCTGCATCTTCCCAGCAACCTACCGTCCATTCCTGAGGAAATCCCGCGGCGGCTGCTTTCCATTCTTCGGAAGCCGCGTTAGGTTCGATACACAATACGGAGAGAAGATTGTTGCGTATGAGTGCGTTGGCGTTTATGTCGGCCGACAGACGCACGCGTGCGAGTGTACATGCGTCGCAATCATGGTCGTTGAACATAACCACAATCATCTGGGTATGTACGTCGTTGATACTGCCTTTTTTGCCGTCGACAGTGGTGTATTCCAATGTTCCGACCGTTTTTCCAACGCCGGAATTTTCCATTATCCGTACCTGATTTTCGAAACGGGCACGTTCAGCACCCGAAATCTTCTTATGTTCGGCGGCAGCTTTCGCGAAAGGATAATAAATTTCTTCGCTGAAAATTTCAGAGGTATCGGAATACACCCATCCTTCTGCCATCTGAGCGAGTTCGAGAGTCAGAGGACCCGATTTGCTGACAGAGGACAGCAACCGTTCTATTGCAACATGAACCGTATCAGCATTCGCATATGGCATAAAGGAAATCCAATCGCCGAAAGTGGCGTTGAGCTTGTCTCGTTTTGACATCGCGGATTTGAGATCGCAACTACGCCAGAAACGTGAGACGAGAAAGTCACAACGCTCGTCGAGACGCACCATATCGGTGGGGGGGACGGGATAAGGAAAGAGGTCACCGTCGGCAGCGACAATACAAGGTGCGACGGCGAGGAGTGAGAATATATAGAGGAATAACTTTTTCATTGCTTCGGTATCTGAACTTAGTTTGCAAAAGTACAAAAAAATCACCACCCCGCAAAATTTAATTTTTTTTCGGGATGGCGATGTTTAGAACGTGAAGATCAGATCTTGCGTACGACGGTGGACGAGGCGGTGGTAAGCCTTACTATAACTGGTGCCGGGGGCAAGGCATCGGCATTGACGGGACGTCCGAAGAGGTCGTGAACGGAAACAGACGCTGTGTCATCAACGCCCTCGATTACCAAACGTCCGTCACGTCTGTATATTCTTGCCAGTCCGGCTTCCGGAGAGTGGACGCCTTGGAAGTTCAACGCACGTCTGACGCCGTCAAGGGCATCGATAAGTCCCGCTCCTGTGCGCGGGTCGTTCCGGTCCACCCCTCTTTCGACGGCGGTCTCAACAGCTATCTGTCGAAGCTGTTGTGGTGTGAGCTGAGGATTGGCCTCGAGCCATAGGGCCATGATTCCTGCCGCATGAGGTGAAGCCATGGATGTGCCGCATTCAGCCATGTACGGCCCTGTGGATTCTGTTGGGACGAGATTGACAGCATGGCCGGAGCTGACCCATGCCGAGTTTGCCGCTGAAACTATATATGCCCCAGGAGCACAGAAATGCGGCAGACGGCGACCATCGTCAAGTGTCCCGTATGAAGAGAATTTGCTTACCTCATCAAGTGTGACAAATCCTGCCCAATCATATTGACCGCCATTTATTGCCGGAGCGGTGACGCGAGTGGTGGCAGAGCCGACGGAAACCGTATGAAATCCGGTAGCCATATCAGATATGGAACGCTCGGGGCTGCCGCTGATTATTCCACCAAGATAGCTACGACCTGAGAATATCATTTTTCCGGCTGTATAGGCCCACACATCAGATCCCGGCAAGGAACTAAGTTCGATTACAGGTCGGACATTGCTGTATGCGCCGTCAGGATGTTTTAACAGAGAAGTGAGATTGACATTCATTCCAATATTGTATCTGCCGTTAACCGGGTCTGTCTGTCCGGCGGCAAGCAAAGTTCCTTTAAAGAATTGTTTCAGGTCAGGATGCTTTTCAAAATCAATTGAGAGAATGCCGTCGGGAAGACTTTCGAAATCAATCCAATCAGAGCTGTACATATAGCGTTCGTCATAAAGATTCCAAATCTTCAGTCGCAATCTGACCGGCTTCCCTGTATCGCCCCATATATCCGCACTGCCGGACAACTTCATAAGATCGTCATATTGTGTGGATGTGAAACCGAGAGAAACAGATGTGTCATCATCGCTGAATCTCTTGTGTGCGCTGACGGAAGAGTTGCCGTCATTACCGGCTGACAGCAGAATGCAGGCATCTTCTGAGCACAGGTCAAGATAGCGTGCCATAGCACTGGAACCGTCATGCGGCCCAAGTGTTGTACCCAGAGAGAGATTAATTACAACAGGCATGTCGTGCTCGCGGCCGTAACTTATTATTTCCTCCACTCCGCAGAGGATGTTGGCGTCATATAGGGCTTCGCTCGTGGTGGCGTAGATGACAGATCCGCGGGCCACACCACGATAGGGCACACTAAGATCATTTCCGGCCATGATTCCACACACGTGAGTAGCATGGGTCTCGGAGGCACAGTCAGTGATTTCACCGGTTGCGAGAAGATCAACATGCGAGTTTTCGGCAAGATCGTAGCGTGAAAAGCCTGCGATGCGTCCGGCGAAGGCCGGATGTGTCGCGTCGAAACCGATATCGGACAGACCGACAAGCACACCGGCTCCGTCGAAAGGCCGGGGTAGTGCGTCGAGTCCATCAAGGACTTTGTCGGCACGTGTGTCGGGCACGGCCTTGTCAAGCAAAGGGTGTGAAAGTCCGCCAAGAGATGCCTTGCGAATACCTGCCATTCCGGCAGGATTGATCAAGAGATCGCGAGGAACCGCTGCCAAGGCCATATCGCCTCGACGATACCATATTTTTATGCCTTGGCTTTCCATATCCGCTATCTCGGAGCCTTCCTCAATGTCGAGAACCATAGGAAGATATGGCGATTCGGCTCTGTGTGTCGGTTGTGCAGACAGATGCAATTTCAGACTTATGTCTGTTTCTGCAGCTGTGGCGCAGACCGCCGTTGTCAGCATCGCAAAGAGTATCTTATGTTTATTCATATCCCAAAAATATAAAAAAGGACGCGACTGAAGCCGCATCCTTTTCATAATATAATTTTTTTGACTTTATTTCACAACGATGCGGCGTGATTCGTGACCGTTAACAGTGAGGACATACACACCGGGAGCAACATCAGCGGTGGAGAGCATTGCCTCGTTTCCGTTAGCGGATACGGATGCGACTTTAGCACCGGAAATGCTGAAAAGTGAAGCATCTATTCGTGATGCGCCGGGCATGTAGATATCCCAGTCGGAACCGTTAGGAGTGAGAACCAGCTTGGTTTCAGCGTCGGCAATCACATCATTTATTCCGGCGAAATGGTTCAGGACGTATTTCAAACCACCAAGGGCATTGAATTTACCGCCGCCCCACTGTTCGCGCGGGCTGTATGATGTAACATCAGCGTCAATTACTGCGGAAGCCTTGATGGCTTCGAGAGCCTGAGAGACGGTGAGGTCGTTATGAGCTTCCATCCATGTGATGATGCTACCTGTAACGATAGGGGTCGCCATCGAAGTGCCCTGCTGGGCTTCCCAATAGTTAGCACGATTGTTATAAGTCTGACTTGCAGAGAGATAATTGATGTAACGTGAATCCTCTGCGAGTACTAATTCGGCATAAGGAGTTGAAATCGAAGAAACGATTGCAGTGCCGGGTGAGCAGATGTCGGGAAGGACACGACCGTCGACGAGTTTACCGTAAGAGGAGTATCCGGCAACATTATTGAGCTCAAGACCCACGAGATCTTCGTATTCAAGTGTAGCACCGGCTACGGAGGGAATGGTGTTGCGGGCATTCCATGCGCCTACGCAGATGGTGTTCTTGCCACATGCGAGGTTATTTACCGACATGGCAGCGTTACCGTCGATATAGCCGGGGACATCAAGTGAATAGAAATCGGCAAGGTCGCTGGTGGCAACAACGCGCTGACCGGCAGAACCTTTCACAACTATCGCAAGCACGAGGTTACGGCTTGAATTCTTGGTCTGATTGTAGTTAATCTGACCATTGATAGTTACACTGTAACGATTGTTTTGTTTCTTGTTGGCAGAGCTTGTAACATTCAGATACGAATTAGAGAAAGCTTCGTCAAAAGCAGGTACACGGATATATCCGGGATTGGTGTAGTTAGATGTGGTGAGAGTAGCTGCAACTTCTTTTCCGGCAGGAACATTATATGTATACTTCACTTCACCTGTTTTGCGGTCGAGGACCTGAACGTCAAAATCGAATGCAGTGGAGTTGTCGCTCCAGAAGTCAGCAGTACCACTGTAGTTATATGCGCCGTCCCAAAGAATCGATTTGTATGAATTATCTGAGGCTGTGAAAGTGCGGTCAATTGACAATTTCGTATCGCCTTCGTTTCCGGCTGCAATACAGATTATAGCCTCATTTCCGAGACGGTTAATAGCTGCGGTGTAATCATCCGTGCCGTCATGGGGACCGGCATTGCTACCGATCGAAAGATTGATGGCTACAGGCTTACCGGCATTCTTCGCATAGGTGATTAATTTTTCAACACCGGCAATTACATTATTAAGATAGAGGGGGCCGCAACCCATGGCGATTTCGCTTTCGGTGGCCATACCGTAGTAAGGGTTCCTTGTGGTTGCAGATGACAGCACAGTGCCGTTGGGACGGAATGTCGCTACTTTACCGCCACGACCGTTGTATGAACCTGCCATACAGCCTGTGGTATGAGTGCCATGAGTTTCATTAGCATTGTCGGTAGTGAAATTCTTGACGCGTTCCGGTGTAGAGTAGGTGATAGCGGTACCGTTGTTGTTAGGGTAGTGGTAGATGACTTTGACACGTGGATTCTTATCAGCGTCCAGGAAATTGGCATGATTTGGATCCATACCGGTGTCAAAGATACCGGCAATAATGCCTTTGCCCGTGTAAGCCTGTGGGAGACCGTCGCCACCGGCCTGAACAACGTCCATTCCTGTAACTTCGCGGCTGCGTTCAAGCATGGGTTTAACTTTTCCACCGAATGATGCCGAAAGAACAGCAGGATTATCCTGCAAAGCGGCGATGTCATCCATAGTGCCGCTGAGGATAGCCATATCGCCAAGGTCAGTGATAACCTCGAAGCCTTCATTTTCAAATGAAGACGCTGAGACACCGTCGGCCAGACGTACAAGCACGGATACTTTAGAATCAGCGCGTGAAACGATATTCTTGAGGTCGAAAGGAGCGTCTACCGGCATTACGTGTACAGCTGTCGGATAGACCTGCATATCCTTGTATGTCTGAAGGAGCATGACACTCTGGGCGTCAAACTTATTCTGAGCCGAAGCACCGAGTGCGAGTCCGGCCATAAGCAGAGCAGGGTAGAGCTTTTTCATTATACTTTGTATTGTGTGAGATTTGATTTATTACCTATTTGATACTGATTGAAA
The DNA here is from genome assembly GCA_947175575.1 of uncultured Bacteroidales bacterium. Lineage (GTDB taxonomy): Bacteria > Bacteroidota > Bacteroidia > Bacteroidales > Muribaculaceae > CAG-873. The sequence continues at coordinate 19,042 of CAMWNG010000004.1, read as the reverse complement.
TGCGCAAAGCAGGAGCAATGGCGAATTTAGAAAGCAAAGGTAAGCATTTTGTCTTGAATTTTCGCATTGTACCGGACAAAAATTCAGGGAAATGCCAAAAATTTAAGAAATTTTCGCATTTCCCTGAATCTCAGATACTATGTTGAGCGAGAATTCAGTCGTATTTAAGAAAAGATCCGTCAGCAGAGAATTTAATGTCTATGCCGTTAGATAGTGTAACTTCATACCCTTTGCGCTCTTTTTCTATACCGACAATTTTAGTCCCTTTATGAGATTTTTTGACGTATTCTCTCACCGGAGCGGGAACATAGACTGCAGGAACTTCATGATTAGGCGCGACTTCGACATCTTTCCAGTTACCTTTGGAATCATATGTAATTTCAGTTCCATCGGTAAGAATAACTTCATATTCGCTTATACGTCCAAGATCTTTGTCAATCTTGATTACACTGACACCGGCCTTGAAATTATTCTTTATCTCCGCTTGGGCTGCAGCAGGAAGGGTTTTGATGTCGCGTGCATAGTTATCACGTGCCTGTATTATGCCTGCCCCGGCAAGCAAAATCATAGTTGCTAAAAGCCATTTCTTCATTTTTATATAATTATAGATTAGACATATTTTCAATAATAACCCGAAACGACATTCAATAGTTCGCATGTTCCGGATTATTTTGTTAACTTTGCAAAGAATTCATGTTGCCATATGTTGAAAACACCCAAATTTTCGCTTGATCAATGGCTTTCTGTAATCATAGTCATGGTGACAGTTGTCGGCATGAGTGTGATTTGGATGTTCGGTTGTCCGGTGATTGATGACTACTGGTATCTTAGTGAGTATAGGGAATTCGTGTCTGAGGGATATGGTAAATTCGGTGCTTGCGTACAGTCTCTCATTCAGCGTGCAAATACTGATAACATAAGACTGCCAAATCAGATATTCGTATTCCTTCAACCGTTTGATTATCGAATTTTTACCGGATTAGCGGCGGCAATCTGCTGGTTAGTTTCTTTTGTCGAGGCCATACGCATTGTCGGGTGTGGTTGGCGCCGGCCGGTGCTGATAGCGGTCTTGGTAGTCATGTGGCTGCTCGGACTGCCCTGGGAGGAATATATGCTTTCCGCTGCCTTTTATCTGAATTATGTAGTGCCATGTGCGTTTGTGTTGGTCACATTGCGTCTTTTTTTGAGCCGGAGTGCCGGAAAGCTGCTTGCACCGGTTATGGGTGCAATAACGGCATGGTCGCATGAGGCTGCTGGATTCACATTAGTCGCAGGTATGGCAGCCTTTATGTTATTCGATAAAACTGCCCTGACGCGCAAGCGGATATCAACGCTCATTGTCACGCTTCTTTTCGGCACGGTACATTTTCTTGCGCCGGCATATATATTACATAAAACCGATTACGCATTGGGTGAATTCCCGATTACCGCCGACACGATCTTTCACTATAAATCGATATGGTTTTTTATTGTAATATCGTTGGTTATTATTGGTCTGAAATGTGCGGGCGGCAGGTTCAAACTTAAATACTGTCGGGAATTTACGGAGTCAGTTTCTGTTTCAATGCTTGCGATGTTTTGTGCCGCAGGCCTTTCGGCAGTCCTATTTCATTGTCTTTTGCCGTTGATGGACCGATGCGCATGGTTTGGTCTCTCGATTGTATATATAGGATATATTTATATATTAAGTCATCTATATATTCCACGACGTATTGGCCTCGTTTTTTCAGCTGCAATTACTCTTCTGCTTGTATGGCATTTCACGGCTGTGACAAAAGAAGTTTTTAAAGTCCGAAAAATATTCTTACCTGCTCTGGCAAAGTATGAACAAGTGAATTGTAAGCCGATTTTCACAGAGATTCTGGCAGAAAAGGACATCTTACAGGCGTCATTAGGGCGTGGTTCCCGACTTCCGTTTCAACCAGGTACAAATGCAGCTAATCTCAGTAACAGATATGATAACGGACACATGCGCAGTGCTGTTTTTATCCCATCCGTGTTAGAAGATATTACAGTGAATCCGGGTGAAAAAGTTCCGGGAAATAATGATTATTTTATCAAGGACGGTTATTTATATTGTGCGTTTCATGATGCCACCGGGGCCGATCCGTTTATTACCGAGGACGCGTATGTGGTTCGAGGCGGTATCAGGCGTCATGAACGCTTTATCCTGGGAAAATTTTCCACCCCGGATGGCGCACAATGGCAGTATGCTGCATCGACGGCCAGATTAAGATGTACTATCCCCATTGAACGGATTGATAAATAAGAAAGCCTGCTTAACGCAGGCTTTCTAACTTATCTCCAGGGGAATTCCTCGGGCAGGGGTACGCCTTTGATAGCCCGGCGTACTGTGGATACAAATTCCCTTACTACCTTTTTAACCGGTCCCGGTTCCATTCCAAGCACCTTGAAAAGCAGGCCTGCGCCGTTGGGAAGATGTGTAATGCCGGCGGCAAGACGGTTCTCTTTGTCAATGAATGGAGTTGTGGCGTCGTAGATCTCGGCCACTTTGTCCTGAGGAGTCATAACGATTACATTGGCAAAGACGTCATATCCTGCCATTATGCCGACCTCGCGTACAGGCATCTGTGGCGGAGATATAATGAATTTCTCACGGAAAAGAGGAGTGCCGTCGGGACGCTCACCATGACTGCAAACCGAAAGAATATCGAATTTGAAAAGTTCATTATTGTGATATTTGCGTCCTGCCATATATGTTTCGGCATAAACGACGGTGGCCGTGGGATGCACTGTCAGACATGTGTCGCAGATAAATCTCGTATGGCTATGTGGTATGACCGGTTCTGGAAGATATTCGAGATATGCACCTTCTTCCAGATTTATCCGTTGAATCATTCCTGAATAGTTATACACCATTGACGCCAGCTTGGTGGCCGCGCCGGTGGATATGAACGCCATCGAGTCCTTCTTGAGCGAGATATTCTGGGTGTATCTGTCTCCGTCTACGTTCGGCCCCCCCGACGACAGGATGTAGACGCAAGGCAGTCCGGGTAGTTCTTCGTCGAAATATAGTTCCTGCTGAACGATGAGCGGCGCACGTCGGTCAAGTTCACGCATTATGGATTTACCCTGCCGGTCGAGTTCGAAACCCAGATTGAGATAGCCCCGTTTGCCCGGCGCGCCGACATACATGGCTTTGGGTTCTTCAAGATACGGAGCCATCTCCCGGGCGTGCGAGAAGTCGACGTCCGGAGCATCTGAAAATATCTTGCCTGAAACTTTGGAATAATCCATGACTGATCAATGTGCTTTGTCGAAAAGAGCCATCTTATAAATGAGATCTATCAGCTCTTCCATGCCTTCACCAGTCATGGAGTTGGTGAATACGAACGGTTTGCCGGGGCGCATTAACCGTGAGTCGTGATCCATAACCTCAAGCGAAGCGCCGACATATGGAGCCAGATCGGTCTTATTGATGACCAGTATGTCACTGTGCGAAATGCCGGGGCCATCCTTACGGGGAATCTTGTCGCCGGCGGCAACATCAATGACATAGATGAAGAAATCGACCAGAGCGGGGGAGAAAGTGAGTGTGAGATTGTCGCCACCACTTTCAATGAAAACTATGTCTGCATCCGGGAATTTCGTTTCCATTTCCTCGACAGCGGCAATATTCATTGACGGATCCTCGCGTACGGCGGTGTGTGGGCATGCGCCGGTTTCAACGCCTATGATACGGTCTTCAGCCAGAACTCCCTTGAGAATTTTGCGCACGTGTTTCGCATCTTCAGTGGTCACAATGTCATTGGTTATGATCAGCACTTTCATCCCGCGTTCGAGTAGGCGCGGGGTTATGGCTTCAATCAGTGATGTCTTGCCGGAGCCGACCGGTCCGCCGACTCCTATTCTGCATGTGCTCATATATGAATATTCAATTTATTATCGGTTAGTAATCGTAATAATATGATGTAAAAATCAGACTCATTAACTCATAAACATGCGCATTGATCCTTTTTCGTGAAGAGAAGCGAGAATGTCAATCTGCGGTACGAAGGCATTCATGTCATCAAAATTCATCTCTCGCGCCTCCTCGTAAAGCGCAGGAATTTCTTTTGCGAGCCGGTAGAGAATCTCCTGAGTGTCGTAATGGGAAACTCGGACAAGGCGCAGGGCGGCTCCCAGCACCATGTTGATCACGCCATACTGATGTGAAGCGAAAAGCTCCTCCTCATCCAGTCCTGCTGCCGTAAAGATTAGGCCCTGGGCCACGGGGTAGGTACCCGGGGTCCTTTCGGCGTTGATGTCTTCGAGCCACTTTGTGATTAAGGGATCCGGTGTCATGCGCGCGGCCAGCTCGGCAAGTTTCTTGCCCATACGTCGCAGCATCAGTCTGGCCTCATCGTTCATCTTGAACAGGATGAGACCTTGGTCTGCCTTGAGAATGCCGTCATAATCTCCGGCTTTTGCAGCCCGCATGGCGGCAAGTGCAGTGACACCGTCGGAGAATGCGGCCTGACGTGCCGCAGAACGTGAAAATTCCTCAAGTGACCGGGCATCGGTAACTATACCTTCATAGGCAGCTGTCTCCAAACCGTTGGAGAACGAGAATGTACCTACGGGGAAGGTAGCGTCGCTGAACTGAATGAGATGAGAGAGTCGGGTAATCCTTGAGTCTTTGCCGGTATCCATCAGTGAGTGTGGTTATGATGTTCGTGGTCGCCGTGGGGATGTGTGTGTGGATGAGCGTGTTCTGTTCCGTCGGCGTGAACATGAGTGTGGGCGTGTACGTGTTCATGGCTCTCCTGACCGGCGCCACCGAACAGACGTCGCATTTCATGAGGCGCAAGGAACGGTATGACGTCAAGACCTTCATGGAAGTTGAAAGTGATGCCTTCGATATGATGGGTTTCAAGTACCGACATCATCACTTTGCGGTCGACGGTCAGTGGTACATAAACCTTCGTTCCTTTGACTACAGCCGGCCAATGCTGGTTGCCGATAGCATGTCCGAGTTCGACCGATATGCGTATGATGTCTTCGGGGGTGCGTGAGGCTATGCCACCGAGATCCACGACCAGAACAGGACTAAGGTTAAGTCGGAGAACAACAGCCGTGTGTTTTTCAGGATCATATGCGACGATATCACCGTCCACAATCTGAGAGTGTCGTTTTAATGCGATAGGAAATTCATTTCCTTTGTCACCTTTAGCCAGAAAACGGCTTTTCTGTGCGGTCCATTGGTCAAGGAAAACGGATTCGACATCGAAACCGTCGAGTTTACCATCCCATTCAGGACGGTGTATATTGCCTATGATTTCGGTTATTATGTCCATTTCAATTTTTTTATATAAGGTGAATGACTCATAATACAGGCGAACCCGGAAAGACATCTCCTTCCGGGTTCGTCCTATGGGGTTAATTCATCATGAGAACCAATAAAGTTGTGCCATCGGCAGAACTTTTGCCGGGGGAACTGTAGCCAGTACACCGTCGACATAGGTCCAGAATGTGTCGGGATTCACTTCGATGTGGGGGGTAGCGGTGTTGCGAACCATGTTGGCCTTGCCGATCTGGCGTGTGCCGTGCACGGCGTAAACTTCGCTCTTGAGATGCAGGTGCTCCTTGATGCCGGCTTCAGCGGCAGCCTGAGAGGTGAAGGTCACGCGGGTCTTTGCGAGCTCTTCGCCAAAGGCACCGAACATCGGACGCATGGTCACAGGTTGAGGTGTGGGAAGCGATGCGTTTGGATCGCCCATCGCTGCCCAGTTGATAAGGCCACCCTTGATGACAAGTTTGGGTTTTGTGCCGAAGAATGCGGGTTCCCAGAGCACGAGGTCAGCCATCTTACCAACTTCGATCGACCCGAGGATATCGTTAATACCGTAGGTGATGGCAGGGTTGATGGTGATCTGAGCGAGATAGCGGAGAACACGGAAGTTGTCGTTCTCGTCGGAATCTTCTTTCAGTTTACCGCGTACGGACTTCATGTAGGAGGCCATCTGGAAGGTACGCATGAAAGATTCACCAACACGCCCCATAGCCTGTGAGTCAGACGAAACCATGGAAATGATACCGAGGTCGTGGAATACGTTTTCGGCAGCCTGTGTCTCGGGACGCACGCGGCTTTCTGCGAATGCCACGTCGGAGGGGATGTTGGGGTTGAGGTTGTGACATACCATGATCATGTCAAACAGCTCAGCCTCGGAGTTGATGCCGTAGGGGAGGGTAGGATTGGTTGACGAGGGGAGCACATTGGCCATGGAAGCCACTTTCAGAAGGTCGGGTGCGTGACCGCCGCCTGCACCTTCGGTATGGTATGTATGGATGGTACGTCCGTCGATGGCAGCAAGTGTGTCTTCAACGTATCCACCTTCGTTCAGAGTATCGGTATGGATGCAGACCTGAACATCGAAGTCGTCGGCAGATGACATACATGCGCGAATTGCAGCGGGTGTAGAACCCCAGTCTTCGTGGATCTTGAAGCCCATGCCACCTGCCAGAATCTGTTCGTCAAGGGTTTCACGCACGCTTGAGTTACCTTTGCTGAGGAATCCCATATTGATGGGGAGGCCTTCGGCAGCACGCATCATCTGGTGCATGTTCCAGCGACCGGATGTGATCGTTGTACCATTAGAGCCGTCAGTCGGGCCGATACCGCCGCCGATGAGGGTGGTGATACCGTTACTCAGGCAGTTATATGCCTGCTGAGGTGAGATGAAGTGTACATGGCCGTCGATGCCGGCTGCTGTCAGAATCATGTGTTCACCGGATATTGCGTCGGTCGAGGGACCGGTGCAGAGGGTCGGAGTCACACCTTGCATGATGTTGGGATTACCAGCCTTACCGATACCGGCGATTTTACCGTCTTTCACGCCTACGTCGGCTTTGACTACGCCAAGAATGGGGTCGATAATGGTCACGTTAGTGATTACCAGGTCGAGCGAGCCACCTTTTTCAGTGATGGTATTCGCTGTACCCATGCCATCGCGGATAGTTTTACCGCCGCCGTACACCACTTCGTCGCCAAGTACGCGGAGGTCCTTTTCTATCTGAACATACAGATCTGTGTTAGCCAGGCGGATTTTATCGCCTACGGTAGGTCCGAAAAGGTTATTGTTTTCTTGTCTTGATATGGTAGCCATAGTCGTTTATTTGCTTGGGGTTGTGAATTCCGCGTCGGCTTGCTCTGCAGTTTCCGATTTGAACTGATACTCTTCCATGCGTTTGATAGCGCGGAGGTAGTGAGGATAATATGTGGGGGAGTCTTCCAGACCGGTGTAACCGTCAACGAGGTCGTTAAAGCCGATTACACGCATCTTGCCGGCGTATGATACGATTTCCACTTCTTTCTCTTCGCCCGGTTCAAAACGTATGGCAGTGGTGGCGGGAATATTGAGGTGGTAACCGAATGCGGCGGGACGATCGAATTCCATATATCGGTTCACTTCGAAGAAATGGAAATGAGAACCGATCTGGATGGGACGGTCGCCGGTATTGCGCACTTTAAGTGTCTTGGTGCGACGGTTAACATTGTATTGCAGATCACCGTCAGCGAGAATGACACCTCCTACGGGTACATATTCCTTGGGAGTGAACCCGGGAGTGTTGGGATACATGATGTCTGGCTCACCGGTGAAAACGCCTGTTGGAGTGGAATATCCGTTTGCGTTCGGTGCGTCAGCAAGGTACTGTGGAGGATTCGAGGCAGCCTTGGGAGTCTGGTCCGCAGACTGTGCCTGAGCTTGCGAATTGTTAGTTGTGCTCATAGTTTCAGGGTGTTAGGCTGTTGGTTACTTGATGGGATGATGGATACTAACAAGACGAGAGCCATCGGTGAACACGGCTTCAACCTGAAGAAGGTTAATCATGTCGGCTACGCCCTCCATAACATCATCTTTTGTGAGGAGTTGAGCTGCATCGTGCATCACTTCTTCAACTGTTTTACCGGCACGGGCGCCTTCGAGAGCGTGTGAGGTGATGTAGGCCACTGTCTCGGGATAGTTAAGCTTGATACCGTTGTTTTTACGACGTTCGGCAATCATGCCCAGCATGAGGAGTTGGAGTTTGTCAAGCTCCTTCGGTGTTAAGTGCATATATTGAATTTTAAGTAGTTATGGTCCGAATATTATTCTAATCGTGTCGGGGGAGAGACATTCTCCTGATTCGGTAAACACTCTAATCAATTAAAATGTTCATCCCCCGAGCTGGTTATAACGATTTTATTTGGCAGGATTGAGACCGCAGGCTGCACATTTCTCAGTGATCTCGGTGAAGAAATCATTGCCTTTATCGTCCACAAGGATGAATGCAGGGAAATCTTCGACTTCGATTTTCCAGATGGCTTCCATGCCAAGTTCAGGATATTCGAGCAATTCAACCTTCTTAATCGAGTTCTGTGCGAGCACAGCGGCGGGTCCGCCGATCGAGCCGAGATAGAACCCTCCGTGTTTGTGGCAGGCGTCAGTCACCTGTTTGGAACGATTGCCTTTGGCTATCATGATCATCGAACCACCGACTGACTGGAATTGATCCACATAAGAGTCCATACGGCCGGCTGTGGTCGGACCAAATGATCCGGACGGCATGCCTTCGGGCGTTTTGGCAGGACCGGCATAATAGATGGGGTGGTCTTTAAGGTATTGGGGCATGGGGTCGCCTTTGTCAAGACGTTCCTTGATCTTGGCGTGGGCGATATCTCGGCCTACAATAATAGTGCCTTTTAGAGATAAACGGGTCGAAACAGGATATTTGCTCAGTTCGGCGAGCACTTCCTGCATGGGACGGTTGAGGTCGATTTTGACAACGTCGCCCTCTCCTTGCTTGCGATATTGTTCAGGGATGAGTTCGCCCGGATTGCTGTCGAGTTTCTCTACCCAAAGTCCTTCACGGTTGATCTTCGCTTTGATGTTACGGTCGGCCGAACAGCTGACACCGAGTCCGATTGGAAGTGATGCACCGTGGCGCGGGAGGCGAATCACGCGTATGTCATGGGCGAAATATTTGCCGCCGAACTGTGCTCCGAGTCCGAGTTCTTCTGCTTTTTTCTTGAGCACTTTCTCAAGTTCGAGATCACGGAATGCGTGGCCTGTTTCGTCGCCATGAGTAGGCAGATTGTCGTAATATTTTACGGATGCTTTCTTTACGGTTTCAAGATTTTTCTCAGCTGAGGTACCGCCGATTACGAATGCTATATGGTAGGGGGGACAAGCTGCTGTGCCGAGACTCTTCATCTTCTCCACAAGGAACGGCACGAGTTTTTCAGGGTTGAGAAGCGCCTTGGTTTCCTGATAGAGGTAGGTCTTGTTTGCTGAACCTCCGCCCTTTGCCACAAACAGGAAATGGTATTCATCGCCTTCTTCGGCGTGAATATCAACCTGAGCAGGGAGGTTGCAACCGGTGTTGACTTCTTCATACATGCTCAGAGGCGCGTTCTGAGAGTAGCGTAGGTTATCGGTAGTATATGTCTGATATACGCCGAGAGACAGTTTTTCCGCATCATCGCATCCTGTGTAGACACACTGGCCTTTGTAACCTGCGACGATAGCCGTACCGGTATCCTGACAGAAAGGAAGCTGCCCTTTTGCAGCTACTTCGGCATTACGCAGCATTGTGAGTGCGACGAACTTATCGTTTTCAGAAGCCTCGGGATCTGCAAGTATATTGGCTACCATCTGGTTATGTTCCCGACGCAGCATGAATGCATTGTCGTGTGTGCACTGGCGTGCCAGTACTGTAAGTGCTTCAGGATCAACCACGAGAAATTCATGACCGCCCCAGTTTTCCACTTTTACATAATCGGAAGTAAGATGGTAATACTCCGTGGTGTCTGCCCCGAGAGGGAACATCGGAGAGTATCTGAAGGGTTTAGTTGCCATATTTGATATGTGTTTTAGTTTTTCAGTTGGGTAAGATTCGTAAGTGCAAAATTAGCAAAAATTTTGACACCACAAGTCACATTACCCATAAATCTGAATTTTTTTTCTGAAATTCGGGGTAAAATCAGAGGATGGCCTGATAATCGGCGCCGGTTACCGAGGCTCTAACCTGGAAGCTCATGGGCATTGTTTCAGGCGTACATTCGAAATATATTTCGGTCTGATGACCCGGATAAACCTCAGCTTTCAGGTTGGAGATGGGGAATCCTGCCATGGGCGAACCTCCGATCGAGGGCGTCAGGGCGTCGCAACTGAGTACGAAACTTCCTTGTTTTTCTCCGTATGTGAAGTCTATGCCGGCGAACTGCATGTCAAGCGCCGGCATATGTTCGTTGAATTTAGCACCGGTAATGGACATTGTGGCTTTCATGGTCTTGAAGTCCAATATAATACTGTAAACAGCGTCATCATAGGAATATGTGGGTAGCTGTGCACAGGAACATTCTGTAATACCGCCCATGAAGGTCGGTTGTCTGGCACCTACGAGATGATAGCGGTTGTCGATGTCACATTCGAAATAACCGACAGGGTCGTACGTATTGGCTGCTTCTATGAGTTCCATGCGGAAAAGCCAGTCCATTTCGAAGTCGGTTACGACAGGCGGATTGGCGATCGAACCTGCCGACTGTGTGGGTCTGGATGCTTCCACTTCACACCAGCCTTTGTTGTCCATAGTCCATTTCATGTCTGAGAGAGTGATGGCAGGAAGGGTGGTGCCGAAGACATTCAGACCGGATATGATCGCATCGCATTTAGCCTGAGTCCAGTTTAGATAATATTTTACATTAACTGATGTAACTGTTTGTACCGCAGTGGGATCATTCAAGTCTTTTACCACTACGAAACATTCCGAAAGAGATTGCTCGGTAATGGTGTCGGGGTCAAGGGAGTCTTTCTTGCAGCCGGTTGTCGCGAGGGTAAGCAAGCCTAACGCAGGCAACACTGCTTTTGATAATGCTTTCATCATATCTTATTATTTTGTGGTTGTTTATTAATTGATGTGAATACGTAACGTGGCTCCGTATGTTATCGGACGACCGCGTTGTACGAAATCGCGGCTCATTGATTGGAAGTAGAACGTATCGTATCTTGTACCTGTGAAATTTTCAGTCCATAGTTTAAGAGACCATTTTTCCGCCTTAAACGAGAATGATCCGCCGGCCAATGCATAAAACGGCTGGGAGAGCGTGTTGGCGTCGTTCCACATGATGCTTCCGGTGCCTCTGAGGGTGAGGTTGAGTTGGGTTGTCAGTCCGGCCGGACGCCAGGGGGTGGTCCACAGTCCTTGCAAGAATAAGGTGTGTGCCGGAGCATAAGGCACACGTTTACCTGCGAAATTTTCTCGGCCGTTGTCATATCGGCGGAACCGTGCATCTGTGTATCCGTACGTTCCGTTGAACGACAGGTCATCGGTAATATGCCAATGTCCGGAAAACTCAACTCCGAAAGATCGGCTTCGGCCGGCATTAGTCATGATGCGACCGGTTACAGTGCCCGGAGGAAACATAGTGAGCTGTTGGTCATGGCAGTCGATGAAAAATACGACAGTCTCCAATCCAATCCTGTCATTGTGCCAATCCGCACCGATCTCATAGTTCCAGCTGTACTCAGGTTTATAGCTCACAACTTCTTTTGGCTTATAAGCCATGGTCAGCCCCATAAGGGCCATCACGCGCTGCTGAAGTACATCACTGAACATCTGAGTATTGAAGCCTCCTGATTTATAGCCTTTGGTGAATGAAGCGTAGGCATGGCCGTTTCTCCATTTGCGACTTACGACGATTTTTGGCAACAATTGGTTGAAAGTGCTCTTCATGTGACCGTTATCGTCTATGTCGACTTTACGTTGCATGTAAGGATCCAAAGTCCCGTCCGGTTTTTTTTCATAAATCGTGTAGGATGCGTCGGCCTTGGATCTATAATCGCAACTGATACTTTCGAGTTCCCATCGCAGCCCGGCCTCAAACAGCCATTCGCCCAGCGTGTAAGAGCTTTGATGATATAGTGAAAAACCTCGCCAAGGGGTTGTGAAGTCGCTTAGGAGTGGAAATGTCCTCGAGTCCCAGATTATCGGGTAGCCGGGATTTATGTCAGTGAGTCGGTTCTCGATAAGTTCACGCAGGCCGGTGTCAAGAAAAGTTACCGGCGCATGCATACGGCTGCGACGATAATAGCCGAACACACCGCCAAGCCAGGCGTAATTTCCTCTGGACGCCTTGGTGAAAAGATCCTCAGTGACAGTGAATTCGTGACGTCGTTGAGTCAGCGTGAAATAATCGAGCGAAGTGAAATCTTGGTCAAGAGTTACGTTATCTGACAAATATTGTACTGATGTCAGCGATGTCACCACCACACGCTTGCCTGCCCAGGCCAATGTAACACCGTCAGAAATTGACGTACGTCGATAGAAACAGGTGTCATTGTATGCGATGGCGTCACTGCCGAGTTGCGCATAAGGATAGCCGCTTTGACGTGCTATGCCTAATGCCGCGGTATTTGTCAGTGAAAGTGCGGGAGTAGGGTGCCAGACGGTTTTCCAACGGGCTGATCCGTTGTTTTCCAATCCGACCCGTCTGTGGTTGTATTCGTTGCGGAAATAGCCGTCAGAGTGACCGTAATCGATACATAAAGAAGCAGATAGCACGTCGTTAATTCCGAAATAACCTCCGACATTGACACGGGTGTCATTGTTGCGGCCATACTGCGCGGAAGCACGCCAGCCCCTGGTGGTAAGCGGCGAAAGAGTATGTATATTGATCTGCCCTGCCATCGCATTTCTTCCATTCAGCACACTTTGTGCACCACGCAATACCTCAACAAGTGCTATATCAGGAATATCGAAATCGTAAGCGTCCTTGTTCATCACCGGCACACCGTCGACTGTCAGACCTACCACGGCCTGATCAATTCGGGAACCGAGTCCGCGCATATAGATCGAGGATGTCATTCGGGAGCCATATGCCGGAGTATAGAGATTAGGGACAACATCGCCGATATCTTTGACGGCCTCAATGCCAAGTTCGTTGACCTGCGCGCGACCAAGACGTGTCACCGGTAGCACAGTCTGCACAGGCATCTGCTTCAAGCCTAAAACTTCAACCTCACGCAGAACATGAGGTTCCCGCACCGTGGAAGTCGTATCGTTGATCGCCCATAGCGGCAACGACTGACACATTAATAATATAAAGATTGAGCGGCGAAAAAATTTCATCGCACAAAGATACTTCAAAAACCTCACATGTGCAATAATCACCCCACATAACACCCTCCGCAAACACTGCTCTCCGCGACTTTTTATCCCATTGGTTGCCGAGCACAACGCATAATATTTGAATTAAATGTAAAAGAAAAAGCAGTTACGATACCGATCATAACTGCTTGACAATTTTCAGTGGTCCCACTAGGGCTTGAACCTAGGACTCCCTGATTATGAGTCAGGTGCTCTGACCAACTGAGCTATAGGACCATTTGCGAGTGCAAAGTTACTCTATTTTTTTGAGTTGGGCAAGTGTTTATGTAACTTTTTTGTCATTGAATTGGCATTTTGCATTCGTCTTGTCTTTATGCATGTATAACTTATTGTTCATCAGCAGTTGCATGTGCTTCATCAAAAGGTTCGAACATAACTGTGGATAGATATTTATCTGCCCTGTCGGGAAGAATCACCACTATATTTCCTTCTTTGATTTTTTGGGCTGTACGAAGAGCTGCAAGCATAGCGGCTCCGCTGCTCATGCCGGCAAATATACCTTCTTTGCGTATGAGCTGGCGTGCCATATCAATAGCCTCTTCGCTTTCTACCATTTCCTGGAAGTCAATGCGTGAAGGGTCATAGATGTGGGGGACGATCGCTTCTTCAAGATTTTTGAGTCCCTGGATATAGTGACCCTTAACGGGTTGGGCGCATACGACTTTTATGTCGGGATTCATGGCTTTGAGGAATTTGGAAAGCCCCATGATGGTACCTGAAGTTCCAATGGCGGATACAAGATAATCAATTTTGCCGTCGGTCTGCTGCCAAATTTCAAGGGCGGTGTTCTGAAAGTGCGCCATATAATTGCCCTGGTTGGAGAATTGATCCGGCATGAAATATTTTTCAGGATTTTCATCACGGAGTTTGCGGGCGTACCGGATAGCGCCGTCAGTGCCTTGATCGGCCGGAGTAAGATGTATCTTTGCGCCGTACGAGCGTAAAATTTTCCTTCGTTCTTCCGACACGGAACGGCTCATTACGATTTCTACCGGATATCCTTTCACAACTCCGGCAACGGCTAAAGCGATGCCTGTATTGCCGGATGTCGGCTCAAGAATAGTCTGCCCCGGACGTAGACGTCCGTCAGTCTCGGCGGCTTCAAGCATCTTAATGGCTATGCGGTCTTTTATACTGCCCGAGGGGTTCTGTCCTTCGATTTTAGCATATATATTTACACCTGCGGGGTGGGGGAGATTGTTTATTTTGACCATCGGAGTCTCGCCGATAGTTTCGAGTATATTATTTGCGATTTTCATAGTGTGATGTCATTAATGTCTTTGAATATAATAACATCCACTCGGGATTTAAGTTCGCTTGTAAAAAATCAAAAATAGAAGAGGTTAAGGTTAATCAGAAATTATGAAGTCGAAAACGGACTCCGGATCAATGGGTATGCCTCTGAATCTGGTTTCGATATGCAGATGTGGTCCTGTGGAATTTCCGGATGTTCCGCTGAGAGCCATCCCTTCCTGCTCATTGACTCTCTGTCCGGGCGAGACGAGTATCTTCTGTAGATGTGCATATCGGGTTTCCAATCCATTATCGTGGACGATAACAAGATAATTTCCGTAGCCCTTGTCATAGTTCGCTTTACTAACGGTTCCGGGCATGTAGCATTTTACAGTGTCGCCTGCATTCATGGAGATATCCATCCCGAAATGCATACGGTTATATTCCGAACGAAATCCGAACCGTGAAGTAATGCGCTGTTCTCTTTTGATGGGGAAGCGAATTCCGCTGACAGGCGGTTGCACCACTGTATTGTAGTATGCCTGATCCGGGATGTCCCACGCTCCGTTTGAATAGTATTGATGACCGGTGTAAGCATCGGTGATCATGCTGAGGGCGCCGATCCCGTAATCATGAGGCCTACGTGTGCTTCTTGCCGGCTGATAAATGTTCGGTATTGTATCTACAGTTGCCTCAACGAATCTAAGAGGCTCAATGAGGACCGTATCACTGCAAATTGTATCCGTGGAAGAGTTACACGCCGATATCAACTGCATAAAAATATCATCTTCCCGGCCTTGGGATATGGCACGGGAAGATGTAATTATAATCGCTATAAAAAGTATTGCTTTACGGCAAATCATTCTTTAGTTTCGGTAGCGTCAGAATCATCCTGCTGTTTTTCCGCATTTATTTTCTCTCTGTAGTTTTTCAACATAGGTTGACCGAAAAGAATCCATGCAGCACACGCAACAAATGCCAGAAATGTGAAACCAATGAGAATCATAGCTTTTCTGGGACGGCTTGCATAGAGAGGAACAGTTGCAGGAGTTATTACGGCATATGCGGGAGTTGTCTCCTGTACCTTAGCCTGAGCGGCCTGAACACGTTGTGCCGTCTGGTTGTAGAGGTTGAAGGCGAGTGAAGATTCGTTGGCGAGCCGTTCTTTCTCAGTTTGAGAGATGTGGAACGCGAGCCCTTGGTTTCTATCAAGGAATTCGGCATATTTCTGTTGAGCCTCATAGTAGTTCTTTTTCGCGTTCTCGTTGAGCATCAGCTCATATTCAAGATCTTGCCGTGCTTTATTTGTGCGGTAATCAGTGATATATTCCTGCAATCTGGTTACGACAGTATCAGCCAACAGGGCAGATACCAGAGGATCCTGCATCGTAACACTAATCGAGACAATTGCAGTTTTCATGTCATAGTTTGCCGCGATACTGTTCTGAAGGAACATGTACAGCCCGAATTCTTCCTGAGTCAGGTTGAAATTATCCAATTTATGGTCTTGCTCGCCTTCTTCATCAGATGAAAACATCATTCCAATAAGTTGACCCGGAAGGCCCATAATATACGACCACCACGGTGCGCGGACTTCGTTCGTAACATATTGCTGAACCGTCATTGTGGTTGAATCTTCTTCCGACAGGCGGACTTTAACATCGAAAAGTCCTGTTATGAAAGGTACCGAGCGAACGACATCCGGATAGAGAATAGGAAACAGAGCTTCGGTGCCGCCGGATGAACCTAAATTGAGTCCAGCCATTGAAGCAAGCGCACTTAGACCGGTATTGCTGGATTTGTTATTATTCCATTCCGGAGCCAGAGCGACTGATGTCGTGTACTCTTTTGGAATACTGAATGCTACAATCAATCCTATAACGGCTCCGCATATACACCATTTAATGATTTTGCGACGCTGTTTCCACAGAGTCATCGCAAGCTCCATGAGATCGATTTCCGATTCTTGATTCTCTGAGCTATTAGTAATATTTTCGTCGGACATAGTCTTAGTTCTTAAACAGATATGCTATTGTTGCAGCCATTGTTCCGGCGGATGTCACACCGGATATGATTGACAGGATTTTCTCCCAGTTCGGACCTGTTCCCTGACGCTTTGATGGAACGATAATCTGACAGCCCGGCTCAATAACAGTATTTCCTTTGGCTTGTGCTACTGTTCCGTTCATATAAATAACGAAGGCTTTGTTCTTTTTGGCAGATTGACCGTAACCGCCGGCCTGAGCTATATAATATTTCAAGGTGGCGCCGGGCTCATAAACCACAGCATTGGGATACATAACATCACCGGAGATACGTACTACGCTCTGCTGTTCGGGAATATACAGTTCGTCGTTGGGCTGAAGCACCATATCATAATGAGAGCCTGGGTACTGAAGGGCTTTTTCAAGGTTTATACCAACATTATATGTATTGGCTAACTGAACCTTTGAAATCGAGATGGAGTCAGAATTATTCTCGCCGCTGTTTGTGAGTGCGAAGCGGAGTGCCTCGCGTTTTGCGGTGTATTCATCCTCTGACATTTTTCGTGTCAGGTGTGCTCCTTTGATATAAGCATCATCAAGAATTCCACCTGCGCGGCGAATTATGTCGGAAATACGTTCGTTCCGTTTCTCCAATACATAATCTCCTTCAAAGAGAACTTCTCCTTTAACAGAAATCGATTTTTGGGCGGAATATCCCGGACTTGTTCGCACGATCACCTGGTCATAAGGCATAAGAATAAAGCCTTTACCGGAACCGACGGCAAGACCATTTTCAATAGAGAGAGAATATATTTGGGAAAGTTTCTGAGTCTGTACAGTCGAAGTGGGATCGATAATTCGACGGGACACATCAACGCGCGCCGTAGATGCACCTTCAAGTAAACCGCCGGCCTGGAAAATAAGGTCTTCTAATGTAGTGTTGGCAGCAAACGGATAGCTACCGGGACGGGCAACTTGGCCCGATATAGTCAAAGCCCCGCGATCTTCAAGCTCATGGATGCTGGAGATCACGATAAGGTCATTTCGCTTCAGTTCAATATCGGGAGCGGTGCCATTCAAAATTTTCTTAAGATCAACCGCAATAAGTTGCAGATTAAGTGCATCATCCTCACGATAAAGAAGGATGCGTTCAGTGTAAGCATCATCGGTCACACCATCAGCTTTATTGATAAGATCGCTGATAGTTTTGATATCGTTGCCGATAGCGAAAAGGCCGGGACGATATACAGCGCCTTTGACTTCAACTCTGTTTGTATAACGATCGAGGATTGTGCCAACAGTGATCATATCGCCGTCTTTAAGCTTGTATGTGGCATACTCGCCGGTCTCGATATTATAGAGCTCATTTTCAGTACCGGCCTGACGGGCTACTTTGACCATGCTTTCATATGCATCTCCGGTGAAACCGCCGGCATAGTCCAGAATATCCTTAAGGGTTTCGTCCGGTTTGAGTTCATAGTACATGGGGCGTTTTACGTTACCTTCGATGTTTACGAGCTGCTCGTAGGGCGGAACGATAATTACATCACCTTCCTGCAGACGAATGTTTCCAGCGGTCTTGCCATTGAAAAGATAATCGTAAATATCCACACCGGCAATTTTCTTTCCGTTACGGAGAACCTGAATGTTTCGGAGAGTACCGATGTCGTTAATTCCGCCGGCACGGTAAAGCGCATGAAAAACGGTAGAGAACGGTGAAAGCCGGAATGTTCCGGGTGTGGCTACTTCACCAAGAATATCAATCTGAATTGATCTCACTTGTCCGAGTGTGACCTTGATATCCGTGTCCGAATCATTAAGACCGGCATATTTGCGTGAGAAAGTATTTTTTATATGTTGATTGGCCTCGTTGATGGTCATACCATTAAGATATACCGGGCCGAGTTGCGAAATCATTATACTTCCTTCGGGCGAAATAGTCTGACGGAGATGATCTTCCGATTTACCCCATATATCAATTACTATCTCATCACCGGGAGCAAGCTTGTAATTCTGTGGTGTGGGAAGATTGTCGTTGGGTTCGAATGTAAGTGCCCGTGAGTTGAAAACCTTGTGCCCATAAATCTGATTGCGGGAAACCTTTCCATTACGGCCTTCATCCACTGCACGATCCACTTCTACCATAGTTTCGGAAGAGATGTCGTTAGAAGCGTCATGACGTCTCTCTCTGCTTGCGCCGCCGATGTTCATGTCAACGGGTGACGTCTCATTGTTTTGTTCGGCTTCGAGTCTTGCCTTGATTCGTTCGGCTTGTTCGGGTGTTACACCTTTAGCCATCAGTTCCTGACCAATCTGCTGACTACTTTTTCCTGCTGCTGTCTGACTTTTTATATATGATATAACTTGGTCATCGGACATAGCTGACGCTAAGAACGACAGAGCCATAAAAAGTGACAGAACGACACGTTTAATTCTCATATGGTAATGTGGTTCGGTTTAATTTCTTGAAAATATGCGAGAATGCTTGAAACTGTAAGTTTTCAATTAAAAATATGTCTGATTCAAGGTACAACAGTACCTACTTAATCAGCTACAAAGTTAAGGATTATTATGGAAGCAGGCAAGTGCTTAATGTTTATTAACACATTAGCCGCAGCCTGAGGTAACTACTCAGGTATCAAGATCAGTAGATTAGTGTGCCATCCGTTATAAAA
>CAMWNG010000003.1 GCA_947175575.1 uncultured Bacteroidales bacterium | reverse complement strand
CGTAGCTACGGCTACGCTCCTTCATCTCAAGACAAAAATCTCTCGACAATATGCGTCCTCAGCATTAACAAATATTGGGGAACCGGGTCTTAAATATCTTATGTCTTACTCCTTGTCCTCAGCAGGTGATTGGGACAAGGATGTGTCTTCGGAGTCTTCGGCCACCAGAGGATTCCAGCCTTGTGCGCGTAGTGGAATCTCTCCTCCGTCGCGCGTAATCATCGCGCAACCGAGGTTCGGTTCGGTGATATAACCGATGACTTTTATTCCTTCCAGTTTTTCTACTTTGTCATGGGCCGTGAGTGGCACGGTGAACAGCAGTTCATAGTCTTCGCCTCCGTTAAGAGCTGCAGTCACGAGGTTCATGTTGACTTCCTCGGCCATTACGGCGGTCTGATAGTCGATGGGTATGCGGTCTTCGTACACACGGCAACCGGTATGACTCAGTTTGCATATATGCAGCAATTCTGATGAGAGGCCGTCGGATACGTCCATCATCGATGTGGGGCGGATGCCTGCTTGCGCGAGTTCTTCGATGATGTCACGGCGTGCTTCAGGTTTGAGCTGTCGTTCTACAAGATATTCTTTACCGGAGAAATCAGGTATGAAGTCCTTGCGCCCGGCGGATGCCACCTTTTCCCGCTCGAGCACCTGTAGTCCCATGTATGCCGCGCCGAGGTCGCCGGACACGCAAATTAGGTCGGTGGGTTTGGCGCCGTCGCGGTAAACGATATCTTCGGGCTTGGCGTCACCGATGCATGTGATCGAGATTACCAGCCCTTGATTTGACGATGATGTGTCGCCGCCTACAAGATCCACTCCGTAGCGTTCGCATGCATAGCGTATTCCGGCATAAAGTTCTTCGATGTGTTCAACCGTGAAACGGCGCGAAATGCCGAGAGAAACTGTTATCTGCCGCGGTGTGCCGTTCATTGCGTAGATGTCCGAGAAGTTTACGACGGCGGCTTTGTATCCGAGGTGTTTGAGTGGCACGTACGTGAGGTCGAAATGCACGTTTTCGAGCAATAGATCTGTTGTAACGAGGACATCGCGGTCGGAACCGTAGCGCATTACCGCTGCATCGTCGCCCACTCCGCGCAGGGTGGAGTCGTTGACTTTATCAAGTTTATCGGTGAGTCGGTCGATAAGTCCGAATTCGCCTAATGAAGATATTTCGGTCATAGTGTTTCAGCTGAGAGGGTAGGGAGAGGGTTTATTTGAAAACCGACGCCTTGGCGGGCGCCGGTTTTCGGGGTTGATATCCTTGGGAATTAGAGAGAGCTGACCATTTCCGTGATGAGTTTCACCACAGTGGGTTGAGCTTTCTGCGCCGCCAGCTGTACTTCCTCGTGGCTGGGAACGTCGGTGATGTCTTTACCTCCGAGATCGGTTATTACCGACACGCCGAAAACTCGCATGTCGCCGTGACGTGCCACAATCACTTCGGGCACTGTGGACATACCTACGGCATCGCCGCCGATGATGCGGAAGTATTCATATTCAGCGGGAGTCTCGAATGTCGGACCGGGAGTGCCTACGTAGACACCGTGCATGAGGCGGATGCCCTGGACTTCGGCGATTTTGTCAGCTTTGGCAATTAGTTCGTGACTGTACGGCTCGGTCATGGCAGGGAAGCGCGGGCCGAGTTCATTGTAGTTCTTTCCACGGAGCGGGTTCTCGGGGAACAGGTTTATATGATCGGTGATAACCATCACGTCGCCCACCTTGAATTCTTTGTTCATGCCTCCTGCGGCGTTCGAAACGAACAGAGTGTCGACGCCGAGTGCCTTGAATACGCGCACCGGGAATGTCACCTGCTTCATGTCATAACCTTCGTAATAGTGGAAGCGGCCTTGCATGGCGATGATACGTTTTCCACCCAGAACGCCGAAAATCAGGTTGCCTGAATGGCCTTCTACCGTGGAGACCGGAAAGTTAGGAATCTCGCTGTAGGGAATGTATTGTTTCTCTGTCATGAAGTCGACCAGCGAACCCAGACCGGTACCGAGAATGACGGCAGTGCGTGGCATCTCGCCGGATGCTTTGCCTTTGATGAATTCGGCGGTTTCTTTGATTTTGTCAAGCATGTGTCTTACGTTTTTTGGGGATATCTTAAATTTATGGTTAAAACACCGCGCGAGGCGGTTTTGTTGCATATCCGGAGTAGGCCGTTCAGCGGATCTTGGTCGAATTCTTTATGCGGGATTCGATCGCTTCGATGAAGTCGCCGCCCTGGGGGGCGAATTCCACCGTTATAGGCATATAATATGTCACGGCCCTGAGTTCGGGCGGGAAGTAGGGGCTTGCTGCAAGTCGTACGGCGTCTTTTTCGGTAGTCACCACAATGCGCTGGCGACCCGGCATGGTGGTGTAGCGCTTTAGAAGAAGTTCCATGTCTTTACGGCTGAACGCGTGATGGTCGGGGAAAATGTTTACGCGCACTTTTGGCAGGAAACTCTTGAGATGGCGTATGAACGGACGCGGATTGTCAATGCCGGCGATGGCCAGCACAGAATCCTGAGCGGTCATCCACTGCAACCCCGGCACTGAGGCACTGCGCTCAGGAAATAGCGGCACAAGGGCCTGATAGGCATATCGGGAGAAGAACAGATCCTGATAGGGGAAGAGGCCCATATCTTTTCTGAACAGGCTGTATTCCAGATCTTTCATGGCCGGAGAGCATTTGGTGGCCACAACAATGTCGGCACGGTGCAGCCCGCGCAAGGGCTCGCGCAGTCGTCCGTAGGGGAGCATTTTATCATGGAATACGGGACGGCTGTACTCGGTCATTACAACTGCCACCGTGGGATGTACATATCGGTGTTGGAATGCATCATCAAGCACTATGAGGTTGATGTCGGGATCGAGACGCAGAAGTTCGCGTATGCCGGTTGTGCGGTCCTCGCATACGGCTACTGTGACTTTATGCCCGAACTTGCCGTACATCTGATATGATTCGTCACCAATGTCGGAAGGCTTGGAGTAGGGGGTTGCCATCACGAATCCGCGCGTCTTGCGTTTGTAACCGCGCGAAAGCACGGCTATATGATATTTGTGACGCAGCTCTGAGACAATGTATTCAGTGTGCGGGGTCTTTCCGGTGCCACCCACTGCGAGGTTGCCGACGACAATAATTGGCACATCAAACTCCCGCTGCGGAAGCACCTTCCAGTCGAACAGCTTATTGCGCAACCAGGTAATGCCGCCGTAGACTCTTGATAACGGCAGTAGCACCAGATTTGCGAATACGCTGCGTGCGGCCATGTACTGACTGTTTTTCTGACGGTTAACGGATTTCGACAGCCTCCATACGGGCCTGTACGGGATTCTGTGTGCGCAATGCATTCAGCATGCGAAGGATATTGACTGCATCGGCATCGATGCTTATGCCCTGGGTGCCTGCATTGCGGCGCGCTTCGAGCACGAGCTGGTTGAGCCACTGGTCACTCACTTCAGGATAATATACCACACGGTCAGGATCAAGATCGACATATTCGGCCAGGTCAGCGAGAGCTTCCTTGAGACCGCCGATTTCGTCCACGAGGCCGAGGTTAAGGGCTTGAGAGCCAACCCACACACGACCTTCGGCTATGGCTTTCACCGAATCCTGGGTCATTCCGCGACCGTCGGCCACGCGGCGAGTGAATACGTCATACATTTCCTCTACGCTGCGCTGCATGATTGCATGCTGTTCAGCGGTCATGCCTGTCATCACGCTCGGGAAAGTAGCGTTGGGATTTGATTCCACAGTGGAGAAGTGTACGCCGATTTTGTCGGTCACCAGTCCGGAAAAGTCGGGAACCATGCCGAACACTCCTATCGAGCCTGTGAGGGTGGTGCGGTCGGCGAAGATTTTGTCGGCTCCGCAGGATATGTAGTAACCGCCCGATGCGGCGTAGTCGCCCATCGATACATACACCGGCTTGTCCTTGGATTTGAAATATTCTACAGCCTCCCATATCTGTTCGGAAGCGAAAGCAGAGCCGCCGCCGGAGTTGACGCGCAGCAGGAGGGCGTTTACATTGTCGTTGTCGGCCAGGCTGATTATTTCGGGAGTCATCTTGTCGCCCACGATGCCGCCTTCGCCTGAGTCGACGATATCGCCTTCAGCGAACAGCACTGCGATATGGGCTTTGTTAGCATAGTTCCGGGTTGTGTTGGCAAGAAGTTCTGAAGGAGTTACCAGAGGCAGCTCGTCTTCGTGATCGAGGTCAAGTTTCTCGCGTAGGAGATCCTCCATCTGACGCTGGTAGAGCAGCCGGGTTACCACGCCCGATGCCTGCGCTACACGGGCCGGTGTGAAGGCGAGCAGACTGTCGGCCCATTGGTTCACGGTGGCTACACTCACCTCGCGGTTGGCGGCGATGGTTCCGGACATGTAGTTCCAGAGTGAGTCTACCATGACCTGATTCATCATGCGCGAGGCCTCGCTCATTGTGGTACCCATGAACGGTTCCACGGCGCTCTTGAAGGTGCCTACACGCACGATCTGCATCTTGACACCCAGTTTGTCAAACAGTTCTTTAAAGAACGGAATCTGAGTGGCTACGCCATGCACGTCGACATGTCCGAGCGGATTGAGCACCACCTCATCCGCCAGAGAGGAGATCAGATAGTCACCCTGGGGATAGCTGTCGGCGTAAGCGCAAATCCATTTTCCGGATTTTTTGAACTGTTCGAGGGCGTTGACGATTTCCTCACGGGAGGCCATTCCTTGAGCCGATCCTTCGGCCTTTATGTAGATGCCAGATATGCGTTGATCATCGGCAGCCGCGGCTATAGCGTCAAGAATATCGATGAGCGCATCGCTGTCTATGTCCTCACCACGCATGATCTGCATGAAGTCAAGGCTCTGGTTTCGGTCGCGCATCGTACCGCTGAGATTGAGATACAGCACCGATCCTTTTTCAATTTTGTTACTTTTCGAGTCACTGCTGCCTGCGATTACAGCCCCGGCTATGCCGAAGCAGGCCATGACGGCTATCACCATCGAAATCCAGAACCCGGCTATGGAGCCGAGCATCGAGATAAAGAATTTTTTAAGCATATTGCTATGTGCGTGTTATGTGAGTTACATGATGGGTTTGAGACGGATATGACCCCGCACTTTACGCGGGGCTTTTTATCGCATGCAAAGTTAATAAAAATCATTCAAATCCACACAATAACTATATAGAAAAAACTTTTGCATGAAATATTGCAGTCTTGATAACCGACGGGTAAAAACGAATTATGGCACCTTCTCACGAAGATGCCATAACCGCGTTTTAATGACTTAAAACAATTACATAACTAACATAAAACACATTTTTCTTTTTTCGATTGTTGGTCGTCCGGCGGATTTTTCCGCCTCGCGTTTACTGTAACAATCTATACTAACCCTAAAACTGAAATGATTTTTCAACTTTTCGTAATGCAAAGTTACAAACAAATTCGCGGTTTTCAGCCATGATATAAGTACAATATAACATGTTTATGAACGGTCAGTATAGTATAGCGTTGGTTATCAATACTATAAATACATGTTAATTAACGCTTGATATAAGTGATTGTACAACTCTGAATCCCACGTCAAGCGTTGATTTTCATCACATCATCTTCAAAAGTATCCCGATTTATGGCTCGGGACTTGGTGCGGTTTCGGTAAGCGTAGATTGTGTTGATGCTGTAATTGAGCACCTGAGCTATGCGCGAAGACTCTTCTATCCCGAGTCTCATGAACGCGAGGATGCGTAAATCGGTGTTGAGTACCTCACCTTCGGCAAGTTCAATCTGCTTGTCGGGGAGCAGAAGCGCGTTGACTTCCTGAACGAAATTCGGATACAGATGCAGGAAAGCGTTGTCGAACACCTCATAGAACTCGCGGCTCTGCTCCTCGATGAATTTTCCGTTTTTCGTGAGGCGGTAAAGTTCGTCAACCTGTCCGGCTGCTATTTTTCGCGTAGCGAGATTGCAGAACTGATTCAGTTTGTCCATGTATATGGAGCAGAGGCTCAGGAACTGACTGATATACACTTCTTTGGTTTTGTTGGCGGCACGCAATGATTCCTGCAGGCGCCGCATTTTCACCATCTCGTTGCGCAGGAAACCCATCGTGAGCGCCAGCACGAGAGCCACCATGATGAGTATCGCGAGCACCACATACATCGACCGTCTTTGCGCGTTGAGTTGCGCGAGTTTAGCGCGTTCGATCAGAGGCAGCGAACGGGAACTCTCTATCATGCGCATCGCGGCGCCACATTCCACTGCGTTGGCAAGGGCTGCGGTCAGATAATTGTAGCTGCGGTTTACGTCATTCTGGGAGTACATATGGTTGCCGAGTTCCTGCAGTGCGGCTACTTCACGTGTTGCGGCGGAGACATCGGCCAGGGCAGCTTCTGCCAGATAATATGTGTATGTGGGAGAATCGCCGCGGTCGTTGGCCATCTCGGCGAGGTGATGCGCGGCTTTGGCGCGAAGATTGCTGTGAATGGGTTCGCGATTGAATACCTCTTCGAGCAGAGCTGTGGCCTTGCCTCTCTCGCCGTTAAGAAAGTGCAGTTCGCCGAGATTGAACTGGTATTCATTGCTGTTTCGCGGCACATGCTTCAGCAGTTCGTTCTGATTCTCCAGAGCTTTCCGGCGATAAAGTTTCTGCCGGCGTGAGCCGTCGGGATGAAATTCGGCCATGTAGCTGTACATCTGTCGGCCTGCGTCGTAGTAGTCCTTGAGATATTCTTCCGGAACTTCCGCCGGACTGATCGAGTCATACAGTGCCTGTGCGCCTGTGAATGTCCCGCCCAGCGGCAGCAGCATGGCGCTGTTGATCATGAACGGAATCCGACGCGCGCGGTCGGGCGCATGATTTATACCCTCTGAAAAATAATGCAGGGCGGAATCGTTGTTGAACGCCGTGTAAGCCTTTCCGATTTTAAGAAGGAGGTCAATGCGTTCGTTTTCGGATGAAGATGCATGCAAACTGTCGCGCATACGATCTATGCTGGCCTGGCGTCGGGCGATGAACCTCTCCCGCTGGCGGAGCGAGTCATCCAGCTCGACCAGAGCGTCGGAGGCTTCGGATTCGGTGAATTCCAGCGCGGCATGACCGCTCAGACATATTCCGAGCAGCAGCACGAGACTAATTGAACATCTTTTGAATGTCATTATCGTTCAGATGATAGATTACCGGCAGTCCGTCAGGGGTGAACGAAGGATCTGTACAGCTGAAGAGACGAGCGAGCAGGGCGTCGGTTTCTTCTGCCGAAAGCCGTCGGTTGGGTCGGAAGGCTGCCGAGCGGGCGAGTGCCAATGCTGCCGGACGCACGAGTGCTTCGCCGGGTCCCTCCCCGGTTTCGTAAAGATCGGCAACCATACGCTGAAGCGCGTCCACGGCGTTCTGGTTTCCCGGCAGGGCAGGCGCGCCGTTGACGGCCCATGTGCTGTCGCCTAAGAAGCTGACTTCGTAACCGAGTCGGGACACCAATTGTCCCATTGCCGACAGAACGGAGCTGTGAGCCGGCGACAGAGTGATGGTTTCGGGGAAGATCAGTCGCTGCGATGGCAGATCGGACGTGGCGAGACGAGACATGAAGTCATCGAATAGCACACGCAGATGGGCACGGTAGCGGTGTACGATCATCATGCCGTCGCGCGATGGCACCACGATATATTTGTTGTGCAGATTGAGCACTCCGGCGTCCGTATAGTTTTCGGCGGGGGTATCCGGAAGCGACGGATGCTCGGCCGTGGACAGTTCCGGTGCGGGAGTGACAAACGGAGTTTCGGTTTCGACGGAAGCCTCATCGCGTTTTGTCGTGAAACTCTCATATAGTTTATCCCAGTCTTGGGGAGCCTGATTCGTGGGGCGGAACGATGCTCCGAGCCGGCTGCGACGTTCGGCGGGTTGGGGCGAAATAGCCGGATTTTCGGTAGCCGGCGTGTCGTCTATAGCTATTTCGAATGGATTGTAGTGCGGATCTGTTTCGAGGCTCGGTTCAGGCAATGTCGGATCCGGCATGAACACAGGGATCTCGGGAGCCGTATCGGTCGAGTCGAAGTCAATGGCACCTGCGGCGTTGATGCGTCCGAGTGCCTGTTTTATGGCTGCGGTGAGTATCTGCCATATGGGCTGTTCATTCTCGAATTTTATCTCGTGCTTCTGCGGATGTATGTTCACGTCGATGGTGCCCGGGTCCACTTCGAAGTTTATGAAGTAGGGCGGCTGGCTGTCGGGTGCTGTCAGTTCTGCGTAACAGCTCATGACGGCTTTGTGGAAGTAGGGGTGACGCATGTTGCGGCCGTTCACGAAGAAATACTGAGGCGCCGAGCGTTTCCTGGCCGCCGACGGCACCCCGATAAATCCGCTTATCTTCACTATCGAGGTTTCGGTGCCCACAGGTATGATTTTCGAACCCACCGGTTTGCCGAACAGGGCGGTGATGCGTTGCTTGAGCGTTCCGGGGAGCAGCTGATGGAGTGTGACATCGTTGTGGATAATCGTGAAATCGACGTTTGAGTTCACCAGCGCCAGCCGCTCGAATTCTCGCAGGATGTGTGTCAGTTCTACGGAATCCTTTTTGAGGAACTTGCGTCGCGCCGGCATGTGAAAGAAAAGATTCTTTACCATCAGGTTGGTTCCGGGCGGACATCCGCAGGGTTCCTGATCCTCGAATTTAGATTCGGAAATGCGTATGCGGGTGCCCAACTCGCCTCCCTGCTGCATGGTGCGCATGTCGATCTGTGCCACGGCGGCTATCGACGGCAATGCCTCGCCGCGGAATCCCATCGTGTGCAGGGTGTAGAGATCGTCGGCACGGGTGATCTTCGATGTCGCATGCCGTTCGAAGGCCATACGGGCGTCTGTCACAGACATTCCTTTGCCGTTGTCCACCACCTGAATCAGAGTGCGCCCCGCGTCTTTGATAATGATCTGCACGGATGTAGCCCCGGCATCGATGGAATTTTCCACCAACTCCTTGATTACCGACGCCGGCCGCTGAATCACCTCGCCGGCCGCTATCTGGTTGGCCACCGAGTCGGGCAATAGTCTGATTACATCACTGTTCATGTCTGCAAAGGTACGTATTATTTCGGGATTGTGCAACGCATCACCGCGCGGGTCGGAGCGGTTGGCATAATAAAAGCGGTCGGAAACCGGAGCTTCCGACCGCTTTGTTGATATATCTGTCAGATTATTTTACAGAAACTTTCTGAGCTTTGTTTGCCTTGACCTGAATGTAGAGGCCGGGAGCTAGTTCGCCGTTCATCTCTACGCCTTCGAGGTTATAGAAGTGTACATCGTCCCGGTCGGCTTCGACATCGAAGATGCCGCTCATGCCGCCGTCGGAGAGGATGCCTACATTCTGCGAGTTTTCAATGTCGCCGTGAGCTGTGCTCTTCACAGTCTTGGTGGCGATATGCAGCATCTGGCCTTCAGGAATTTCGTAATCGGATGAATCGATTGCGAGGTTACCTGTGGTATCCTCGATCCACTGGCCTGTCTGAGCTTTCGCACGCATGGGAGCGGATTCTTTGGTTTCGAAAGCATCTTCAGGTACCACGTCGAGACGGTAGAAGAATTTGTAACCCTTCTCAGTGTTCCATGTAAAGGAGTGTTCTGTGCCGTTCTGATTATGTTCTGCAGGAGTGGGCTTGGTGTACACATGGAGCTGCTGAGTGGTGTGGTTGAAAGTTCCGGCATACTGCGGGGTTACCGTGAGATGGAGTTCATCGTCACCATCCAGATAGTACTGGGGTTCGACGTCAGATGTTTCATCATCCCCTTCCACGATATTGTAGGTGTAAGGACCTTCAAGCTTGGTCATTGAAACGATACCGCCGGTGTGGGGAAGAATCATGATTCCGGTTTCGGTGTTATGATAGACTTCTTCCTCATCATCAACTGTTGTTTCGATTGCGTAAGCGGGGAATACGTCGATTCGTGCGATGGCCATGCCTGCGACATATTCTTCATTGGCTTCCGAAGTGGCACGAAGGGTATAAACACCGGGAGTGTCGATATAGATGTTCAGTACGTTATCATCGGTTTCTTCCAATTGATATTCATTTTCGGCGAGGTTGTCAATCGAATAATTGATATTGACATTCGCTTTGGTTTCTGCGCCGAGAACACCTTCAAGAATCTGATCGGCGGTTACGGCATAAGTGCGGTTCTTGAACGAAATGTTGGGGTCTTTCATGCCGGCTGTGTTCTTATCGATGGTCACGATAATTTTGCCGAAGTGAGTTTCTTTACCGGTAGATGTGAATTCTACTGATGAGATATCATCATCGCCGGAGATCCATATTGCTTCGTCATCATCGTTTGAGCCTTTATATGTGCCTACGTTTGCACTCAATTCGCCCAGACGGTCGGTGTGATCAAGGAATTCGATCTTGTCGATTGTGCAGCCTTCGGGAGCAGTGATCGAGAAGTGAGCGTCGTAGAGACACAGATAGTTGATCACCTCTTCATAATTCTCGCCGGCAAGGTCTTTCCACAGACGGAACCCGTCGATGTCGTCTTCGCGATCGAGGAAGTTGAGGATGACACCGCCTTCGTTCACGATCATAACTGTGTTATGGTCGGGTACGGTAGCTTCGTAATATTCGATATTGTTTTCATCGGTGCAGTTGGTCGAGTCGAACTCATACATGTTGTATGTGTTCTTGGTGAAGTCGAATGTTGCGTCATGAATGTCGGTCGGGGTGGGAGTATCGTCAATGTAGAGGATATAATAAGCCGATGCGGGGTTATACTGTGCTGTTTCGGAAGCGGTTACAGTGATAAACACCTTGCTGTCCGATCCCTTACGGACAATATTTCCGGGACGGATCATACCTGTCTTTTTATCAACAGTAACAGCCGATTCATTGCTCGATTCGTAGGTGAGTTCACCGTCACCGTCGTAGAGAGCTGCCTGAGCTGCTACACCCACGCCGAGTTTGCCGTGGATGATCTCATGCTGGAATCGCAGATTGGGGTCTTTCTTATTGCCGATAACATTTACGCGGAACGCGCGTGCGTCGCCGAACCAGTTTTCACTATCTTGCCATGTGCCGGTAATGATAGCCGTACCTACGCCTTTAGCAGTCACAACATTGCCTTCAACGGTAGCGACTTCGTCGTTGCTTGAAGAGAAAATGACCTCAGGATGTTCATATCCGAGAGCAATAGTAGCCTGTGCAAATTGGTTACCTACCTGCAGGGTCTGTTCTTTCCAGCGGGGACGGTAATATTCTTGTTCTACAATCTCCGGCTCAACTTCTTTGTAGAGTTGAATAGCAGCTCCATTAGAAGATGCGTAGTTCCTAAAATCTTTGGTACTGGTGCCCCATTTTATAGTGCGGTCAGTTGTACTCGTAAATGAAATATTTACATTTTTCTGTGTTGTAAAGCTGATAGAGGCATACTTGGCGCTTGATTCGTTTACCTTATAAATAGATGTCTCACCTGAGGTCGTAGAGATATACTCGTTTGTTCCGTTATAGTTCACAAGCCGGATAAGGTAATTACCTTGATCGTTTTTATCGATTAAGGTGAACAATAACACATCGTCGTTTGCTTTGAAAGTATTATTTTCAATGGCTACTTCAACTGAAGAAAATTTATTGGAGTTTTCAGCGGTGGAAGCCACATTATTATTGTATGCTATCGCATAAAACTTCCCGAGTTCGAGATCATCTGTGCTACTAATCAAAGACATTGTTGGGATGCCGGCAACATTAACCTTGATTTCGGCTGAACCGGCAGTCCATTCATTTTCAACAGCATTCCAGGTTGCTGTAATAGTTGTTGAACCCTTGGCTACGCCGGTTATAACACCATTTTCTACGGTAGCAATGTTTTCGTCAGCAGAAGACCAAGTGATTTCGGGATGCGTTTCACCAAGATAGACAGATGCTGTATTTCCAAGTATAACATCAACAAATGAAGGTAACGATGTGTAATCGACTGGTTCTTTCGGACCGGTAGTTTGATAGGTAATTTTAATCCAGGTTACTCTTGACTGTGAGCTAGTGTTAAATATTAGACCATCTGTAGCTGTGCCATTCCATGTTTGAACTGCTCCATTTTTTGATAGAGCGTTACTATTATATGTTATATTAGCATAGGAGGCGGAGGTACAATTAAAAACGACTTCAGTAATACTGATATTATCAGAAGTACTAAATTTTATATATTTTTTTGCATTTAGACGAATTTGCTTGTCAGAACGAAAGGTAGCTTCCTCAAATTCGTAACTAATGTAATCATTGATAGTCCCGGACTGCTTTCCTTGAGCAGTCACAGAAGTTTCATATTTTGCCTCATCGTCATTAGTTGGATTATATGAGGCTCCAGGTGCTACCATTACAACAGTTTCGGCGTGGAGGCCGAGGGCGGCTATGGCAGCGAATAGAAAAAGTAATAATTTTTTCATATTGTTGTGAGATTGGTTAGTTGTTCTATCTTGATTGATTGGTTATTTTTGTGAATCGATTGGTTCGGAAGTGAGGCAGACTTTGATTCGCCGCGCCGATTTGTACAGTCGGCCGGTGGCTCGAATGGTTTTGGTCAGGTGTGTGAACATGCCTCGACTAATTTTCCCGCAAAGATATAAAATATATTTATATTTTGCAATATAAATATGTGTGAAATTTTTATTTTAACAATTCGGTAGGGGCGCAATATTTTTGCGCCCACTGCGTACAGGAATGTGTTGACGGAATGACATTTTTGTCCGGAAGGCAACGCCCCCGGGACGTGTGCGGGTCCCTGGTTTTGTCGGGTTGGCAGCCAAGCCGGAGACCGTCGTGGTCCGAGGGGCGGCCGCAAGTGTTCGGACCGCGGCCGTCCCGGACGCGGCGGGGTAGCCGGAAGGGGCGGTTTTGCCGGGTTGGTGGCTCGTGGCAGGGAGGCGCAGACGTCCCGGCTGCGCGCGGGAGTGCCGGATGGGGTGGTTTCGTCCGGCTTGTCGGGTTGGCAGACGCGCCCGGGGCGTTCGCGCGTCCCTTCTTGTCGGATTGGCAGCGCCGGACGTTCGCGGGTCCCTGGTTTTGTCGGGTTGGCAGCCACGCCGGAGACCGTCGTGGTCCGAGGGGCGGCCGCAAGTGTTCGGACCGCGGCCGTCCCGGACGCGGCGGGGTAGCCGGAAGGGGCGGTTTTGCCGGGTTGGTGGCTCGTGGCAGGGAGGCGCAGACGTCCCGGCTGCGCGGGTGTAGCCGGAAGGGGTGGTTGCGTCCTTTTGTGTTGGGAAGGCAATGCGCCCGGGACGTGCGCGGGTCCCTGGTTTTGTCGGGTTGGCAGCCACGGCGGAGACCGTCGTGGTCCGCTTGTTGGCGCGTCGGGGGTGAACTTTAGGGGTGACGGAGGCGTTGTATAGGTATCTGAACTACTAACCCAATAACCTATGACTTACAAAGAAGAAATCGCTCAGCCGGGCGTGGTCCTGGTGGAATTTTATGCCTCATGGTGCCCTCACTGCCGCAAGATGATGCCGGTGGTGGAACAAGTGAAAAATCTGTTGACCGACCGTGCCCGCGTGGCTCAATATGACATCGATGCTTGCGAAGCGGATGCCGACGCGGCCAAAGTGGAGGTCGTTCCCACATTTATTATATATAAGGACAGTGCAGAGAAATGGCGCCATTCCGGCGAAATATCCGCTGACGATCTTATTTCCGAAGTGGAGAAAGTGCTCTGAACCGAATTACAGTTGATTCCGTAAGGCAAAGGCGGGCGCTGATTTTTCAGCGCCCGCCTTTGCCTTACTTTGGATGTGGTTATTTCGTCTCGGTGATGTTATTGAGATAGTCGCGGAGATCGATCCAGCGGTAGAAGGGGAAGTTATCGGTTTCGACCGGTACGGCAATCTCGCGTTCGTTGAGCATGATTTTGGTGAGAATGTCGCCGTCATCATTGCGGAAGAAAATCATCTGCACGTTGGAAGCCATCGGAGAGATTTTGAAATCGGTCCACACGGATGATAATTTCGCGGGATCTGTCTCGTCGGTGGCACAGTTTTCGAGGCCCAAGCGGGCTGTGAGGGGCACGATGTTGCCGTCGTGGCCGAAGCGCAGGGTTGCGCCGTGGCCTCCGTTGGCAATCACGCGGTCGGCCTGCGATACCATGTTGCGGATGAGATTGTCTGCGTTGGCAACGAAATGCCCTTCGGCAGGGGCGTAGCTCGAATTACGGCTGAAGAAGTGAAAATTGAACACCTCCCAGAGGGCATAAAGTTCCTCGGGTGTGAAAATGTCGTAGAGTTCCACGGGTGTCTCCATGTTCTGGGTGTCGACCGTCACCCAGTAGAGCTGCCACATCAGCTCGGCTGGGTCGATCCACATGTTCACATAGTCCGGATCGGAGAACAGCGATGCCACGAGGCGGTCGGGCCGGGTCTGTTTCTCGCGGAAGCGTTTCCACGGCTGATATCCGGGACCATCGTGACTTGTGTACCAACCGCTTTCGGGGCTGTGATAGTTGAGGAAGAACATGTCGCGCTCGCCGCTCTCGCGAGGAATTTCAAGATAGGGAGCCTGCTCCTTGAGGCCTTCGATGAAGGCGAACATGGAGTGCGCGCATCGCATGATGGTTGTTGACGAGGCATACATATCCGCGCCCGGAGCGAAGACCTCGGGGAAGGCTGTGTACATGCGCGCGGCGATGTCGTGATGCTGCCGACGTCCGAGCGGTGAGAGTTCGCCGCCCCGGCCTTCGGCCTCGACCCACAGACTGTCGAGACGAGCCATCACATCGAGTCCGAGCGGTGTGAGCGCGCCTGCCTCGGCTGCTTTATGGAAGGTGTCACGCACGCGGGAATAATCATCATCGCTGATGAGGTAGCGGGAACCATGACGACCGTAATGACTGATGTAAAACGGTTTATAACCCGCCGGAGCCGGGGTGTTGAGACTCTCGGTGACCGGATAAGCGAAATAGACACCGCCGGCTTTGCCGGGAGAAGCGGCCACCTCGGCAGGAGTGGTCTGCGCCGAAACGCTGACCGCCGCAAGCATGGAGACAGTGAGAATAAATGCTTTCATGAGACTTACATTATGCCTTTTTCGCGTAAATGCTGCTGCCATTTCCATGCGCTCACCATTGTGTCGGCCAGGGTGGATTCGGCTTTCCATCCGAGCACTTCGTTGGCGCGGGTGGGGTCGGCCCATACCTGGATTATATCGCCAGCGCGACGCGGTGCGATGCGGTGGGGCACCTTGACTCCGGTGGATTTCTCGAAGGTGTCGATCAGTTCGAGGACACTCACGCCGTTACCTGTGCCGAGATTGAACACTTCGACGGGCTCGAGGGTCTTGTCCTCCACAAGGCGACGGACTGCTACCACATGGGCCTTGGCGAGGTCTACGACATTGATGAAGTCGCGGATGCACGAACCGTCGGGAGTGGGATAGTCGTTGCCGAACACACTCAGCTCCTTGCGGATGCCAATGGCAGTCTGGGTGAGGTAGGGGATGAGGTTCTGGGGAACGCCGTTGGGTAGTTCGCCTATGAGTGCCGACGGATGCGCACCCACGGGGTTGAAGTAGCGCAGGATGATGGAACGGAAAGGCGCGCCGGAGGCGACAGTGTCCACGATGATGTCCTCGGAAATCTTCTTTGTGTTTCCGTATGGCGATGTGGCTTTCTTGGTGGGAGTGTTCTCGGTGACGGGATTTTCGTCAGGCTCGCCGTAGACAGTGCATGACGACGAGAAAACGAAGCCTTTCACGCCGAAGCGCGGCATGAGATCGAGCAGATTGATGAGAGTCGTGAGATTGTTGCGATAATAGAGCAGGGGCTTCTCAACACTTTCGCCTACGGCTTTCGATGCGGCGAAGTTGATTATGCCCTTGATGCCGGGATAGTCGGCGAAGAGTTTTTCGAGGGTGGCGAAATCGGTGCAGTCGCCCTTCACGAAAGCCGGCCGAACGCCTGTAATAGCCTCTATGCCGTCAAGTGAGTCGATGTTGGAATTGGAAAGATTGTCGATGATAACTACATCGAAACCGGCGTTGATCAGTTCGACAGTGGTGTGTGAACCGATGTATCCGGTGCCACCGGTAACAAGAATCCGAGTTTTTTCCATAGCTGTATTTTGTGTTACTTATTTTTGTTGGAATTGGTTTTTGCATACACCTCCATCCGGCAGGCATCGCAGTCAAACCGGAGCCGGAGGCGTCCGATGGGAGCCGAAAGGAAGAGCTGTGCGGGAAGGCGTGACGCTCCCGGGCCTCGAAGGCATGCTCCCAGTTCGCGCCGGAGGCAGTAGCGGGTGGTCATTACGCGATGATGCCCCGCGGGAGGTGCGGTTTCGAAAGCCGGATCGACCCGGGAGGCGCCGTGGATGGTGTAAAACGAGCGGGCCATGCTGTTGGCCACGTTCGCGTGGTAGTCGAACGTCATGCCCCGGAACGCGTCGGACGCCAGCGAACCTTTACGGCGGAGGCGGGGCTTGAATCGGTCGCGTGCGAGCGTGTCGAGGCGTTCGAGTACACGGCGACGAAGCTCGGTCAGGGCTTTTGCGGGGATGAAAACATCGTCAAGCGTGTCATCGAGGCTGATGAGCGAGTATATCGTGTTGCCAAGACGTGAAAGAGTCTCGTGTCGGTGAGCGAGCGGTGAGGTCTTGGGTGAATCGGTGAAAGGCGTATCGGAAACAACTTCTGCGGAGAGCCCGCGCGAGTCTGTGGCCGAAAGAGTTACGCGTCCGTCAGGCAGACGTGAAAGGATCATGGACACGTCGATTACACGCCGCGCTGTAGCAAGGGGGGCATCATCGCGCGCTGTGGCGTTGCGGTAAAGCTGTGTGCCGGGTTTTGACGGCAGGCGACTGCCCGGAGCGGCGAACAGCCTTCGTCCCTCGGCACGATTGACACGGAAGCCGGCGAGTTCGCCGTCCGCATCGAAAAACGTGAGGCCGTCACCATTCTTAATTGCTCCTGAAACGTCGACATCGATGAAATTACGGCCGGCAGCGACCATCCGGCCAACCGGACGGCCAACCCATTTTGGCGAGTTCCACGAACCAAGCCCGGTGCGTGCGCCGGCGTTGAGAAAGTAGGGTGTGTAACCGCGATTGAATGTAGCCTCGAGATCGGGGCGATAATCCGAAATCACACGACCGAAGGACGCGCGGCAGTAGCGTCCGTCGGATTCGGCTACGACACGATCGAGAGCCTGCGAATAAGCCCTGGTGACATTCAGAACATAGTTGGCGTCCTTTAGCCTGCCTTCGATTTTGAATGATGAGGCGCCTGCGTCAGCAAGCTCGGCCAGATAGTCGATGCGTTTCATGTCGGCGAGCGACAGCCAGTAGCGGGTGGAGCTGTTGCCGTCGGGTGCGGCGACGGGATGACCGTCAGCATCCTCAAGGGTATATTTAAGACGGCAGATCTGAGGACATTCGCCACGATTGGCGCTACGGCCTGTCAAGGCTGCGCCTGCATGGCAGTCTCCGCTGTAGCTCACACAAAGCGCTCCGTGGACGAACACCTCGAGCGACGCATCCGGAGCAGCTTTGGCATACTGGATTATCTCATCAAGCGAGGCCTCGCGCGGCAGCACGATCTGAGAAAAACCGGCGCGACTGAGCATAGCGGCTTTTTCGGGAGTGCGTGCATCGGTCTGGGTGCTCGCATGCAGATCAATCGGTGCGGTGTCCATCGACAGCAACGCCATATCCTGCACTATGAGAGCGTCGACGCCTATATTATATAATGTGTCGACAAGTTTCCGCACTTCTTTAAGTTCGGATTCATATATGATGGTATTGAGAGTCACGTAAACCTTCACCCCGAACGGTCGTGCGAATTCCACCACCGACCGGATGTCCTCAACTGTGTTGCATGCGGCGGAGCGGGCACCGAACGCCGGTCCGCCGATGTATACAGCATCGGCTCCGAACAAGATGGCCTGCCGCGCCTCGACGGGGGTGCGAGCAGGGGCCAGAAGTTCGAGCGGACGTGGTGACTCAGGCATATCGTTGGAGCGTTTCAAGTGCCTCACCGCGTGAGGCATTGATTTTTTCGGCATAATGGGCATCGCTGTTCACCATCAATGCTACGCCTGATTCCACAAGACGGGGCCAGAAGCGTTCATGCGGGAAGAAGCGTCCTTTGTCGGCGCGGACTTTCGTGTTGATTTCCACAATAACACCCGATTCGGCGACGGCCTTTAAGAAATTGTCGGCGAGATCGCGGTACCACCCTTCCTGTTCGAGTCCGGGATGATAGAGCCCGGCGTTCTGGGCCACCTTGTCGGCATGGCCGAGTATTTCGAAACCTCCGAGTTCGAGCATACGGTGCGACGCTTCGTAGAAGGTGTTGACCACGTAGACGATATCGCCGCCGAAGTCGTCGTGCATCTTGCGTGTGAACGAGTCAAAGTTGCCGTCGATATCCACGAAGCGGCCGTCGCGGCGCGGAATGAAGTGTACGGACCCGATGGCGAAGTCAAGGCCGAGATCCTGAATCTCCGGAGATGCGGGGCCGTAGAGGCCGTGCAGATAGTCCACTTCCATCCCGGTATATACATGCAGTCCGGGATAGAATTCATCGCGTAACCGAGTAATCGCGTCAAAATAGGCCGGTACATCGGTCATCGCCATGTTGCAAGGCGATGGGACAGGCACCGGAGAATGGGGCGAGAAGCCCAGATGTGAGATGTCGGCCGCTATCGCCGCCAGTGCCATTTCGCGCGGAGCGGAATGGCCGTCGCACCATGGGGTATGGGTGTGAAAGTTATATCCCTCACCCGATGAAATTATGTCTTTGAGCCTTCCGACCGTCATTTGGAAGAATTATCGGCGGGTAGAACGCCGTCTTCGGCAATCGACTGACGCATGCGTGTGTCAGCCTCTACGTTTTTCATGCGATAATAGTCCATCACACCGAGATTCCCATCGGCGAAGGCACGTGCCATGGCACGGGGCAACTCAGCCTCGGCCTCGATTACCTTGGCGCGGGCTTCCTGGGCCTTGGCCTTCATTTCCTGTTCGAGAGCGATGGCCATGGCGCGGCGTTCTTCGGCTTTGGCCTGGGCGATGTTCTTGTCTGCCTGAGCCTGATCGATCTGAAGAACAGCACCGATGTT
The DNA here is from genome assembly GCA_947175575.1 of uncultured Bacteroidales bacterium. Classification (GTDB taxonomy): domain Bacteria; phylum Bacteroidota; class Bacteroidia; order Bacteroidales; family Muribaculaceae; genus CAG-873. The sequence goes on along the minus strand of CAMWNG010000003.1, from coordinate 65,561 downwards.
TTTGCCTATGTCTATGTCGGCGATGTCGATTGACAGAATCTCGAAGGCTGTGCCGGAGTCAAGCCCCTTGCTGAGCACAAGTTTGGAAATGGAGTCGGGGTTCTCGAGCACCTGTTTATGCGAAGCTGACGAGCCGATGCTGCTTACGATTCCTTCGCCTACACGAGCCAACACTGTGTCTTCGCCGGCGCCACCCACAAGCTGACGGATGTTGGCACGGACAGTGACTCGCGCGATGGCTATGAGCTGGATGCCGTCCTTTGCCACGGCTGTCACCGGAGGTGTCTCGATCACTTTGGGATTTACACTCATCTGTACGGCCTGGAATACGTCGCGGCCGGCGAGGTCGATGGCTGTGGCCATCTTGAATCCAAGAGGAATATTGGCTTTGGACGCCGAGACAAGAGCGTGAACCACGCGTTCGGGGTTACCGCCCGCGAGATAGTGGGCTTCGAGGTCGTCGCGTGTGACATCGTCGAGACCTGCTTTGTGAGCCTCGATGAGGGCGCGGACGATCACCGAGGCCGGCACCTGACGTATGCGCATCAGCACAAGCTGCAGCATGGAGAGGCGCACTCCGCTCGCGCGGGCTGAAATCCAGAGAAAGAAGGGGCAATAGTAGAAGAACACGGCGAGAAGCACCACCAGTGCCACTGCCAGAAGTATTATGGTGAGTTCCATGACAGAAATTATTTACTTGTCGGATGATTCGGCCGATACGGCACGGTTTACAAAGGTCTTCATACGCCGACGTGCATCATCAAGGCTGTTCTCGAGGTTCAGGATGTTGATGCTCTCGGAGGTTCGTCCGTCCGAGTAGGCTTTGCGCAGAGCGGCCAGACGGTTGCCGATTTGTTCTATCTCAGCCCGACATTCCAGAGCCTGAATCATCGAAGCGCGCGCCTGAGGATTGCGGAAATCATCGAGTCGGGTGTAGATGCGGTCAAGCGAAGCGACTGGGAGATAGAATCCTCCTCCGACGGTTTCGGCAGAGTTGCGCACATTGTCCATCATGCCGAGTTGTTGGATACGTGCCAGAGTCTTTTTATAGTCCGCTCCCGGACGCTGAGTGAGCGAAATGTCACTCAGACGGGCGAGAGCCGTGAGATTGGGATCATCTTCCGGTACATTGACTCGGTTTTCCTCCGGGATGAACACATAGATAGTCACTTTGCCGGGAATACGGTTGCGGTCCGTGGCCCACCAACCGGCACCTGTGGTTTCGTCGATGGCAAGCAGATAGTCGTCGTAAGGCGAGTTGTAAGGCATGCCGATATTCTGGGGTTGGAGGAATCCGTCATCGCCACGGCGGGTCAGGAAAATATCGTAGCCACCGATCGAGCCGTCGCCGTCCGAGGCGAAATAGAGGGTCAGACCGTCGGACATCAGGAAGGGATATTCGGCATTACCACCGTCGCCGAGATCGTCACCGGGGAGCGGGGCAGGGTGATCGACCGTTCCGTCATCCAGAATATCGGCTCCCATCAGCACGAACGTATCGGTAGAGTCCGGTGCTGCATAAAGAATCTCGGTGCGGCTCTGTGGAACGAATGCCATCTCTACATCCGGCATCAGTACTGCGCTACCCTCGACAAGCCGTCCGGCTTCCGGCGAGAGCCGGTAGTGGGTGAAAAACAAGTCTGCATCGACAACAATGGAATCGATTACTGCAATGCGTTCCACACGGTCAAGCATATTCTCCATGAGCACCAGTCGGCTCTGAGCTTCTTCAACTTCGGCGGGAACATCCTTTCGGGTCTTACGCATCAGGCGTTCGTAAGAGTCGTACCATTCGCGGGCATCCGCAGGACGGTAATCATCAGTGGCGATGCGTGCCAATGCGAGGGCTGCATCAGCAACACCCTTTGACTCCGCTTTTTTCAATGGCGCTTCGGCCTCAGACGGGCGCCCGAGGGCCACAAGAGTGGCACCGAGCCAATAGTTGGCGTTGCCGTCGCGAGGCGAACGGGCCACTGCAGCTTCGAGCTTTTCAAGCGCAGCAGCATACTGTCCTTCGTAATATAGAGCTTTGGCTTCATCCACCGCTCCGGCGAAAGCAGAGCAGGCGCAGGCGACGATTATTGCTGTGAGCAGAAATTTACGCATATCGAATATATTTATGCCCAAAGGTAGCAAAAAAATCCGAATCTGGCAAATGAGAGATTTTATGTCAATAAGCTGTGGGTGCATTATGCCCGTTTTTTTATTAAAGGGATAACTGTTAAGGAAAAAATTACTAACTTTGCAAAATAATAAAATGCACTCTCATGGCACAGAAACCTTCGATACCCAAAGGTACACGCGACTTCTCTCCCGCGGAGATGGCTCGCAGAAACTATATTTTCGACACTATACGATCCGTGTTCCGACTTTTCGGTTTTCATCAGATCGAGACTCCGGCTATGGAGAATCTTTCGACCCTGATGGGTAAATACGGCGAGGAGGGAGACAAACTGCTCTTCAAGATTCTCAATTCAGGTAATTATCTGGCCGGAGTCAATCCTGATTTTCTCAATGAAGAATGTTTCACGCGACTGACTACCCAGATTTCTGAGAAAGGTTTAAGATATGACCTGACGGTGCCTTTCGCACGTTTCGTGGTGCAGCATCGCAACGAATTGCAAATGCCTTTCCGCCGCTATCAGATTCAGCCCGTATGGCGAGCCGACCGGCCGCAGAAGGGCCGTTACCGTGAATTCTATCAGTGCGATGCCGACGTTGTGGGCAGCGATTCTCTCGTTAACGAGATAGAATTGCTTCAGCTTATCGACGAAGTGTTCGCACGCCTTGGCATCAGGATCGTGATCAAACTCAACAACCGTAAGGTGCTGGCCGGAATAGCCGAACTGATCGGTGCACCTGACAGTCTCGTGGATATTACTGTCGCCATCGATAAAATCGACAAAATCGGTATTGAAAAAGTCAATGAGGAACTTGCTTTCCGTGGTCTTTCTGCCGAAGCGATCCAGGCGCTTCAGCCTATGTTGCAGATAAGCGGAACCATAAATGAACGGCTTGATGCACTCGAAGAATTGCTGAAACCGTCAGAGATCGGAAGCCTCGGAGTCAAGGAATTGCGTGAGGTAGTCGACGGCTCTCTCGCGCTCGGACTTCGTGCCGAACTTGATCTTGATGTGTCGCTTGCCCGCGGACTCAATTATTATACCGGTACGATTATCGAAGTCAAGGCCAAAGATTTCGCCATTGGGTCAATCACCGGTGGCGGCCGTTATGATAATCTGACGGGTGTATTCGGTATGCCCGGCCTTTCAGGTGTGGGCATTTCATTCGGAGCCGATAGAATTTATGACGTATTAAACGGACTGGATCTTTATCCTGCCAGCCTGGGGGCTCATTCGCAGGTGATGTTTGTGAATTTCGGTGTGAAAGAGGCCGCATTCTCGCTCAAAGTCATCAAAGAAATGCGTGCTGCCGGAATCACATGCGAACTCTACCCCGATAACGCGAAGATGAAGAAGCAGATGGCGTATGCTAATACATCGGGTATTCCCTATGTTGCGATCGTGGGTGAAACCGAAGTGGAGCAGGGTGTCATCACATTGAAGAACATGGCCGAAGGAACGCAACAGACTGTTTCACCTGCCGAAGCAATCGCACTGCTGAAGAATGAGATAGATTAATAAACATAATGAGGACGATAAATCCCCAAATTGTTTGTCGCTTCATGTGATTAATAGATCATTAGATAGCTTGACATTATTCAAATGAATCCTAATTCTTTCATATGATATATTGAGCGTATCAGTTTATTATGACACATAGTGGAACTTGATGTTGTCATCAAAAAACAATAGCGTCAGTAGTTGTTAATCGTGTTTACAATGATTCATTGACAATCATATCAGGAGAAAATTTATGATTGTCTGGCTAAATAGTTGCTCCATAAAAAGTTATCAAAATTAAAAAATTGATTTGGATTACGGTTAGCTGGTATCATTGCAGTAATGTATTCATAACTCTGAAATGAAATTTGATTACATCACACTTAGATAGATACTTAGGCTTGATAGTTGGACTCCTGTCGAGATTATCAAGTTTAATACTATACTTGATCGCGCGCTCAATGTTACAATATACTTAATTCGTCTGACAATGGTTTACCTAATGGTATTAGTCTTTGATAAATTTTAAATTATTATTTCCATAACCATAATTAACTCTTTACGATGGTTCTTACACTTGTTGTGTTGATATTTACAATATTTGCTTTGTTTTGGAGAGTGCGTTTGAGAAACTATGCCTCTGATATTATGTCTGATGCTTTTGATTTTCCTACTACTCACTTGCTCAAAGGAATAGCTGCCATCATTGTGGTTATGATACATTTCCCTGAGGCCTACACAAACCCTCTCCAAAAATGTATCGGAAGCTACGCCTATATCGCGGTAACTTATTTCTTCTTTGTATCTGCTTACGGTATGGAATATTCATATAACCATCGTCCTGATTATCTACGTCGCTTCTGGATTAATCGCTTATCAGGACTTTTAATACCGATGTTTTTGGTTAATGTGCTTGCATATGGATACTGTTTAATTAATAGGTTGCATTACGCTGAACGGTGGACGGAGCTTTTGAAATTCAACCATTACGTTACAATTTTGCTTGAGTATTGTGTTCTCTTTTACTTGTTATATAAAATTATAGTAACGCGATGGATTGCACAGAGCATACTAATTGCAGTAGTTACGGGATCAAGCCTTTATTATTATTTCACTTTAGATAGTTGGTCCACATCAGTGTGGCCGTTTGAACGGATGGGTCTGGTTTGGGGATTACTCGCGTATAAATACAGAAGCCAAATGATAGTCTGGATGAGTCGCAAAAATGTTCGCAAAGCGATTACTTTGATATTTATGACGGGACTCCTGGGCGTGGCATATATAAAATTTAAACCCATTTATTTCTGGGGTGCATATTTGCTCAAGGTAGCATTAGGGGTGTCATTTATGTTAACAATTTTTACTTGTGCACAGTATTTAAAGTTTAATAATCCCATAGGGAGATTCTTAGGTAATATTTCTTATGAAATATATCTATTGCATGGATTGGTTATGGTATATATTATTTATATCACGCCTGAAATTAATTCAGGTATGCTTGTCTTTATTACATTTATCTGCTCAATAACAGTAGGTTGGGTAATAAGTCGAATTTCGTCACGTCTTGTTCGTAGTATAAAGAAATTTCTATAGATATTAAACAGATATTGAGCATCTGTAAAACGTATTTCTGTTATAGTGTTGGGAGGGATAGTTTTTCGTGAAGTTATGATTCTGTTTCGACTTATAGATTATTTATAATTTGAGATACTATGCTTCACTATATATCAATCAAATAAACTCTCAGGTTATAGTTTAACATTAGAATTAAGTTGAGATTTAGTTTTTATGTCTATTAAAACGGTTTCTGATGGTGTTTCGAATTTGGCAACAGACTTCCGCCGGTAATAGAACCAGCCATGCTATAGAGCAAACAGATAGGACCGATAATAAGCCTATAACAATAAGCTGTACGAAACTTTCTCCGAAACCTTGACCACATAGATATTTCTGGAACCATGTAATCAAATATCCGAGTGTGATTACCAAGGCCCAGGGCGCGAAGTATCCGTTTATTAGGAAATTCCATGCCTTGAACTGAGGGAGACGATATTTGAACATTCCAGCGACAATGAAAACGCACATGGACAATTGGAAAATCGGAACGTAATATGCCCAGCGTGGATTGCCTGTCTGCCGCATGAGATAGTACATGACGGGCAGTTCCAACAGATACGACAGACCAGTTATTAAGCTGAATATAAAGATCTTGCCTGTAGCATGCATCGCCGCGTTCAGTGTCTGAAGCGTCAACATGCTCAAGAGGGCTATCAGAGATATTCGGCAGAAATCGGCTGTATAGGGAGGTACATCTGTCAGCCATATATTCAACAGATAATCCATCTCGGCAAAGGCCGGTATCGCGAACATTCCCATCAGAAGAATCGAGAATTTGGAACAATTGACAAGGAGAGTCTGCATGTATGTATAATTTCCGGCTGCATATTGCTGAATTATCTGCGGACGGAATGCCATGATGATTGAAGTGCCGAACTGAAACAAGGCATTCCCGACGGTGACGCTAAGACCGCCTGCCGCGTTGAGGATGGTGCCGCCGATACGGTTCAGAATCACGATCACGCCTTGATTCTCCACTGTGTAGCATGTAGTGCCGATAAGATCGCTGAGAGAATACCGCAGCATATCTTTTATTTCATTTTTATGCCAGCTGAAGTTCATGCGACATTCGATGAAGTGTGTATGACAATATCTTGCGAAAAGCCATGTGGTGAGAACAGTGACCGCAAAAATCAGGGCGGCATAAATTATAAGTGTGTCGATAGCACCGATATATAGGAGTGCGACGGTCACGCCAAGCTTCAAAAACGTGAATGCGAGATTGATATATGCGTAGGCATTCATGTGCTCGTGGGCCAATATGGCACCGGTGAACGGGACCTGCATGATGGTGCACACGCCACCGAGCAGGGCGAACTGATATGCCCAGTTGGCAGCCACGATGCGTTCGGGTAATATTACGAGCTGTGTATTGACAAACCACAATCCGACGGTTTCGCCAAGAATGAATAATATGGCGGAAACGCAAAGATGAATGGAAAATGCGGCTTCAAAGGTACGCTTCAATTGTCCTTCAGCTGCACGACCCATTTCGAAATTCAGGAAACGCTGTGTGGTGCCACTCATCGTGCCGTTTAGGAACGATAGGATGACCACCATGCCTCCGACTACATTATACACGCCATAGTCTCGAACGCCGAGTACCTGAAGCATCACACGCGAAGTGTACAGACTCACGAAGAGGGTGACGAGCATCCTCAGATACAAATACAGCGAATTGCGTGCTATGCGTCGGGAGGTAGCTTGGCTCATAAGCGAGATCCTGGATAATAGGGACGCAAGGGGGCGAAGTCAGAAGTGGATGTTCTACCGTCCATGATAACGACACCTAATGACAGAGCGAGAATATATAGAGTATCTGGGACAATCCAACCGCCGAAGCCACTGGCGCCTATGATAAACAGACACCACAGTACGGAATTGAAATATCCGCAATGTGGTAGTTTTCTTATCAACCAGCTTATACCAATATAAAAGGCGAGCACGATGACAAGTCCTATGATACCGATTGTCAGTACGATCTGAAATGGCATACTTTCAACGCCGGTAGCGAGCTCTTCGGCCATATCAGGATTGTTATACAAATCGTTTTCAATAACGTATGCCTGAATATTTGAATCGGAACGTATAAAACCGAAACCCACCCATTGTTTGCCCATTGACAACAAATGTTCGATTTTGGGGATGATCTGTGCGCCACGGGTGGAACCGAGTTCGGCAAGATCTTCTTCATCCGCTTTATCAAGGTCCAGATATAAGAATTGGTCTACTGAAGATTTTATTCGGAGCGTCGAGCTACCATCATATTCAGGGAACTGAGCATCTATGAAATAAAGAGCCGTAAAGCCGACAAGGCCAACAATAGCATACTTAAGCCACTGTCTGGGTGTACCTATACAACAGAAATATGTGATGACCAAACCAATTGTATAGGTAAAAGTCCTTGATAATCCAATCGGTATTACAAGCCATAGCCATTGGAATATAGACAATTTATACATCCTCGCCAAAGGATAAATACACAGGATATAAATATACAGACCTTGTGGCCATCGCCTTGGGAATATGAACGCAAAAGGCATGATATTGATATTCTCTATATCAGACGCCATCTCGTAATATATCCATGACTGGTCGCGGGGGAGTAGGAATGCGCCGTTGAAAATGCAAACATCCATCATGAAAAATCCGGCGAAAAGAAATGCGAATACCAAAACCCTCTTGAAAAAGTATCTGATGTCGAATTCCAATCCGGAAAATACCGAGACAGGTATGATGAATGAAATCACCATCATGTATCTCAAGAGTCCAGTCATTTGTTTGGGTAGGGATTCCAGACTGTAGTGTGCTATCCAAATCAAGCAGCAAAGGTAGATCAATAACCACCATGACAGCTGTTTCATAATTCCTTTTCTCTTGAATAGGACGAAGATTATGACACTAATACAGAATATCACGGATGATGTTGGGAAATACAAATCCGACAAATCGATAAGCTGCATGCCACATCCGAGGATGGTGAGCATGATGATGAAATCGTATTTATTGTTGATAAACCGATTTATCAGTATGACAAGTATGAACAGCCATGCGAAGTATAGCTTAAGACCGCACATCGTAGCCGAAAGCATGAATGCAAGCGGCCAACCGAATTCAAAAACAGAAAAGTGTAGTTCCTCACGCTTGTGTGAGGAACTACGTCTTGAATTGTCTGAATTATCTGCGCGAAGTGACGGAGCCATCAGCCTGTCGTATATGGTGAGGATTAATGGTCGAGGGCACGTTTGTCCTTACTGTATCCGTATGTCTTTTTGGACTTTACGCCGTTAACCACGAGCGACAGTTTCTTGAGTCGCTTATCCTGGTAAATCTCGTCGATGTAGTCAATGTCTGCGAGCGAAGTATGATTAATGCGTGTGACATATATGGTAGCGTCCGCGATGCGATTGAGCGCGAACGAATCGCTGACCATACCAACAGGAGCCGAATCGACCACTATGTAGTCATATCTTTGACGAAGGATGCTGAACATTTCATCGACTTTATTGGATATAAGAAGTTCGGCGGGATTCGGCGGGATGGGGCCGGCCACTATGATGTCAAGGGTGGGGAAGTCTGCCAGTGGCTTCTTGTTGATAATCTGTTCTATGGAAATCTCGCTTGATGAAAGATACTGAGTGAGACCGAGTCCGGGCGCAAGATCAAGATAGGATGACAGCTTGGGCGCACGAATATCCATTCCCACAAGAAGCACCTTCTTGCCGAGAAGTGCGAGCGATGCGGCCAGGTTTATACATATGAAAGACTTGCCTTCGCCGGATGTGGTCGACGTGGTGAGCACGACTTTGTCCTTCGGGTCGTTGAACACGAAGAGCAGATTGGCACGCATAAGGCGGAACAGCTCCGTAGCTGATGAGAGGTCGGTGGGAGATACAACCAGAGAACGTCCCGAATGGTCTATGCACATTTCGCTGAGAATCGGGGTCTGAGTACGGCTCTCGATTTCTTCACGGTTTTCCACACGGTTGCGGAACAATTTTAATACATAAAGATATACGGGAGGAATACAGAAACCGAAGATAAACGCGAGGGCGAGAATCATCTTATTAGTGATTCCGAGAGGTTTCTTAAGGGTGTAAGGCACGTCTACAATCTGAGCCTTGGGTGTGGCGTTGGCCATCATCATGGCGTTCTCTTCCTGACGTTTGCGAAGGAAGACATAAAGTTCCTGCTTGACTTCGAGCTGACGCTTCATGTCAATAACGGCACGAGATTGCGAAGGCACACTGCCGAGCCGGTTGCCGGTTGCAGCCATCTGCGCCTTGAGATCGCGTACGAGAACTTCCTGATTGACAAACTGTTTGTCGACCGATGCGATTATATTGTTTCGAGCCGCGTCTATCGCTGCTGTCTTGCGCTGTAAAGCTATGTTGGATGCGTCGGCGTGTGAAGCGAGATCGTTTCGTTCGATAAGCAGAGTGTTATATTCCGATATAGTGCGTTGCAGAGCCTCGGAGGAAACTGCAGTGGGTATAAGTTCGTAGCGGTTGGCAGGCAGGGCGAGGAATTCCTTCGTTATGCGCAGGATTTCAAGGGATGTCTCCGCTTCGATAAGAGATGCTTCGACATTGGCGCGTTTTTCTGTCTGATATTGTACTTCGACTGTGGGATCAACAATACCCTGACGTTCAAGGTAGCTCTGATACTTGGCTTCGCTGTCGGAAAGATCATCAGCGAGAAGTCTGAGACGTTCATCGATGAACTGACCAGTTTGCTTTCCTTGGACGTTTTTTTCGTAGATACCTCGTTGGTTATATTTGTCAATGATATCCTGAAGGAGCATTTCACCAAGTTTGGGGCAGGTGGTGTTATAGCCCATCAGAATAACATTGGAGCGCTTGTTGGCAATCTCGCTGGAGATATCAAGGGCATAGTCTTCTGCAGCTGAATGATAGCCGGTTACAAGTACGCGGGTGTCAAGTTCTGTGCCGGGCACATAGAACGATGTGGGTTCAACCGTATAATCTCCGAAGATGGTTTTAACCGTATATGGAAGCGATACATCTTTGATTTTAGTGAGAGTGCCAAGTTTACTTTCCTTTACGGTGATGTTTGCTTTTCCCGCCTCATTAATCTTGATGTTAAAGCGCAGGCTTTTTGAGAGAGTGTCGGCCACGGCTTCAGGCATCGTCACATCGATCGGATAGTTCGGATATGTGAGTACGTTGTTCAGGAATCCTGTATGGATGTAGTGTGTGCGGTTCAGTCCGAGGTCGCGCACGACATCGCGGTAGACAGAGTGTGAAGAGAGTACGAAAATCTCATCGTCAGTGTGACCTGAGGCTCCGAAAATATCACCAAGGCCACCCATCATGTCGAGCGGACTGGTGGCCGATTCCTGTTGGATGAGGATATTGGCGCGCACGCCGTATTTAACTTTATGTATACGAATTACAAGCAGCCCCAGCAACATGCAGACTATGATGGAAATAAGAAAAAGATACCATTTTGAAAGGTAGTTTTTCAGAAGCTGGGATATATTTATGAAATCGCTGTGATTATTCTGTGCCATCAGGAAAAGATGAGATGGAGGTAATTGATTAAATGAGCTTTTTTACTTGACGGTTAGGGCGATTACGAGCGAAGCTATTACGGATGATGCGCTCACAATTGTGCTTATAACCTGAAGCTTGAATGCGTTGTCCTGATTGTAGCGGGAATTTGCCTGACGAATCGAGTTGGGTTCTACGTAAATATAATCGTTCTGCTTCAGGTAGAAGTAGGGCGATGTCAGGATATCGGAAGAGTTGAGATCGAGATGGATGTATTCGCGTTTTCCTTCGTTCTCGCGTATGAGCAAAATATTTGATCGTTCGCCATATTGTGTTAGGTCGCCGGCCGCACTCAAAGCGTCAAGGATGCTGAACCGGTTGCGGTCGACCTTTATAGTGCTCGGTTTTGCGACTTCACCGGCGACAACAATTTGAAAGTTCACAAGTTCCACTCTGACTACTGCATCCTTCACATCGGCCTGAATGCGTGTGGTAAGCTCTTTCTGCAAAGCCTCGGTGGTCATTCCGGCTACATGTATTATGCCGAGAACAGGCATGGTGATGTCGCCTTCGGAATTCACGACGTAGGTCTGTTGCTTTGGAGTGGTTGCGATCATAAGATCGGAACGTGTTGCCGGATTAGATAACGGGAGATTATAGGCGGCGGTTGCCTCGGGGTAACTTGAAAGGACTGTGATGAGGAGTTCGTCGTCGGGAGCGATTACTGTGTTGTAGTCCAATTCTTCCAGCACTCCGGTTTTCACCTCTGAAATGTCGGTGAAATAGGGTAGTGCGGTTTTTGTGGACGTGCAGGATGCCAGACAGACAGCAAGCAAAGAGGATATGGCGAATGTCTTGAATTTCATGTTAGGCGTGATTGGTGTATTTTCAGCCGCTCAGGCGCGTTGACGCTTCTACAGCTAAGACTATAACGTGCCGGATATGTATTTATTGCATAGTCGGGCGATAAAGTTACGTTCAGCTGCGCGTTTACAAATTATTTTTTCTGTTATATCATCAGTAAATTTTGAAGCCCGGGGCGGAAAAGATTGTTTCGGCTATATCGCAGGGCATAAGAAATATGATTCAGCGTAACGGTCGCTAAAAAGGATACGTTACGCTGAACTAAATGCAGCTTAGTTTACTCTGAAACGATCAATCCCTTCTTTGAAGAAAGCCACAACCTGATTTGCAGCGGCGATTCCGGCATTTATGTTCGCTTCAGCGGTTTGAGCCCCCATTTTCTTGGGCGTGAAGAATACTCTGCCCGCAAACTTTTCAGTCAGGAAATCGGCATTGTCGGGTTTCACATCTGATACATATTTGATATCCGGGCGATCTTCAAGCGCTTTTGCGAGTCCATCCTCGTCAACGACCTCTTTGCGAGCTGTATTTATAAGGACAGCGTTTTTGGGCATGAGGGTTATAAGATCGTAGCCGATGCTTTTTACTGTCTGCGGTGTGGCCGGAATATGTATTGACACGAACAGATTGTGACTGTAAAGTGATTCGACGCTATGTACCGGGGTGACGCCGGCCTGCTCCATCACTTCCTCAGGGCAGAAAGGATCGAATGCATCCACTGTCATGCCGAAACCTTTAGCAATGCGTGCGACATTGCGACCGACCTGACCGAATGCCTGAAGTCCGAGCCGTTTTCCCTTGAGTTCGAAACCGGAGGTGCCGGCGTACATGTTGCGTGCGGCCATTATTGCCATGCCGAAAACAAGTTCGGCGACAGCGTTGGAATTCTGTCCCGGAGTGTTCTCGACAACGATTCCGTGCGCCTTTGCCATCTCGGTGTCGACGTTATCGTATCCGGCACCTGCGCGCACAACAAGCTTGAGGTTTTCTGCCGCATCGATTACTTCGCCGTCCACTTTATCGCTTCTAACGATAAGTGCGTCAGCATTTGCGACGGCATTCAGCAAATCTACTTTCGAGGCATACTTTTCCAGCAGCATGAACTGATAACCTGCATTCTCAATTACTTCTCGAATGCCTTGAACGGCTTCTGCCGCGAACGGTTTTTCTGTAGCGACGAGAACTTTCTTCATGTCCTGAGTTATTCTGGATTAATGCTTGTTTTCAAAATCTTTCATTGCCTCAACGAGCACTTTGACGCTTTCGATCGGCATAGCGTTGTAGAGCGACGCACGGAAGCCTCCGACGCTGCGATGACCCTTGATTCCGACTATACCGCGTTCCGCGCAGAAATCAACGAATGATTTTTCAAGTTCGGTGTATTCAGGTGTCATAACAAAGCATACGTTCATTATGGATCGGTCGGCGGTGTCGGTGACTGTGCCGCGGAACATCCGGCTGCTGTCTATCGCGTCGTAAAGCAGGGCTGCCTTTTCAAGGTCGCGGCGTTCAAGTTCTTTCAGTCCTCCGAGTTCCTTATAATAGCGCAGAGTCATAAGCGCAGAGTAGATCGGAAGTACGGGCGGAGTGTTGAACATGGAACCTTTCTTGACGTGTGTGCGGTAGTCAAGCATCGTGGGAATCTGTCGTTCGACGTGTCCGAGCGCTTCATCGCGTACGATGACGAGCGTTACGCCGGCCGGAGCGAGATTCTTCTGAGCGCCTGCATAGACGGCGATATATTTCGAGAAATCGACGGGACGGGAGAAGATGTCCGAGCTCATGTCCGCGATCATAGGAACCGGAACCTCGGGGTCGAATCGCATCTCTGTGCCGTAAATGGTATTGTTCGACGTGTAATGGAAATAATTGGAATCTTTGGCGACTGTCCAGTCTTTCGGAATATAGGTGTAATTGGCGTCTTTGGATGATGCGACCACGTCCACGTCGCCGAACAGGCGTGCTTCCTTGATGGCATTGGACGCCCACGTACCGGTGTCGAGGTAGGAAGCCTTGGTATTCAAGAAGTTATAAGGAATCATGCAGAACTGCATGGATGCACCTCCGCCAAGCCAGAGTACGGAAAAACCTTCAGGTATGTCAAGAATTTCTTTTACAAGCGCTGATGCTTCGTCAATCACGGCCTGAAATTCCTTACTGCGGTGCGATACTTCCAACACTGAAAGGCCGGTGTCGGCGAAGTTCAGGATGGCTTCAGCCGTATTTTTTATAGTGTACTCGCTCAGGATGGAAGGCCCGGCGTAAAAGTTATGTTTTTTCATACTCTGTAAAGATTTTAGAGTTCGGTTGATGATGCAAATTTAGCTAAAATATTTTAACTGGAAAAATTATTGCAAAAATTTCCGTACCTTTGCACATCTCATAAGTAACTGACAATGCTCACATACAATAATCATATGTCTCCGGTCATACTTCCGGAATATGGCAGAAATATTCAGAATATGCTGGCTCGGTGTCTTGAGATTGAGGACCGACAGGAGCGTACACATTGCGCACGGTCGATAGTCGACGCCATGACAGTTCTTTTTCCTCAGCAGGGTGATCAGAAATCCAATCGCCTGCGCCTTTGGGAACATCTGTTCCTGATGAGCGATTTCAAATTGGATGTAGATGTCCCGTTCGAAATTTCGCGTCCAGAAGAATTCGACACATGCCCCGATCGTGTGGCACCCGGAAGCGGAGTAGCTAACAGAAGGGAATATGGATGTCTGCTTGAACTGATGGTCGAGGAAGCCTCGAAGATGGAGCCGGACGAACGCCGGGAGGAGTTGGTAATGCTTCTTGCCAATCACATGAAGAAACAGCTTCTGGCTGTTAATCCTGACGGAGTGGATGACGAACGGGTGTTCCGCGACCTGTATGATATGTCGCATGGTGTTATCAGACTCGACCCGTCCGAAACACGTCTGTGCGAATTTAATATTGTGCCTGTCCCCGGCAAGAAAAAGAAGAAAAAATGATCACACCCGACAGCCTTACAGAGGTTGGACAGATTTTCAAGCCGCACGGCATCAAAGGAGAAGTATCAATAACGCTTGATTATGATTTTTCGCCCGAGGATGTTCGATGTTTTCTGATTGACAGAGAGGGTATCTTTGTGCCGTTTTTTGTGGCTGAAAGTCGTAGAAGAGGTTCTGAGAGTTGGCTGGTGCGATTTGAGGGGGTTGAGAACGAAAGACAGGCAGCCGAATTCTCGAATGCAATATTGTTCGCTCTGACAGCAGAATTGCCTGTGGATTTTTCGGATGAAGATGCCGATGGAGTTCATCTGTATGACCTTGAAGGGTTCAGGCTCATCGACGGTGAACACGAAATCGGTGTTATACGTTCAATTGATGACTCGACGGTCAATATACTTTTTGAGGTAGAAACCCCTGCCGGTCTGAAAGTGCTTGTGCCATTCGCGGAAGAACTGCTTGTGGCGCTCGATCCGGAAAACCGGACATTGACGCTCGACCTGCCTGCAGGTATTCTTGATATAAATTAGAATGATATGGAATTTGACGAAAGCCAAGCGATAAAATATATGCAGGACCATGTTCCCGCAGAGATTGCAACGATGTGTACCGATGAGGATGAGCTTACCAACCTCATAGATCTCGTATATGATTATTATGAGGCAAACGGCTTGCTTGAGATAGACATGGATGATCTTGAAGAAGACGATGTGGATTTCGAGGATTTGATGGCTTATGTACGTCGTATGCTTCGAAAAGATAAAGGCGCCACGCTGGCTCCCGAGGCCGTTGAACCGTTGCTGCGTGCGTATCTTGACTATGAAGCCACCCTTGAATGATTAACCGCAAACTCTCTCCTATACCATGCGAATAATTCCCATATTATTATTGACTGCCGCTGTCTGGGGGGCACCTTGTGTCACAGCGGCCGGACAATCTGAAGAGCAGGATGTGCTGGAATACAGTCTTGACCAGAACATCGCCACGCCCGAGGTTCCTAAGAAAGCAAAAGCGTATGTGAAAACAGCCATGGATCAGCTGCGGCGGTATATGCTAAAGTCAGGTTTCGCAACAGAAATGTTGCGCGACGGCGAAGTTGTTGAGTTAACGGTGCCTTGTTCTGATCTTTTCGGAGCCGGCGCAGTGGAGCTTAAGCCTACGGCTGGTGAACGTCTGCGTCCGTTGGGAATCGTGGTACGTGAACCCAAAAAATACAAAGTGCTTGTGGCTGTGCATACTGATGATACAGGTGATGAGGTGTATGCTGATTCGATTTCAGCTGCACGTGCCAATGCTATTGATGATTATCTGTGGCAGCTTGCCGGGACGGACGATACAAATGTGGTGCCCTACGGCATAGGCAAAGATGAACCGCGTGTACCGAACACTACACGCGTTAACCGCGCTGTAAACAGGCGTGTGGAAATATTCATCATTCCCGACAGAAAATTATTTGAACTTGCCGGCGTCAAGCTAAAAGAAAACTGACGCAACAATTCGTGCCCGGCCGGTGTTATGTCTGAAAATTACTTAATCACTCAGACATGAAAAAAATAGTTAGAATCCTTGGCCTGATGTCTGTATTTAGTCTTACACTCGGCCTTTGGAGTTGTGGAGATGATGACAAGCCTGTGTCACCGGAAGAACTTCCAACTCCTGCAACAGCATTCGTTCAGACATATTATCCCAATGTGGAAATTCTTAACACAGTAAGGGATGATAACAAGTACGATGTAACCCTTTCCAACGGACATGAAATTGAATTTGATAGGAATGGCGCTTGGTTGGACGTCGATGCTCCACTCGGCTTGACAGTTCCCACCGGATTTTATCCTTCGGATATTGATGTATATATCAAAGCAATTCCCGATGCAGGCGGAGTGAACGAGATTTCAAAAGAGAAGTACGGATATGATGTCGAGACAGTAAATGGTCTTGACCTTATGTTCTCCGCTATCGGCACATATTTGGGTGCTGAAGATTAATACTTGTTATATAATAAACTGAATCCCGGCGAATTATCCTCGTCGGGATTTTTTAATTTCGAAAAACGGCTTGATCTAATAAATGTGTTATTGTTTTAGATTAACTTTGGGAAAAAATTAACCCGTGTCTCTCGACGCGGGTTAATCTTCTCGTTATAATACGAGGGTTGGGGAATGGCTGTCCGGGATATGACAGCCAAGGGAGGGGTCTTGATTATTCTGCAACCACTTCGAAGGGGACTTCGACAGCCACTTCTTTGTGGAACTGAACGGTTGCGGTGTATTTGCCGACTTCCTTGATGTTGTCCTTGAGGATGATAAGTTTGCGGTCAACATTGTGTCCGAGTTTCTCAAGGGCTTCAGCAATCTGGATAGCGTTGACAGAACCGAAGATAGTGCCGGTAGCGGAAGTCTTGGCACCGATTGTGAGTGCAACGCCTTCGAGTGCGGCAGCAGCTGCTTCAGCATCGGCCTTGATCTGCGCGATCTTGTGAGCGCGCTGACGCTGGTTTTCAGCAAGAACTTTGAGTGCCGAGGGAGTAGCGACTACGGCTTTACCGGTAGGGATGAGGAAATTGCGGCCGTAACCGTCTTTTACTTCAACAACGTCGTCCTTGTATCCAAGGCCACGAACGTCTTCTTTAAGAATGATTTTCATGTTGGCTTTCGGATTAAGGGGTTATTTCATAAGGTCGGTTACATAGGGCAGGAGTGCGAGGTGACGTGCACGTTTCACGGCCTGTGCTACACGACGCTGGAATTTGAGAGAAGTTCCGGTGATGCGGCGGGGAAGGATCTTGCCCTGCTCGTTGAGGAATTTCTTGAGGAATTCAGCATCCTTATAGTCAACATATTTGATGCCTGCGCGTTTGAAGCGGCAGTATTTTTTCTTTTTCACGTCTACCGACATAGGAGTGAGGTAGCGGATCTCAGATTTTGCTTGTGCCATGGTTTAGTCCTCCTTTGCTTCAGCGGGTTTAACTTCAGCGGCTTTAGCGGCTTTGAGAGAGCGACGCTTAGCGGCATATTCAGCGGCGTATTTGTCCTGACGGAATGTGAGGAAACGAAGTACGCGTTCGTCGCGACGGAAAGCTGTTTCAAGCTTGCGGACGATGGTGGGTTCGCCTTCGAATTCGATCAGAGTGTAGAAGCCGGATGACTTCTTGTCGATGGGGTAGGCGAGCTTGCGCATTCCCCATTCTTCGGTGTTCACAATGTTTGCACCGTTGTCGGTGAGAACTTTGCTGAACTTTTCTACCGCTTCCTTCATCTGGGCATCAGACAAAACGGGAGTTAAAATGAAAACGGTTTCGTACTGCATTGTTAAATGAGTTGGATTAATGATTATTTTGAGGAAAACCCATACTTTCGGAATTTCCGGTGCAAAGGTACTGCTTTTCGCCGAGCCGGCCAAAAACAGACAGATGACAGTGGGTTAAATTTAGTTAAATGTTTATAACCGCACGTTTGTCATTCACGGCCTTTTGCAAAAGTTCGCGAAGCAGCTCGGTCTGGAATTTCGATCTTTCGGCATTGAGCATACGTGTGACGATATCCGGGCGTGCAGCTTCGTATGGCGCTATTTGTCCGACCGGTATGATATCGGAGATGTAAAGAAGGTATGTGTTGCCGTTTTGGGAGAAGTCGAGGTGTCGTCCTTTGGCTGGCCACAGATATGGATTGGTGCCGAAATCATAAGGTATGCGATTCTCGATCTGATCCCATGGCACCCATTGGTCTCTGAAATAGTCGTAATGGATAGCATCAGACAGAAGTTCTTTTTCAAGCATATCGGCATCTTCGGGTTTGTCGGATGAATAGAGCCGTCTGATACGCCTTAAATTCGGAGCGGTAGCGTCAATTTTTATGTATGTTCCGCGGAGCATGGGTTGGGCAAGTCGGAAAAGATCAGGGTGTGAATCGTAAAATGAGCGGAGAGAGTCTTCCGGAAGTTCGGAGGCGTTCTGTCGGTACATCCGGTCAGTGTACTCTCTGAGTATGAGTTCTCGGCGGTATTCAGCCACAAGGTTGTCAATACGTTCAATGTCAACTTCGCCGGAAGCAATTTCATTGACGAGATTTTCATCGATCCACTTAGTGGCATATGCCTTTACGAATTTTGCGGAGTCCTCCGCCGAAAGTCCGGCCGGGGTGACTTTTGCCATGTCTTCGCGGGTTAGAGTATGGGAGCCGATCTGCACAAGCACGCTTTCAGGTGTGGCGGGAACATCTGACGAGCAGCTTCCGAGAAGCATGACTAAAAGAATAACCGTCAGCCAGCCACGGGCTGCCTGACGGTTATTATATATTATGTTGTATGTCATCAGCGGGCAAGTTTAAGCACGTCTTTATTGAGCTGTACTTTATAGCGCTTGTGAAGCTGACGCAACCACTCCTGTTCAAGTTTGGCCTGATAGTCCGCTACAGCGGCTCCACGGACGTCCGCTGCCTCTTCAGGGGCGGGAATGATGCGACCGAAAAGAGCAGCATAGGAACTCCAACGGGCGTTATCGGCTTCGGGACGGGGGCCTCCGAATGCAAGGTAATCCGTGATCTTGTTGTCGCCTTTGGCGGCAATAACTTTCTCGACTTTTATATCGCGTCCGAATTTTTCGCGCATGAGATCCACGAGCTGTTCCTTTTGAATGTCGGGCGAAAGTGTCGAGGCATAGTTCATAGCCTCGGAAAGGAGTGAATCTGTCGGGGCGAATATCACGTAAGACTTGAATTTGGGTGTATCCCACGCATATTTCTTTCGGTTGGCTTTGAAGAACTTCTCAAGGCCATCCTTATCTTTGGATGCTTTGTCCCATACGTTCGTATTGGAAATCTCGAAAAGAAGAATACCATCGCGATACTCATTGATGAGATTGGCGTAATCAGGATTGGTTTTCATCAGATCCTCGCGGGCGATATCCGTGGCTTTTTCTGTAAGAAGCGCGCGGGCGTCGCGGGTCACTTGAGTTTCGACAGACTGATAGCCGCGAAGATGTCCGGGCCGCATGCGTTTGGCAATATCGCCCAGAGTGAACACTTTATCCTCGATGACCACGAGTGGAATATCGCTTTTTGCAAATTCAGCTATAAGGGCGCTGTCAAGGCGCACGGTAGCGGACTGTCCGACTCCGGGAAGGTTCTTTATATTTTCTGTGAGGACACGTCCGTTGTGCGCTTTTGCGATCTTGTTGATAAAGGAAATACGAGGTTGGGCGCCACGTTCAGTCGCGGTAAGTGTCTGTTCGATTTTGGTGCGGTTTTCTTCGAGAGTGCCGATGCCGCGTGCATCGTTTTTCTTGATGATATGCCAACCGAACGCTGTGGTGAACGGCTCGGAAATGGAACCTACCGGAATTGCGAAAGCGACGGAGTCGAATTCGGCGACCATAGCACCGGAGCGGAACCAGTCGAGATCACCGCCACGTTTTGCGGAGCCGGGATCTTCACTGAATTCTTCCGCCATTGCGGTGAATTTGTCTGGATCAGCTTTTACGACAGCGTAAATGGAATCGATGAGCTGTTTCTGAACCATGGCGGCAGAGTCCGAGAGGCCGCGCGTGGTACGGAGAATATGTGCTGCGCGCACTTCCCCTCGTGCCGGAGTGGATTTTTCCACACGAATGATGTGATTGCCGAATCCCGAATTAATTACGGGTGAGATAGCACCGGGAGCGGTTGCATAAGAGGCTTCTTCGAAAGCCCAGGGGTATTGTCCCGGGAGTACCATGCCCATCAGACCTCCACGCACAGCTGAAGGTTTGTCTATGGAATATTCGCGTGCTGCATCTTCGAAAGTGATGTTGCCGTTTAATATTTCAGTGCGGATGGAATCAAGAAATTCGGCGCGGGAGTCGTTGACCATAATGTGTGACACCAGTAATTCACGTTCCATATGGCTGTATTGCTGCCGGACGAGTGAGTCAAGTGCTTCGCGGTCAATGAGATATGGTGCTGACAGTTCGTTGGTGAACTGTGCATATTCTTTTACGAAAGCTTCGGTGGTGTCGAGTCCGTGCGCTTCAGCATCGGCCACTTTGAGCTTATAATCTATGAACATGTCGACGTATTGGTCAATGGTCTGAGGTTCAACCTGCTGAGCGTTGTTTTTGTTATAGAGATACTCGAACTCGCTCAGCTTGACGTCTTTTCCGTTGACAGTCATGAGCACGGGATCGGGCTTTTGCGCGGTAATAGCCAGAAGAGTGGCACTGATGGCTGCTGCGGTGAAAAATTGCTTTTTCATGTAGGTATTAACTTGCTAAATAAGATTAACTTGTCAAATGATCAGTTTATGAAAACGTCATGCCCGGCACGCTTCAGGCCTCAAATGCGTCTGTTACACATCTAAGAGCGCGCGTACAGTGCAAACTATGAAATAATAACGAGGTGTGTCGGGGTTTATTGTTCGTGAGTAAAATTATTTTGGAGCCTCCACACCTCTTTTTATAAGCAATATCATTTTTATAGCGAGGTCGAACGCGACTATTTTGCCGTTTGTGTTGCGTGCGACATCATTTCTTGCCTCGGTGAGCAACCGGAAGATATCTTCCACATTATATATATTTATATAAGGGGAAAAGCGTCGGCTGAAAGTGAGTTCTTCATCCGTGAGCATATTCAGGTCGGCGTGTCCGAGATTGAGAATGAAGTTTTCGCGTATCATTCTCGCGCAGTAGTCATAAAACCGGATGGAGTCTTCGCGCCCTTGAGCCGCGACATCGTTACTCCAGTCACGAAGTTCCTTTACCTTCCTCGTCCAGGCAAGCCGCATCAAAGACATGAACAGATCCAGATAGCGCGACTTGTCCTTGTCCACGCTCACCATGCGTAAAGCGGCGTTGACGTTCCCGTCTGCCAGATCGGCGGCAATGGTTGCCGATTCGCGGTCTATGGCGAATTGAGACGAGAGTATGTCAACTATTTCAGCAGGCGAATAAGCCCTGACGGAAATCCTCTGGGTTCTGGAATAGATTGTTGGAAGAATCGCCTCCGGATTGTCGGATGTCATGATGAAGAGCGTGTCAGAGTAGGGCTCCTCGATGAGTTTCAGTAATTTGTTGGCAGTTGCCTCTCCGAGCCGTTCAGGTTGCCATAACAGCACAATTTTATAGGCCGACTGGCGAGCGGCCACGTTCAGTCGCGAAACGAGCGCGGACGCTTCCTCCACATAAATCAACGGCTGGGCGTTCACGTTGCCCAGCAACGACGGCCACCGATCGCTGTCCATGAAGGGAGAGTCGGTAAGAAACTGCCTGAATTCCGGAAGCCAGTCTGTGCTGAGACCGGCAGTGCCGCGTTTCACCACAGGGAAAGTATAGAATGTGTCGATATTGTTGAAGCTCTGATGTTGCAGACATGACGGACATCTGCCGCATGAATCCCCGTCGGGGGTACGGTCAGTGCAATGTATATACTGCGCAAAAGCGCGGGCCAGAGCGAATTTTCCGACTCCTGCTGGGCCTTCGAGGAGCAACGCGTGCGGAATATGGCCTGTGTCGGCCATAGCGCGCAGGCGTCGTTTTATTTCCTGATGTCCCGGAATGTCTGCGAATCTCATTTCTCCGGAGGTATTGGCGTCTCGTTCTTCACAACGTATTCACGGACTTTCTGGAACAAGTGGGTGGCGAATACGAAATTGTTCAACGCCTCATTGGCGGTATCGTATATCTGGCTCATATCACCCACCCATTCGCGATGTCCTTTGTTTAAGAAAATTATATTTTCGCCGATACCGAGTACGGAGTTCATATCATGTGTGTTGATTACCGTAGTGATATTGTACTCATGGGTGATGTCGCTTAGCAGCTCATCTATTACGATCGAGGTCTTGGGGTCGAGGCCGGAGTTGGGTTCGTCACAGAAGAGATATTTCGGATTAAGAGCGATTGCGCGAGCGATAGCTACACGTTTCTGCATGCCGCCTGAAATCTCGGAGGGATATTTGTCTTCGGCCCCCTTGAGATTCACGCGGTCAAGACAGAACATGGCACGTTCACGCATTTCATCGAAACTCTGGCGTGTAAACATCTGCAGCGGAAACATGACATTCCCGAGCACAGTTTCCGAATCGAAAAGAGCTGAGCCCTGGAAGAGCATGCCGATTTCTTTCCGCAGTTCGTGCACCTGACCCGTATCCATTTTCAACAGATTACGACCGTCGAACAGAATTTCACCTGAATCAGGCTGAATAAGTCCGACAAGACTTTTCATCATCACCGTCTTGCCCGATCCGCTCTGACCAATGATGAGATTGGTCTTTCCGGTATAGAATGTTGCGCTTACATCATGAAGGACAGTACGGCCGTCAAACGCTTTTATGACATTTTTAACCTCGATCATTGCAGCAGGAGTTTAGTGAGAATAACGTCAAACAGCAGGATAAGGATACTTGAGGCTACCACACCGTCGGTCGAGGCCTTGCCTACGTCCAGGGCGCCTCCTTTAACATAATAACCGTAAAATGATGCTACCGAAGCTATTATGAAAGCAAAGACGAAACTTTTTATAAGTCCGTACCATACATACCATTCGGTAAACAGAGCCTGGAGGCCGTAAACATACTTGCTTACGGTGATTATATCAGTAAACAATGCTACAAGGTAACCGCCTATGAGCGATGTGGCCATACAAAGCACCACCAGCACAGGCATGAACAATACAAATCCGACAATCTTTGGAAGGACAAGGAAGTTAGCCGAGTTCACGCCCATGATTTCAAGGGCGTCAATCTGCTCGGTGACGCGCATCGTACCGATTTCTGAGGCGATGTTAGATCCGACCTTGCCTGCCAGAATTAGGCATAAAATCGAGTTGGAGAACTCCAGCAGAACGATGTCTCGTGTCGCGAGTCCCGTGGAATATGCGGGTATAAGCGGAGATGAAATGTTCAACTGCATCTGGATAGCGATAACGGCACCGATGAAAATCGAAATGACAATTACGAGCGGAATGGAATCTAATCCGAGCTTACCAACTTCCTGTATGGTGCGCCGCATGAAGATGCGCCAGCGTTCCGGCAGCGCGAACACGCGTCGCATGAATATGCAGTATCGGCCGAAAGTGGCCAGCGAATTTGTGATCAGCATAAAGTGTACTGAAATGTTTGGATTTATAACGAGCGGATTTGCCGCTACGCTCTTTTATTGAATGCAAAGATACATCAAAAAGTTCAGACAAAGGCTCTCAGACTCTTAAAAAATCTTGATTTGTCCAAATATGCCAAATTTGGCTCGTAATGTGCCAATATAGCCGGCTTGTGAAGATTTTATTAAATATTAATACCGCTGTTTTGGTGACTTCGGTAAATTTTACTAACTTCGCGGAGAAATCAGACACAATACGATCGGTATGATAATAATTGGTATAGCAGGTGGCACCGGTTCCGGTAAGACCACAGTTGTCAATAAGATAATAAACTCGTTCCCCTCCGGCGAGGTGGCTGTCATTCCTCAGGACTCATATTACAAGGATTCGAGTCATGTGCCTGTGGAGGAGCGCAGTAAGATTAATTTTGACGAACCTGACGCCATCGAATGGACATTGCTTGTCGATCATCTCAGACAGTTGCGCGAAGGCAAAGCAATTGAAATGCCGACTTATTCTTATCTTACATGTACCCGGCAACCCGAAACTGTACCTGTAAAACCGGCCGATGTGGTGATTGTCGAGGGTATTCTGGTACTTACCGATCCGGTGTTGCGTCAGATGATGGATGTGAAAGTCTTTGTCGATGCTGATGCCGACGACAGACTTATACGTGTCATAGCACGCGACTGTATCGAACGTGGCCGTACGCCGCAGATGGTTATCGACAGATACGAGAATGTCCTCAAACCAATGCATAACCGGTATATTGCACCCTGTAAGGACTTCGCTGATCTCATAGTTCCGCAGGGCGGCTCAAACACAGTAGCGATAAACCTGCTTACCGATTATATCGAAAGCCGTCTGCGGAAGAATAAAGCATAATAATGGGTATTCAATTCCGACTTGACAGAAACCGCGGAGAGCAGGGACAGGAAACTCCGTCGATTCTCGAGTTTCCAGAAGCTGACATAAGCCGGCAGGTTGTCGCCGATGACACAGAAACCGAGGCTGTTCCGGGTTCTGAAACGCTATCGTCAGACGATGAAGGCCCGATGGTACTTCGTACCGACAATCTGGTGAAACGGTACGGAAAACGTACCGTGGCAAATCATGTATCTATCAATGTGCGTCAGGGCGAGATTGTCGGGCTTCTCGGGCCCAACGGTGCCGGCAAGACCACTACTTTCTATATGACCACCGGTCTGATAACACCTAACGAAGGCCGAATCTTTCTGAATGACAAGGATATCACGAAATTTCCGGTTTACAAGCGCGCCCAGAATGGTATCGGTTATCTTGCCCAAGATGCGTCAGTCTTTCGCAAAATGACGGTAGAGGATAATATTCGCACTATCCTTCAGCTCACCGGAAAATCGAAAGAATATCAAAAAGAAAAGCTCGAGAGTCTTATCGAGGAATTCAATCTCGGAGAAGTACGCAAAAACCTTGGTGAAAACCTTTCCGGCGGTGAACGTCGTCGCACTGAGATTGCCCGATGTCTGGCCATAGATCCGAAATTCATAATGCTCGACGAACCTTTCGCAGGCGTCGATCCGGTAGCCGTTGAGGACATACAACGTGTTGTGTACCGCCTGAAGGAAAAGAATATCGGTATTCTCATAACCGACCATAACGCTCCGGAAATTCTTTCCATCACCGACCGCTCATATCTGCTTTTCGAAGGACGCATCCTTTTCCAGGGTACATCGGAAGAACTGGCGGAAAATCCGATAGTGCGTGAGAAATATCTCGGGCGCAACTTCGTGTTCCGCCGCAAGAAGTTATAAGGCAATAAAAGGAGGGTTCATCACGTTATATATCTATATTTATGACAGCAATGAACCGACTCAGATATTTTCTCCTCACATTTCTCTTCATAATTTCCTTTTTAGCCTCCTACGCCGCCGGCATAAAGATCCGGGGACTCGTGACTGATGAAAACAACGAACCTCTGGAATTTGTTTCCGTGCGTATTGATGGCACACTCATAGGTGCGACAAGCGGTCTCGACGGCAAATATACGATCCAGGCACCCGTTCAGGATACTATAAAGGTTATTTTTTCCTGTATCGGATATGAGGATGCAAAACGCCGGCTTATCTCTCCGGATTCAGACGTGACGCTCAATGTCAAGATGCAACCTAAATCTTACGCTCTTCAAGGTGTAGAGGTTACTGACATACAACGCCAGACCGGCTCCATTCAGAAAATCGACGCTAATGCCTCGCGCCTTGCTCCTGACGCCACCGGTGGTTCTGTTGAAGGACTGCTCGGCACTATGGCCGGGGTGAGTTCCGGCAACGAGATGTCAAGTCAATATAATGTCCGTGGTGGTACATATGATGAAAACCTGGTGTATATCAACGGAATAGAAGTCTACCGACCTCAGCTTGTAAGCTCAGGACAGCAGGAAGGCCTGTCGATCATCAATCCGGATATGGTAGGTGCTATCGGTTTTTCCACCGGCGGTTTTTCTGCCATGTACGGCGACAAAATGTCCAGTGTACTTGACATAACATACCGGCAGCCGGAAGCGTTTGAAGGCGCGGCCGCCCTGAGTTTTATGGGCGGCAGTCTTACACTCGGTTCCTCATCCCGGCGGTTCACCCAACTGCATGGCATCCGTTACAAAAGCAACGCATCATTGTTGAGTTCAATGGATGACAAGGGTGAATACGATCCCCGTTTCTTTGATTATCAGACTTCTATGACCTACAAGTTCAGTGATAAGGTCAGTCTCAATTTTTTGGGAAATATAGCCGTTAACAATTATAGGTTCATTCCTCATAACCGTACAACCAATTTCGGGACATCCACCGATGCCAAGCAATTCAAGGTTTATTTCGACGGTCAGGAGAAAGACCGTTTCGAGACATGGTTCGGTGCCTTGACCCTAAAGTATAACCCATCGAAAAAGACTGAATATTCTCTCCTTGCATCAGGATTCCTGACCAATGAGCTTGTGGCCTATGATATCTCCGGTGAATATTGGCTTGACCAGGCCGGTACATCCGGCGATTCATCCGGCGAAGGCTCTGTCGGAGGCGAACTCGGAGTGGGAAAGTATCTTGAACACGCTCGCAACCGTCTTAAAGCGAGTGTGATGACAATTGCTCTGAAAGGCTCTACCGGTCTGGCGAATCACACTCTCGACTATGGCCTCAGTTTCAATTCTGAACACATATCCGACCGTTCACGTGAATGGGAGATGCGTGACTCCGCCGGTTATTCATTGCCGTACGATCCAGATGCTCTCCGTGTCATCTATAATCTCGATTCTCATCATGATATTTCTTCTGTCCGTATGGCTCTTTATGCTCAGGACACTTGGCGTTTGCAGACGTCGGCGGGATATCTTAACATCAACGGCGGCGTGCGTCTGAGCTATTGGTCTTTTAACAAAGAGTTTCTGTTCAGTCCCAGAATATCACTGGGTTTCGTTCCTGATAAAGCTCCGAGATGGGCTTTCCGTTTTGCCACAGGGCTATATTATCAATCTCCGTTCTATAAGGAGTACCGTATGCCTGTACAGGATGCTGCCGGAAATACAGTGATAGAATTGAACGACAATATCAAGTCGCAACGCTCCTTCCAGATCATAGGAGCGGCAGATTATACATTCAGGTCGTTCGGCCGGCCGTTCAAGCTTACAGGTGAATTGTATTATAAGGCTCTCGGCAACCTGATACCATTTGAAGTGGATAATCTGAAAATCACATATTCGGGTGTGAACTCTTCAAGCGGATACGCTATGGGTATGGATTTCAAACTGTTCGGACAGTTTGTGCCCGGCAGCGACTCTTGGCTTAGTTTCTCCCTTATGAAGACTCAGGAGGATCTCAACGGTGTAAAAGTTCCCAGGCCAACTGACCGTCGTTATTCATTGGGTTTATATTTCACGGATTATTTCCCGAAATTCCCAAGATTGAAATTCAGCCTCAAGGGTATATTCAGCGACGGTCTCCCTACCACCGCCCCGCGCGTCGGACGTGACGTAAGTTATTTCCGTGCTCCGGCATATAAACGTGTCGATATCGGTCTGAGCTACGGATTTGTTACTCCCGCCGATTCCGAACACCATAGATCCGGATTTCTGTCTCATTTCAAGAGCATGTGGCTCGGGTTCGATGTATTTAACCTGTTTGACATTTCAAACGTCAGCTCGTATTATTGGGTGACTGACGTTAACAATATACAATACGCTGTACCTAATTATCTGACCCGCCGTCAGTTCAATGTGAGACTTTCGGTAGAATTCTGAATATGGCAAACAAACAGGAATATATTGACAAAAACCGTCGTTGGCTTAGCGAGAAATCGGCTGAGGCGGGTGTGAGGCCTCTTGACAAAGGCGTATTTTATAAGGTTATAAAGAGTGGGAATCCGCAAGGTGCAGTTCCGAATCGGAATTCAGTTGTTACCGTGCATTATACCGGATCGACAATAAATGGAAAGAAGTTCGATTCGAGCCGTGGTGGCGTTGCACCGGCATTCCGTCTGCGCGAACTTATCCCCGGTTGGATGATCGCACTTACAAAGATGCACCCCGGTGACAGATGGGAAATATATATTCCCGCTGAACAGGGATATGGGAAATTTTCCCAACCCGGAATACCCGGAGGTTCCACTCTTGTGTTCGATGTTGAACTAATAGCCGTAAGTTGATATGCAGAAGATGGTGATAGAGAAAGCCGTGGAAGTCGGAACTGAAAAAGCTGTCCGGAAACCCGGTCGGCTTTTCGCGCTTTCAGTCCTCGCCGGAGTGTTTATCTCTCTCGGCGGAGTTTTGTCCCTTATTTTAGGATTCGGATTCCCGGAATTTTCGGCGGCAAATCCCGGATTGCAGAAATTGATAAGCGCTCTCGCGTTTCCGATAGGTCTGTTTCTTGTTGTGATGTTCGGTGCCGATCTGTTCACGGGCAACAACGCGTTGTTGATTCCGGCCGTTAATGAGCGTCGAATCGGTCCCGGTGCTGTAATTACCAATTGGACTATGGTATGGATCGGAAATTTTGCGGGAGCGTTGCTTTTCACCTTCCTTATGGTGGTGTGCTGCGGTATGGTGGACAGCGAACCATATCACGGCGCGATAATACGCATGGCAGAGACTAAAGCCGCTTTGTCCCCTCTCGTCACTTTCCTGCGCGGCATCGGGGCTAACTGGTGCGTATGTCTTGCCGTGTGGCTTGCGCTTGGGGCTGATACCATGGGGCGGAAAGCACTGGCATGTTGGATTCCTGTGGCCGCGTTTGTCGCTCTCGGATACGAACACGCCATTGCCAATATGTTTTTCATTCCGTGCGGAATGATGGTCGGTGCGGATGTATCATTTGCAGCTTTGGGTAAGAATCTGTTTTTTGCCACTCTCGGAAACATCGTAGGCGGCGCATTGATGGTCGGTCACTTTTTTCACCGCCTCTATGGAAGCCGTTCGAACCGATAGCCGAGGGAGGTAAGTGAGTCGAGTATTTCCGGCAGATGGCGATAAAATTTGTCTGTGCGTGACGGATGTGTTCCGAGGTGCATGATGAATACAACTCCGTTTAGTCCTTCCTTGCGTTCGAATTCATACATTTGGGAAAGGAGTCGTTCGCTTGACCAGTAGTACGACATGTCGGGAGTTGTGTAATCGCGGTAGACCTCAAGTCCCGGAGTCGGGTTTATCACTTTTAATCCGAGGGAGTCATGCAAGAGTGCGGTCTGACTTCTTTCTATCCATTCGAACGGTGGCATGATGATCTTTACACATGAGGTGTCTACTCCGGCACGTGCCAGTTCGGCCAGATTATGCCTCATATCATCAAGGAGACTGTCCGAACTGACAAGCACGGTTCGTTGGCGGTCCCAGTCCGCGTAAAGCAGATGTCCGTCGCTATGGGGCCCTACATAATGTCCGCCTTTTATTACCCTATTGATTATCGTGCGGTGAGCGGTATCGCGCAAGAAGTTGCCTGTGAAAAAGAATGACCCTTTGATTCCACGGCATTCCATAGCGTCAAGAGCCTCCGGTGCGCCTTCGAACGCTGAGTCGGCCGAAAATACCGGCCAGATCACCTTCTCATTCTCGGATATACGCACGGCACATCCATGGCTGTCGAAAATATCGGCTGCGACCCCGAAAAAAATCGAGGCGCAGCCGATAGCTGTGAGTGTGATTTTGCGCAGCATGGTCATAACGGGCGGATGCCCATGATGTGGCGCACTTCTTTGAGCGTTTCTGACGCGCGTGCGCGCGCGCGTTCCGCACCGTCGCGCACTACGCGCCGCAAGTAGTTGTCATCGGCCATTATATCGGCTACGCGTTCGCGTATGGGATTGGTTATGGCCAGAATATCTTCTGCGAGTTGTTTTTTTAGATCGCCGTAGCGTATGGAACAGTCGGCATAAGCATCGCGGAAATGTGTTACGATTTCCGGAGTTGATGTGAGTTCAAGCAGGCTGAAAAGATTCGCTACAGGCTCGCTCATGGGAGAGTTGGGCTCTTTCGGGCCTTCGTCTGTCGTGGCTCGCATTACCTTTTTGCGGAGCACTTTGGGATCATCCGTAAGATAGATGCAGTTGCCTTCGCTCTTGCCCATCTTTCCGCTGCCGTCAAGTCCGGGCACCTTTATGGGTGCTCCTCCGAAGTTGAAATCGGTGGGTTCGGGGAAGAGGTCAACCCCGTAAAACGAGTTGAACCGTCGTGCGAACCGTCGTGTCAGTTCAAGGTGCTGGAGCTGGTCCTTGCCGACAGGGACTTTCGTGGCTTTCTGAATCAAAATGTCTACGGCCATGAGGGTGGGGTAGGTGAGCAGACCGGCATTCACTCGTTTGTTTGTCTCTGCACCTATGATCTGTTTCTCGAACGCCTCGTCGGAATCGTCAGGAGTACCTGCTTCTACATGTATTCCGAGGGCTTTGCGGGCTTTGTCCTTGAATGAGGCCGTGCGCATCAGTTCGCCTATACCAACATGCATGTTCAGCAACAGGTACATTTCTGACACTTCCGGTACATCGCTTTGAATGAAAATAGTGGCCTTTTCAGGATCTATACCTGCGGCGAGGTATTCTGCCAATACGCTTTTAACTGAAGCGTGCAGCGCTGCCGGATCAGTGGAAGTTGTCAGCGCGTGCAGATCGGCTATGAAGAAATTACAATCGTGCTTGTCCTGGATTTCAACGAATTTGCGCAGTGCGCCGTAGTAATTGCCAAGATGAAGGTTCCCGGTTGAGCGTATTCCGCTCACTACGGTCTCCCGTTTGGGAGTATTCTGGCTTTCGGGGATATTATTGTCCATGATTTGAGTCAGTCTAATTTGTGGATAACAAGGCCCGAACGCAGTTTCGGCTCGAACCATGTGGTTTTTGGGGGCATGATGTTGCCCGTGTCAGCTATTTTGATGAGCTGCTCCATTGAAACGGGGAATAGAGCCAGTGCCATAGCCATTTCACCCGAATCGACGCGACGTTTGAGTTCTTCAAGACCGCGTATGCCTCCGACGAAATCAATACGTTTGTCGCTTCTGAGGTCAGTAATTCCCAGAATCTGATCAAGAATGTATTTGCTTGAAATGGTCACATCAAGAACATCAATCGGATCTTCGGGATCATAGGTGCCTTCGCGTGCTGTGAGAGAATACCATCGTCCTTCAAGATAGAGGCTGAAATCGTGTAACTTCTCCGGACGGTATGGAACGGTTCCCATGTCTTTCACAATGAATTTGAATTCGAGTTTCTCGAGAAATTCAGCCGGAGACAGCCCGTTGAGATCCTTTACTACACGGTTATAGTCTATGATTTTGAGATGTGAGGCCGGGAATGCTACTGCCAGGAAGTAATTGTATTCCTCGTCGCCGCGGTGTTCAGGATTCAGACGTGCCTTTTCGTTTCCGACCAGAGCTGCGGCAGCGGTGCGGTGATGTCCGTCCGCGATATAAAGGGCCGGAATCTTTGCGAAAGCATCGGTGATTGCCTGAATCTGTTCATCGTCTTTCACCACCCAGAATGTATGCCCGAATCCGTCGGGAGCTATGAAATCGTATTCGGGATCATCCATAGTCACCTCTTTTATGATGCGGTCAAGGGCGCGGTTGTCGGGGAAGGCGAAGAATACCGGTTCAATATTGGCGTTCTGCACCCTTACATGTTTCATGCGGTCTTCTTCCTTGTCTCGGCGGGTGAGCTCGTGCTTCTTGATGGCGCCGGACATATAGTCGTCGACATTGGCTGCCACTACGATTCCGTACTGTGTACGGCCATCCATTGTCTGCGCATAAATGTAATAATGTTCCTTGTCGTCTTGAACCAGCCAGCCGGATGTCTGAAAAGCGTTAAAGTTCTCTACAGCTTTGTCATACACCTTAGGGTCGTGTTCATCCGTTCCGGGTGTGAAATCAATTTCGGGTTTGATGATATGATAAAGCGAGTGAGGATTACCTTCGGCTTCCGCACGGGCTTCTTCTGAGTTGAGAACGTCATAGGGGCGCGAGGCTACTTTTTCGACCAGATGTTTGGGTGGTCGGACGCCTTTGAATGGTTTTACTTTTGCCATGTCGGTTAGTCTGGTTAGAGTTCAATGGTTTGAGTGCGGTCCGGGCCAACGGATACGATGGCCACGGGTACTCCGAGTTCTTTTTCAAGGAAAGCTATATAGTTCTTGAATTCTTCAGGGAATTGGTCGGGTGATGTTACCGATGTGAGGTCGCACTGCCAGCCGGGGAGTTCTTTGTAGATCGGACGTACTCGTTCCGGATCGTCGATCGAGTAGGGGAAATCCCGTGTTTCTTTACCATCCACTTCGTATGCCACGCAGGCTTTGATAGTGGGGAAGGTATCGAGCACGTCGCTCTTCATCATTATGAGTTTTGTCACTCCGTTGATCATGATGGCGTAACGCAGAGCCACGAGATCTATCCACCCGCAGCGGCGTTCGCGGCCTGTTACAGCACCGAACTCATGCCCGATGCGACGTATTTCAGCTCCGGTCTCGTCGAACAGTTCCGTAGGGAACGGCCCGCTGCCTACACGTGTGCAATATGCTTTGAAAATGCCGTAGACATCTCCGATCTTGTTCGGTGCCACACCCAGACCCGTGCATGCTCCGGCTGTGATGGTGTTGCTGGAAGTTACGAACGGATAAGAGCCGAAATCCACATCGAGCATTGTACCTTGTGCGCCTTCGCAAAGCATGGTCTTGCCTTCACTGAGTGCTTTATTAATATAGTGTTCAGAATCGATTGTCTCGAAATTATTACGTATGAAGTCGACGGCTTCAAGCCATTCCTTCTGAAGTTTTTCAAGTTTGTCAGGATCCGGAGTGGCGTCCAGGCGGGCAAGCATATCGAGATGACGGTCGGTTGCTGCTTTGAGCCGCTGTTCGAAGTCAGGTTCGAGGGTATCACCTACGCGGAGGCCGTTACGCGATGTCTTGTCGGTGTAGGTAGGGCCGATGCCTTTTCCGGTCGTGCCGATTTTGGCTGTACCTTTGGCGCGCTCGCCTGCTGCGTCGAGCAGACGGTGAGTCGGAAGAATCAGATGCGCTTTCTTGCTTATCTTCAGGATGTCCCGCAACGGAGTACCGGTCTCGATGAGTTCCCGGGCTTCTGCCGCGAACAATACAGGGTCAAGAACTACGCCGTTACCCACGACATTCACATTTCCCTGAAAAACGCCGGAGGGTATGGAGCGGAGCACCACTTTACGTCCGTCGAATTCAAGAGTGTGACCGGCGTTGGGTCCTCCCTGAAAACGTGCTACGATATCATATCGCGGAGTAAGCACGTCAACAACTTTTCCTTTACCTTCGTCGCCCCATTGGAGGCCTAATAGAACATCGACTTTCATTATCTTAGTTAAGAATGTGTTTTTTGTGATTTCTTATTTTTGGATTTGCGGCTGCAAGCCGTACATATACCGTATATCGTCAGCGCGTAGCTGCGAGGCGAGAATCCGGTGTATCTTCGTGAATTTAGCAGATCAGTGATTGCGGAGTCGCGCACTTCCTTGATTTTTCCGCACACGCTGCATATCAGATGATGATGAGTGGGAGAACTTCCGGCCGACGCAACCTCATAACAAGTCGCCTTTTCGGAAAAACGCTGTTTTACCACGAGTCCGCAGTCCACGAGCAGTTCCAGAGTTGAATAGACAGTGGCTACCGAAACGGGATAATCTGCCTCGCGCATACGTGCACAAAGATCCTCGGCGGTGAAATGTCCGTCGAGCTTCATGACGGTGTGCAGGATGGTTTTTCTCTCATCGGTGCGTCTGCGATGATGCTGTCGCAGATAATCGTCAAATTTTTCCTCAGCCGAGGCTGTCGTACGTTTGCTATGCATTTGCACTGCAAACTTACTAAAAAATGCGGAATTTACATAATATCATGCCTATCTTTTGATCCACAATTTTCAGCGCATTATAAATACTGTCCTTTTATTCTACAAAATTGTGCGATTTTTCCTTTTGCATGATTCTTGTATAATTATTTTGCTATATTTGCAGGCTCAAAAATTAACTATATCATACATGAGATTTTTTGGAACATGGATCTTGGCCGCACTATTGACTACATTTACCGTTAACGGTCAGATTCAGGAACTCACACTTGACCAATGTCTGGCAGTCGCCTTGAGTCAGAATCCGACAGTGCGCATTGCGGATATGGATATAACCAAAGCGGATTATTCACGTAAGGAAACGCTCGGACAACTTTTGCCGTCATTGTCCTTTGACGGAAGTTATAACCGAACTTTGCAGAAGCAGGTGACATATATGGACTTTGACGCGTTCGGAGACATGATGCCCGGCGGAGGTGATTCTTCCGGCTCAGGTGAGGAGGCTCAGACTTCACGTTCGATGAACGACGGTTTCAAGGTTGGACGAGACAATATGTATTCGCTTGGATTTCAGGCCTCGATACCGCTTGTGGCTCCACAGCTTTGGGCTTCGCTTAAATTAGGGGATATTCAGATAGCGCGCTCGCTCGAACAAGCCAGGGCGTCGCGTCTTGATCTTGTCAATCAGGTAAAGAACGCGTATTATGCACTCCAGCTCGCCAAGGATTCGCAACGCGTTGTGAAAGAGAGCTATGATATGGCCGCTCTGACCCACGATATCTATACCAAAAGGCTGGCGGCCGGTGACGCTTCGGAGTACGAAGTCCTCCGCACGTCGGTAGCCATGAAGAACATAGAGCCTGAACTCATACAGTGCGATATCGCTGTAAGCCGGGCCTCATTGCAGCTCGCCATACTGATGGGTATCGAATCAGAAACCCAATTCACCACGGTCGGTGATCTCTCTGACTACGAGTCAGGAATGTATGAGAAAGTACTTGACTTAAATCCGGATTTGTCCAACAATACGACTCTGATAATGAATGATATTGACACCAAAAATCTACGCCAGGCTCTTAAGGTGCAGAAATCTTCTTTATGGCCTACGCTCGGGTTTGGTGGAAATTATAACTGGAACTCATCAAGCAACGGATCGCCCTTCAAGAACTTCCGATGGACGTCTTATTCGATGGTAGGGCTCAGTCTTTCGATTCCATTATATCAAGGTGGTCAGCGCCTGAGCCGTATACGGCAGGCGGAGATTCAGTTGGAGCAGATGGCATATACCAGGCAGAACCTTAACAGGACACTCGACATGCAGGCACGTCTGGCCATAGAGAACATCACGCTCAATGTGAAGCAGATAGCTTCCAGTCGCGAGAGTGTCCGTGAAGCCGAACGGGCTCATGACATCCAGCAGAAGAGTTTTGAGATTGGAGCCACAACATATCTTGACCTTCGAGACAGTGAACTCTCCCTTACCCGGGCGCGTCTCGCGCTCCTTCAGGCCATATATAATTATATGGTAGCCGACAGCGATCTTGAACTTCTGCTCGGCAATGCTCCCGTTCAACAATACGAAAACAAATAATTTACATTATGAAGATATACCCTGCGGCGATTGCCGCGATGATAACACTCGCCTCATGCGGCTCCAAGTCGGAAGATATAGAGACCGCGGCCATTGCTGAAGAAGAACTTCCAATCGTCGAAGTCGGGTTGGCTCACTCACAGACAGTGCAGCATTCCCGTTCTTATACAGCAAACATCGAGGCTGAGAACATCAACAACATCTCCCCCGCAACAATGAACCGCATCAAGGAGATCCGCGTGGATGTCGGTGATCAGGTCCGGCGCGGACAGGTGCTCGCCACGCTTGATTCGTCAACTGCTGATCAGCTTCGGATAAATCTCGAGAATACCGAACGTGAGTATAACCGTGCAGTTGAACTTCTCAACATCGGTGCCGGTACGCAGCGTCAGGTCGATCAACTAAAGGCCCAGATGGATGCCCAGCGTTCCCAATATGAGAACGCGATGACCAATACTGTGCTGACGTCTCCGATCAACGGTGTGGTGACCGCACGCAATTATGACCCCGGCGATATGTCCGGACAGCTTCCAATCCTTACTGTGGGGCAGATTACTCCAGCTGTGAAAGCCGTTATAAACGTAAACGAGTCGGATGTTGCGCATGTTAAGGGTGGAATGGATGTCGAACTCACTTTCGATGCCTTTCCGGGCGAGACTTTCCAAGGACGTGTGTCCCGAGTTTCTCCCGCTATTGATGTCGCTTCGCGCACTCTGCCGGTCGAGGTTTCCGTTCAGAATCCTTCCGCCAAGATTCTTCCGGGTATGTTCGCCCGCGTATCCATGAATGTCGGTGCGCAGGACAACGTGGTTGTGCCTGACCGAGCCGTCGTGAAACAGACCGGTTCAGCCCAGAAGTATGTATATACATATAATAATGGCACGGTTAATTTCCGCCATGTCGAGCTCGGAGAGCGCATCGGCGACACATACGAACTTCTTTCCGGCATCGAAGATGGAGACACCGTCGTTATATCGGGTCAGACTCGTCTCACGGACGGAGCCCGTGTCGAACTTAAAAAAGCTGAGAAATGAGTATATACAGCGGTGCAGTAAAGCGTCCAATCATGACCACCCTCTGCTTTGTAGCAGTGGTGGTGCTCGGT
The DNA here is from genome assembly GCA_947175575.1 of uncultured Bacteroidales bacterium. Classification (GTDB taxonomy): domain Bacteria; phylum Bacteroidota; class Bacteroidia; order Bacteroidales; family Muribaculaceae; genus CAG-873. The sequence continues at coordinate 28,889 of CAMWNG010000003.1, read as the reverse complement.
CTTTTCTCGCTCAGGACGCTGCCTATCGACCTATATCCCGATATTGAATCGAACACCCTGATGGTGATGACCACATATCAGGGTGCGTCGGCGGCCGACATAGAACAGAATGTCACCCGTCCGCTCGAGAATGTGTTGAACTCGGTCAACGACCTCAAGCACATCACTTCTAAGTCGCGCGAGAATATTTCGGTGATAACGATGGAATTTGAATACGGCAAGGATATCGACGTGCTGACCAACGATGTGCGTGATAAACTCGACATGGTTTCATCGGCTATGCCTGACGATGCCGAGACTCCCATCATTTTCAAATTCTCCACTGACATGATTCCTATCCTGCTGCTTTCCGTACAGGCCACGGAGAGCATGCCGGGTCTGTATAAAATCCTTGATGACGCGGTGGCAAACCCACTCGCGCGTATCTCCGGCGTGGGTTCAGTCTCCATATCCGGTGCACCGGAACGTGAGATTCACATATATGTCGATCCGGCACGTCTCGAGGCATATAATCTTACCGTAGAGCAGATAAGCGCTGTCGTGGCGGCTGAAAACCGTAATATTCCAGGTGGTGTGTTCGACGTCGGTTCGGACACATATTCGTTGCGCGTGCAGGGCGAGTTCACTTCTTCGGACCAGATGGCCGATATTGTCGTGGGTTCGTTCGGTGGTAAGAATGTCTATCTGCGCGATGTTGCAAGAATTGATGACTCACTCGAGGAACGAGCCCAGGTGACATATAACAACGGTGAACGAGGTGCCATGATCGTGGTGCAGAAACAGAGCGGCGCCAATTCGGTCGAGATTTCGAACAAGGTACTCAAGATGTTGCCTTCGCTTCAGAAACGTCTGCCGAGCGATGTCAAGTTGGGAATTATCGTTGATACATCCGACAACATACGCAACACTATCAATTCTCTTGTCGAAACGGTGATGTACGCACTCCTGTTTGTGATGATAGTGGTTTTTATCTTCCTCGGACGCTGGCGCGCCACGCTGATTATCTGTATCACAATCCCGATCTCGCTTATAGCTTCGTTCATATACCTTGCCATCACCGGCAATACCCTTAACATTGTGTCCTTGTCCGCCTTGTCCATTTCGATCGGTATGGTGGTGGATGACGCAATTGTGGTTCTCGAGAACGTCACCACCCATATCGAACGCGGGTCTGACCCGAAGCAAGCCGCGATTCATGGCACTAACGAGGTGGCGGTGTCAGTCGTGGCTTCGACTCTGACTCTTATTGCTGTATTCTTCCCGCTTACGATGGTTACAGGCATGACGGGCGTATTGTTCCGTCAGCTTGGCTGGATGGTTACCATCATGATGATTATTTCGACCGTATGCGCGCTGTCGCTCACTCCGATGCTCTGTTCTCTGATGCTCCGGCGCGTAAATCATCACGGAAAAGTTTTCACCACACTGTATGGTCCCATCGAGAAAGCGCTTGATGCTTTTGATGCCGGTTATGCCTGGCTGCTCGGCAAGGTAACATCCTTCCGTACTCTCACCATAATCTTCTGTCTCGCTACATTTGTCGGTTCGCTGTTCCTCATGAAGCATGTGGGTACGGAATTCTTTCCCACGGCTGACGACGGTCGTCTCTCGGTGAGTCTGGAATTGCCCATCGGTACACGTGTTGAAATTGCCGATGAGGTCACTTCACGTCTGGTTCGCCAATGGCGCGAGCAGTATCCCGAGATTCAGGTGATAAATTATACTACCGGTTCGGCATCGAGCGACAACGTGTTCGCCTCACTTCAGGACAACGGTTCTCACATTGTGTCGATGAATATACGTCTCACCGACCCCGGACTGCGCGACCGTAAGATTACGGAGATCGCCAACCTGATGCGTCAGGACCTGCTTGCTTATCCTGAATATAAGAAAGCTCAGGTGAAAGTGGGCGGCAACATGGGAGCTATGGGTGGTGAGGCCTCCATCGACTTCGAGATTTACGGCTATGATTTCGAGGAGACCGACTCCGTAGCGGCCGCGATGAAACGAATGCTCGAAGGACTGGAAGGCACGGCCGATGTGCGTATATCCCGTGCCGACTATCAGCCTGAATATCGTGTCGACTTCGATCGTGAGAAACTTGCGCTTTATGGCCTGAATCTCTCAACGGCCGCCAATGTCCTGCGTAACCGCATCAATGGCTCCACGGCCTCTCGTTTCCGTGAGGATGGTGAGGAGTATGATATAAAGGTGATGTATGCACCGGAATCCCGTACGTCCATAGCCGATATTGAAAACATCCTTATATACAATAATGCCGGTCAGGCCGTGAGAGTTAGAGACGTAGGCAAGGTGGTGGAGCATTATACACCTCCGACCATCGAGCGTAAGGACCGCGAACGCATAATCACAGTGTCGACCATTATACGAGACGTTCCTATGAGTCTCATAGCCGAGCAGGCGCTTGAAAAGATTGACAAGATGGATATTCCGCAAGGGATCCAGATCCAGTTGGCCGGACAGTATGAAGATCAGCAGGACTCTTTCCGCGATCTTCTGATGCTTGCCGTGCTGATATTGATTCTCGTGTATATCGTGATGGCAGCGCAGTTCGAGAGCTACACATATCCGGCCATCATCATGTCCTCGGTAATGTTCGCTTTCTCAGGTGTGTTCATCATCCTGTGGATGTCAGGCCATACACTTAATGTGATGAGTCTTATCGGTGCGATCATGCTTATCGGTATCGTGGTGAAAAACGGTATCGTGCTCATTGACTATATCACACTTAACCGTGAACGTGGTATGTCGGTTAAACGTGCCGTGGTTCTCGGTGGTCGTTCGCGTCTGCGTCCTGTGATTATGACATCGCTGACCACGATTCTCGGTATGGTGCCGATGGCGTGTGGCACAGGTCAGGGTGCCGAGATGTGGCGTCCGATGGGTACAGCCGTCATCGGAGGTCTGACTTTCTCAACGATTCTGACCCTGCTCTTCGTGCCTGTGATGTATTGCGTATTCGCCAAGACCGGCATTCGTAACAGCCGGCGGAAATTCCGTAAGTCTCACCTTAAAAACGCTACAATATGAAAGCTGTGATGATAACCTTTGACCAGGCTCATTATGAACGCATCGTTGATGTGCTTGACCGTCTGAACTGTCGCGGATACACTTCATGGCCACAGGTGACAGGGCGTGGCAGTGTGGACGGAGAACCACATCACGGCTCACATGCCTGGCCGTCGATGAATTCGGCCATTCTGACCGTCGTACCGGATGAACGTGTAGCATCCCTTCTTGCACGTTTGCGTGCCTTCGATGCCGAGAGTCCGCGTCTTGGGCTGCGCGCGTTCACATGGACGCTTGATTCCGAAGGCGTCTGACGTACGTCATTAACCGAAAGCGCCGTATGCCATCCAGAGCATACGGCGCTTTCGGTTAAATTCTTAATATGAATTTAAGAGTGACTTAGCTTCTGGAGGACCATCTTTCTTTGATATGGCCGTGACGGTATGCGTGCAGAAGTTGGCGCAGCTCTGCTATCTGCGACATAAGCTGTCGTCCTTTATCGGTGTCGCGCACCTGCATCCGGTGGTCGGAAAGTTCGACGATTTCCGTTGTCGATACGATGTCTGTCCCGTTCTTTATCGCCTCTTCGGCCGATGTGAAGGGTTCATGCTTTACGAGCTGGAATCCGCGCGAGTGAAACACAAGCGTATAGCCTGCCATACCGGTGGTGGCATGATAGGCCTTCGCGAAGCCTCCGTCAATCACCATCAGTTTTCCTCCGGCGCGTATTGGCGTTTCGCCTTTATTCAGTTTTACCGGCACATGTCCGTTGATAATGTGACGGTGCGGTCCGCTGACCCCGAACTCGTCGAGTATCATATCGCATATCGATTCATCGTTCCGCAATGTGTAATAATGCCCCTTTTCTTCATGATATGTTTCAGGGTCAGCTATGAAGTAGCGTTCGAAAGTGGCCATCTTGGCTTTATCGAACAGCGGGGAGTCGGGCCCGCACCACAGATACCAGTAATAGTCCGACGCATAACGTCGGTCATCATCGTTGTTATCATGATTGAAAGCCTCGCGCATCATTCGATCCACGCAGTCAAGGAGAGCCCGGCCTTTTAGCTTTTCATCGCGTACTTTCACCTCCTTCAGCGACCCGTCGGCGTTAAGAGGCATTGACGCGTGGAAGAGCAGATTCGAATTGTACACACCGTACATCGCTCCGTGGCTCAGCAACAGCTTGACATGTCTGTTGAGTTTGTCGCTTACGCGGAATGAATGGATGAGTTTATCCACAAGGGCAGTTTCTTCTGCCGTGAGACGATATGGATCCTTCGGGTCTATTGTCGGAAATTCCGAACGTCGGAGTTGATATGTCTTGTCGTCCAGCGTTATTGTATTCCGGTCAAAATCTATGCGGTGCAGAAGTCTGCGGTCATCCATATCCCACTCCGGATGCCGGCTTATCAGATTACCCTCGATCTTGAACTGTAGCACTGTTATTGCCTTGTGCATGGTGGATATGAGGTGTGCCGTTTTTTCGGTTAGCTCGAATGACTCGTCGACCCGCGGTTCGAATCCCTCGCAAGGATCATCTGCATATTGTTCCATGGCATAAGTGGCGAGCGGCAGCAGATTTATTCCGTAACCGTCCTCGAGAGTCGCCAGGTTGCCGTATCGCAGCGATATGCGGAGCACGTTCGCTATACATGCCGCGTTTCCCGAAGCCGCGCCCATCCAGAGCGCATCATGGTTTCCCCATTGGAAGTCGAACTTATCGTATTCGGACAATGTGTCCATGATGATATGCGCACCCGGGCCGCGATCATAGACATCCCCCAGAATGTGCAGCTGATCGATGCTCAGATGTTGTATGACATTGCACATGGCCACTATGAAAGCGTCAGCCTGTCCAGTCGAGATTATCGACTCGATGATGCGGTTGAAGTATGCCTGCTTGTTGCTCGTGGGGTCTGACCCTCCTTCGTGCAGCAGTTCCTCGATTATATAGGCGAACTCGCGTGGTAATGCCTTGCGAACTTTCGACCGCGTATATTTTGATGATACAGACTGTGCGACTTTCACCAGACGATGAAGCGTCACGGTGTAGAAATCGTTAAGATTGCAACCAGGAGTGTTGATTATATATTCGAGTTTCTGTTCCGGATAGTAAATCAGGCTACAGAGTTCGCGTATGTCCGAATTTGTAAGTGATGTACCGAAAATCTCCGTGACCTTTCGTTTTATGTTGCCGGATGCATTTTTCAGGATATGGCGGAAGGCCTCATGTTCGCCGTGAATATCCGCCACAAAGTGTTCGGTGCCTTTCGGCAGATTCAGTATTGCCTCCAGATTGATGATTTCTGTAGATGCGGCACTGATGGTGGGGAAATTGTTGGCGAGCAGTTCGAGAAATCGTCTGTCGGCTGAATTGGATGGCTGTGGATGTGAGGTCATGGCTGAATGTTTTTATTCTATACATTCAACAAAGGATCTCACCGTTTGGTTTGATTATACGCTGGTTCGATGAACCACGGAAACGCAGCGCGGTGTCGCGCAGATCAGCGATGAACGGACCGTCCACGATCGCTTCCAGATACGGCAGCAATGCCACGGCATCCGGGATTCCGAGCAATTCCTCGTAGGTGAAACCGGTGTATAGCCAGACAGTCTTGCCACGTTCGGCCAGCGCTTTCAGCAGAGGCAGGAGCTTTGAGGCCTGATATATGGGATCTCCGCCTGTGAGTGTTACATTGAAATCCGCGTGATCGATTATCTCGAGCAGGTCCTCCACACTCATGTCCCGGCCGGCATCTGTCGGCCATGTCTGCGGGTTATGACAGCCGGGGCAACGGTGCTCGCATCCGGCCAGATACACCGATGTGCGCAGTCCGGGACCGTCGACTGTCGTCCCTTCGACTATATCGACCACTCTGAGCGTATCATTCATGAACCACGCGGTCGTTCAGTTCGGCGAGTTTTGCGTTGTTCCAGCGGTCTGTAGTACCTACAAGATAGCCTGTAATACGCTGGAGTTTGTCAATGTTGTGCGAGTGGCATTTGGGACATTCTTCAAGCCCTTCGGACGCGTCCTCGTAACCGCAATCCATGCAACGGTTACGATTGTGGTTCACAGAGCAATAGCCGATGTTGTGACGGTCCATGAGATCCACAATGTTGGCGATCGCTTCCGGATTATGGGTGGCGTCGCCGTCTATTTCCACATAGAAAATATGGCCGCCGCGCGTCAGTTCGTGATATGGAGCCTCTACCTCGGCCTTGTGGCGGGGAGAACACTTGTAGTAAACCGGTACATGGTTCGAATTGGTATAGTAGATCTTATCGGTGATGCCCGGGATTATACCGAATGTTTTACGGTCTTTGGCGGTGAATGTGCCTGAAAGACCTTCGGCCGGAGTGGCCAGAACGGAGAAGTTGTGGTCGTAGCGTTCCGAGAATTCATTGGCTCGTGAGCGCATGTGGCTCACGATACGCAAGCCGAGTTTCTGCGATTCCTCGCTCTCGCCGTGATGTTTTCCGGTGAGAGCCACCAGACATTCGGCCAGGCCGATGAAACCTATGCCGAGGGTACCGTGGTTGATTACGGATTCTACAGTATCGGTCGGTTTAAGTACGTCGGAGCCGTTCCATAACTTGGACATCACCAGCGGGAACTGTTTTGCAAGTGCTGTTTTCTGGAAGTTGTAACGGTCGCAAAGCTGGCGTGCGGCTATCTCGAGCACTTCATCGAGTCGTGTGAAGAAATGCTCGATACGTTCCTCTGGGTCGCGTATATTCATACATTCGATGGCCAGACGCACGATGTTGATGGTTGTGAAGCTCAGATTGCCGCGTCCTATGGATGTCTTTTCACCATATCGGTCCTCGAACACACGTGTACGGCAGCCCATCGTGGCCACCTCATACATATAGCGTTTGGGATCGTCCTCACGCCACTTTTCATGCTGATTGAATGTCGCGTCGAGATTTACGAAATTCGGGAAGAATCGACGTGCCGTAACTTTGCATGCGAGTTGGTAAAGGTCGTAGTTGGGGTCATCGGGCAGATAGCTCACTCCGCGTTTTTTCTTCCATATCTGGATAGGGAAGATGGCAGTGGCGCCGTTGCCGACACCTTCGTATGTCGATTTGAGGAGCTCGCGTATGATGCAGCGGCCTTCAGCCGAAGTATCGGTGCCGTAATTTATTGAGGAGAAAACTACCTGATTACCACCACGCGAGTGGATGGTGTTCATATTATGGATAAAGGCTTCCATGGCCTGGTGTACACGCGCTACAGTACGGTTCATGGCATGCTGGAGCACCCTGTCCTTGCCTTCGAGTCCGTCAAGCGGACGTTTCACATAGTCCTTGAATTCTTTGTTGTAAAGATCGGAAAAATCCTCTCCGTACAGGTTTTCGAGGTTCTTGACCTCTTCTATGAACGATGAACGCACGAAAGGAGCGAGGTAGAAATCAAATGCCGGAATGGCCTGACCGCCATGCATTTCATTTTGAGCCGTTTCGAGTGATATGCAGGCTATTACGCTGGCAGTCTCGATGCGTTTGGCCGGGCGGCTTTCACCATGTCCGGCTATGAATCCGTATTCCAGTATGCGGTCGAGGGGGTGCTGTACGCAGGTAAGACTCTTCGTAGGATAGTAGTCCTTGTCATGTATATGGATGTATGCATGACGCACTGCCTGAAGGGCCTCGTCGGTCAGTAGATAGTCGTCGACGTAGGGCTTTGTGGTTTCCGACGCGAATTTCATCATCATTCCCGCAGGTGAATCCGTATTCATGTTGGCATTCTCGCGGGTGATGTCGTTGTTCTTGGTTTCGATTATCTCAAGGAACATGTCGCGCGTTTTAGCCTTGCGGGCTCTGGAACGCTGGTCGCGGTAAGCGATATAGCGGCGAGCCACTTCCTTACGCGAACTCTTCATGAGTTCCACCTCTACCAGATCCTGTATTGCTTCGACAGTCATGCGCTCGTCGCCGCGTGTGGCGATTCGTGTGGCGATTTTATTGATGAGTCCTTCATCCTCGCCGGCCTCGGTGGCCAGCATGGCTTTTCGTATGGCGGCTTTGATTTTTTCTTCGTTAAAGCCTACAATGCGCCCGTCGCGCTTTATTACTGTCTGTATCATGGTTTGCAAAATTGGAATACTTTTGCAAAGGTACGGCTTATGTTTTGAATCGCCAAATATTTTGTGAGAAAAATGTTTTGGGAAACTTTTTTAATTTCAAAAATGCCTAACTATTTGTGTAGTAGTGGATTGATGTTTGGAAATGGGAAACTTTTGTTATTGTGGTAGATGGTATGTTGTCCTAATGTGCTGATATTTCGTGCTTAATGAGATTGTCGTAATCAAAGGAACGGAAGCCTGCGCTTTTCAGATCGACACCTTCGTTGTAGTCATTTACATATCTCCGACGCCCCTGATTATAGTCGGGATTTGCTAATGATTTGGTGGTTCTTGCATAGGCCGAACGGATGCCACCGAGTTCAAGCATAGTGTCGAATACTGTGCGCGATGATGATACATTCATGTCTTTGTGACTTCGCGCAGTCTCAACTTTTTCAGGATAGACCGAATCGTATTCTTCCGACGTCCATATGAACATCGGAACATGCAGCTGATTATATGTCGGTACAGGCGATGCATGAAGGAAGCGGTGGCGCCGGTCGTCGAAAATATCCTCGCCGTGATCGGAGGCATAGAGAACGGAAGCCACGCAATCCTGATTGTCAATGACGGTTATCACACTGTCAAGGAAACGGTCGGTGTACCGGATCGTGTTGTCGTAAGCGTTCAGCAGCTGTTCGCGGTTTTCGAATGAAGCTTCTGAATTGTCATCCGGTGTGAAATAGATGTCGTCGGCCGGCAGACGGTCACGGTAGTTGAAATGCGAGCCGTAAGAGTGCAGCACGATGAACAGTTTGTTGTTGGGCGAGTTCTCGATGAATTCTTTCATCGGAGCTATAAGATCAATGTCGTAATGGTGCTGACCGTCATCGGTCAGAAAGGTTGTTGTTTGTGCTTCGCGTGCGAAGAAGTCAATGAACGAATGATTACGTCCCTGATTTGACAGCCAACCCGTACGGAATCCGGCTTCATTGAAGGCGGATACGATACTTTTAGAGGTGTAAATCGAGTCTCCGAAGTTTTCGGCTGTGCAACATGAGAGCATCAAGGGTACACTTTTATGGGTGGTGTTGCTCTCAGATAATGTCTTGGGGAAGAGGATAAGGCGGTCGCTGCGTTTACTCAGTCGGGGATTCGTCGGCCGGTCATAGCCGAAAAGCTCCCAATTGTCGGCGCGCGATGTCTCACCCACCACGATCACATATATTTCTTTCGTGTCGATAGGATGTGTCGCCGATGCCTGATAACTGAAATCGGATGAGGTCTGGTAGTAACGGGCTGTAGCCTTTACACGTTTTGCCGCAGTGATGGTATTGTTGATCACATTTATAGGGAAGATATCGCGTGAGATGTTGAAAGGTTTCACCACTCCGTAGCATACGAATACCATAATAAGGCCGATTCCGGCCATGATGAATCCTGTGCGACGGCCGCGACGGCGGAAAGCCACGGATGTGTATCGTTTGCTCCGGATAAGATATATGGCCCATCCTATAGGAGGAAGATAGGCGAGACACACGGTAATGATGGCCAGTGCCAGGTTTCCGAGCAATTCACCTGCTTCTTCCGGATTAGTGGTCACCAGATTGATGAACATGTCTACCGCGATAATCGACTCTCCATAAAGATATAAAAGGACGATCTGGAATGCGGCGTAAATTATCAGTGGCAGCATGAAAAGCACAGTGCGTCCCACGTTCTTGCTCCATGATGTCAGCAGCATATAGACGCCCCAGGGCAGAAGTATGTTGGCGATTTTAACAAGTGGGGAGGAGTATTCCGTTATATCAAGCACAATATTTGGTATTATGAGCAGCAACGGAAGCACCCACATCAGCGACATGGGCGAGAAGATTTTCTTTATTATTGTGATGAATTTGTTCATAAGCTTTTGAAAGTCAGAATGCCTCGTTTATATTGAAGAAGATGCCGGATTCATGCTTCCCTATGCCGTAGTCGACACGCACATTCATGTTTTTTTTGAATTCCCATCTGTATCCGATGCCGAAGTTCGGCAACAGTTGATGGAAGTTGATGTCTCCGAGGCCGGGGAACAGCGATGCCATTCCGGCCCATACCACTATTCCGTTGCGACGCCATATTTTCTGGCGTAGTTCCACGGTTATGTCTGCCTCGCCTTTATCGCGGTAACGCCCTTCGTAGTAGCCGCGCATTGACGATGAGCCTCCGATGGTGCTTAACAGGCTCCAGGGGGTGTCACCCCAGGTTATGCGCCAATGAGCCTGTGTGGCGAGAACGGCTCCCTTCCAGAGTCTGCCATACCATGACGCTGTCAATTCGTTCACCTTGAACGGATATTTGTTGCCCATCCAGTGGAAGTCGAAGGACTGGTCCCATCTGACATATACACCACGGTTGGGAGCCGTCAGATTGTCACGGGTGTCAAATCGCAGTGACGCGCCTATTCCCCAGTTGAAATTTCTTAGCGGTTCTCCGTCCCATAATTCAGGATTCTGGAGATGCGACGCGTTGATATAATCGAAGGTTGCCATCGGTCCGATGTACAGGTTGCTGCCGACTCGCACTGCGAAATGAGCTTCGGCATGCGACGCCAGATAACGGTATTTTGATTTGTTGGCGTTATTGCTCTGCATGGCGTAACCTGCTCCCCAATAATATGTGTTTATCGAGGAAAACGATACCTCGTAGTTGAGACGGTATCGGTTCCGTGGCCAGATGTGTTCTCCTTCCACACCGCCCTCGAGATTCGGGGCTGTGGTGGCTTTGGCGAATATTGAAAGATTTGAGGGCGATGTCAGGGTGTCCTCCGGAGCGGTCGAATATATCCCCGCCGCCACAAGTCCCAGACCGAATTTGCTCTCTGAGGAATAATACGGACCGCCGATCAGGCTGAAGTCCATGTTGCGGCCCACCGGTTTCTTATTCGACTCGTTGAAATATGCCATGACTTTGTCTATCAGATTCCGAGGTTTTGTATCCGTGGAATCCGTGACGTTCTGCGCTGCGGTTATTTCCGTCGCGCAGAGTGTCAATAGTACAGGCAATATCAGTTTTTTCATTGTTCAGGAGCAAAAAGCAGAGGTTTCATGTCTTGTATAACAAATAAAATACTTAACTTTGTTTTGCCCATCCGGCGTTTTTATATTTTGTGGAAAAATATGCCAAAAAATACGACAAAACGAACAGCAAGACATCTTGTCGATATACTCGCGCAGCATGGTGTACGTCACGCGGTGCTGTCGCCGGGCAGCCGGAACACGCCGCTTATTATGGCATTCGAACGCCATCCGGACATTTCAACCACAGTCGTGATTGACGAACGTACGGCCGCTTTCGTCGCACTCGGAATCTCAATGGCATCGTTCGGTGCCCCGGTGGCGGTGTGTTGCACCTCGGGTACAGCTCCGCTCAATTACGGCCCCGCCCTTGCTGAAGCATATTATCGCGGACTGCCATTGATTGCCGTTACGGCTGACCGTCCCGAGGAATGGATAGATCAGGATGATTCGCAGACAATACGACAGGCAGGTATTTATGGGAACTTTACAAAGACATCGGTTGATTTGCCAGTGGAATCTTCTGATCCTGATCGCGCATGGATGACTGACCGTCTGATAAATGAAGCCGTTCTCACTGCTCTCGCCGACCGGCGTGGACCGGTGCAGATAAATGTACGTCTCGATGCTCCGTTGGCCGATGAAGCCGATTTTCCGTTGAATGAATGTCCTCAGATTGTCCGTCGCCCTTCAGCTGCAATACGTCCGGACGGCTATGATACCGTCAGAATGCGTGAGATGTTCTCTCCGCAGCAAAAGGTTCTGGTGCTCGCAGGATTCCTGCAGCCCGGTTTTGATATCTCGCTTCTTGAAAGTATCGCCGCATTGCCTAATGTGGTGGTTATGCGTGAGGCGCAGAGCAACCTCGGCGCACTGGCCGGATCAATCGGAAATATTGACGCTACGCTGTCGGTCTCTACTGCTGCTGAACGCGAAAGATTTGCTCCCGATGTGGTGGTTACGCTCGGAGGCTCGCTCCTGTCCAGATATGTGAAGACATGGCTTCGGGGCGTTCGCGGCTTGCAGCACGTCGCTGTCAATGACAGCGATAGGGTGGTAGACCCCTTTAAGCGTCTGGTAGCTGTTTTTGACACGCCTGACGTCCTTGCCTCCCTCTTCGCGGACATTGAAATTCATACCGAACCTTCTCCATTCAAGAGCTTCTGGCTTGACAAATCTGAAGTTGCACGTCGCAAAGCTGTTGATTTTGCAGCGGCTGCCAATTGGAGTGATTTTAAAGCTATGGATTTTGTCCTGGGGTCCGTACCCTCGGGTGTGCATCTTCAGGTAAGCAACGGCACAGCCATCAGATACATCCAGATGTTTGATTACAGTCGTTGTGCCACTGTACAGTGTAACCGTGGCGTCAGCGGAATTGACGGTTGTACTTCTACAGCCGTGGGAGCTGCACTCGTGACTCCCGATCCCACTCTGCTCATAAGCGGTGATATGAGTTTCGCTTATGACATCGGAGCACTCGCTCTCGGCTGCATACCCGCTAATTTCAAGATCGTTGTACTTAATAACGGCGGAGGAGGTATTTTCCGCTTCATTCCCTCGACGGCCCGACTGCCCGAGCTTGAGCGCTGTTTTGTAACTGATATCAGGCTTCCGCTCCGACAGTTGGCGGAGGGATACGGGTTCAGATATATTTGTGCCGACTCCTCCGAGGGGCTTGTCGATGCGTTGCGTCAATTTTGGAGCGACGATACTCTGCCGGTGATACTTGATGTGCATACACCGGGTCCGTTGAGCGCGGACATTTTACGTGAATTCTTTAAATCCTGAAAAATATGTCAGTACGTAACTGGACCACTATCAAGGAATACTCCGATATTCTTTTCGACTTTTATAACGGAATAGCCCGTATCAGCATCAATCGTCCCGAGGTGTATAACGCCTTCCGTCCGCAGACCAACGCTCAGATGCTTGATGCGTTCAATTATTGCCGCGAGCACCCGGAAGTGCGCGTTGTGGTGCTCACCGGCGTGGGCGATAAAGCATTCTGCTCCGGTGGGGATCAGCATTATAAGGATCGTGGCGGTTATCGGGATGCCGATGGCACACCGCGTCTGAATGTTCTTGAACTTCATAAGACCATACAGAGCCTGACGAAACCTGTTATTGCGATGGTGAACGGTTATGCGATCGGCGGCGGTAACGTGCTGCAGGTTATCTGTGACCTGACAATCGCCTCTGAAAATGCCCGTTTCGGTCAGACCGGCCCTAAGGTCGGAAGCTTCGATGCCGGGTTCGGTTCTTCATATCTCGCGCGTTGTGTAGGCCAGAAGAAAGCCCGAGAGATTTGGTTCCTTTGCCGGCAGTACACCGCAGCCGAAGCCCTTGATATGGGAATGATCAACAAGGTGGTTCCTTTCGAACGTCTTGAGGATGAGGTTGTAGAATGGTGTGAGACTATCATGAAACGCAGTCCTTTCGCAATACGCATGATCAAACGCGCGCTGAATGCCGAACTGAACGGTCAGCACGGACTCATGGAGTTTGCGGGCGACGCAACTCTGATGTATTATCTGATGGACGAGGCGCAGGAAGGCAAGAACGCTTTTCTTGAGAAAAGAGACCCCGATTTCGATAAATTTCCGCAGTTTCCCGGCTGATGCTTAAAGCGGAATGGGCGGAGTATAAGCTATCGTTTCGTTTCGAGGCACGTACTTCACGAAACTCGATGACGGAGCGTTTGACCCGTTTTATACGTATTACAGATACTGAAACTGGGCGTAGCGGAGTGGGGGAGTGCAACCTTTTCGAAGGTTTGAGCGCTGAAGATACCCCTGACTTCGTCGACAGATTGAGGCATATACTTGCTACTGCGAATTTGTCGCGTCCGGAGACCATCAGTTTGTCATCAGTGAGATTCGGCGTAGAAACTGCCCTCAGAAGGTTATCCGGGGGGCTGGATTCTCCATTTACCCGCGGTGAGTCAGGAATCCGGATAAATGGACTGATCTGGATGGGAGACCGCGACATCATGCGAGAGCGTATCGACGCCAAACTCAATGACGGTTTCAAGGTGCTGAAACTCAAAATCGGTGGAATTGATTTCGATTCCGAGGTAGGATTGCTCCGCATCATCCGTGAGAGATATTCTGCGGATGCGCTTGAAATACGTCTTGATGCGAACGGCAGTTTTACGCCTGAAAATGCTTTGCGGCGTCTGGATGTGCTCGCTGCTTTCGGAATACATTCGCTGGAGCAACCCTTGAAGGCCGGACTTTTGGATGAATCGGCCCGTGTATGTGCGCGAACACCTGTCCCGATTGCCCTTGACGAGGAATTGATAGGGGTTCGGTCCGAGGAGGAATGTGCCCGATTGCTCGATTATATCCATCCGCAGTTCATAATACTCAAACCTGCGCTATGCGGAGGCTTCGCCGGCTGTGACGCATGGATTTCGGAGGCCGAGAGACGTGATGTCGGATGGTGGCTCACTTCGGCCCTTGAATCGGATGTGGGTCTGTTTGCTATTGCGGAATATGCCGCGTCTCGCGGGGTAACTGTTCCGCAAGGACTCGGCACAGGACAGCTATATTATAATAATGTGGAATCTCCGTTAACGCTCCGCGGCGACCATTTATGGTATTCGCCTGAAGGCGTATGGAAAATGCCTGAACTGTCATGGGCACAATGAAGGATTTTATTGACGAATGGCGGTCTCCTCGTCCATACATTGAAGCGCACACAAGCGGGTCAACGGGGCAGCCTAAGGATATACTCCTGCTGAAATCGGACATGAGGGTTTCAGCACTGAACACCATCAGATTCTTCGGACTTAATGAAAACTCTGTTGTGGCTATTCCGCTGAGTGCATCATATATAGCCGGAAAAATGATGGCTGTTCGTGCTGAACTTTGCGGTGGCCGACTCTTGGAACTCCCGGTCTCTAACCGTATCGAACTGGTTGAGCCTGTTGATCTTATTTCGGTAGTGCCTTCACAGCTTGAGTCGCTCCTGCAACTCGATAGAGAGCTTGTGCGGGGAATTCTGATTGGAGGCGCTCCGATGTCGACCCGGCAGGAAGAGGCTGTCATGGCGTCGGGAATACCGGCGTGGATAGGTTACGGCATGACAGAGACCTGCTCCCATGTGGCGTTGAGGAGGGTAGGGGCTTCTCCAGTCTATCACGCCGTGGGTGACGTTACGTTCACTGCTGACAAATACGGTTGTCTGGTGATACATTCGCAGGAGTTTTCATGGAAAACTCTTATCACGCGTGATGTAGTGTCGATTGAATCTCCGACATCGTTCATGTGGCTCGGACGAGCAGACAATGTGATTAACAGCGGTGGTTTAAAAATCCATCCGGAAAAGCTTGAAGAAGAAATTCGCCTTTTACTACCCGGACTTCAGGAATTCTATATAGCATCCGAGCCGCATGCCAAATGGGGTCAGGCTGTGGTGATGGTAATTGATGAAACGGAATATACCAGCTTCCAGGATTTACCGGAACGTCTGGAGAGAGGATTATCTGATTCCAGACATTTTCCCCATCGATTTTTAGTAACGGATAAATTACCAAAAACTTCCAATAACAAGATTATTCGTAAATTACCTGAGACGTATTATGAAATTTGAATACACCCCCAAAGGAGTATGCAGCCGCAGAATGGAAATCGAGATAGAGGGAGACACTGTTGTTAATCTCTCTGTTCATGGCGGTTGCAACGGAAATCTCAAAGGCATAGCAGCGCTTTGTCGCGGTCGTAGGGTCGATGAGGTGATCGAGGCACTCGAGGGTCTCGTTTGCGGAAACAAGAACACATCGTGTCCCGACCAGCTCGCACAGGCTCTCAAGACATGTAAATTGTCGGTGTCGAAGTAAATTTTTGTACCGTTGTGAACGTAAAGTCCTTACTTATCGCGCCTTTACAGGGTCTTACAGATCCAGCGTGGCGATGCGCACATGCGCGGGCGATGCATTCGTCGGACATGTCGTTCACTTATTTTTCTCCATTCGTCAGAGTCGAGAGCGATGAAATCCGTGCGAGGGATATTAAGAGCCTTGCGCCGGATCGGAATCGGGATATCAGCCTGGTACCGCAGGTGATTTTCAAGGATATGAATGAACTTGGCATTCTTACTGAGGCAATCACCCGGGCCGGTTACAGCCGTATTGATCTCAATATGGGTTGTCCGTTTCCTCCGCAGGTCAAGGCCGGAAGAGGAGTGGCAGCGGCCGTAAATCCATGTTTATTGGCCGAACTTGCTGATTTTGTGAGTCAGAATCCGGACTTGGAATTTTCCGTGAAGATGCGCCCCGGAATTTCTTCGCCCGATGAATGGGAGAAAACTATCGAATTGATAAATAAGATTCCGGTTAAATTTGTTACCCTGCATCCCAGGGTGGCGAAAGCGGGCTATCGTGGTAAGCCGGATTTGGAATGCTTCGATAGATTTTCTGAGCGTCTGCATCATCCGCTCATTTATAACGGCGATATAACTACACCGTCCGACTATGCTGTGATTACCGATCGCTTCCCCAATATCAAGGGCGTGATGTTAGGGCGCGGAATGCTTTCACGGCCCTCGTTGGGAGCGGAGATAATTGGCGGAAACGAATGGGACGCCGACCGGCGCCGTGAGCTTTGGTTGGCAATTCACAGGGCGGTTGCTGAAAGCATTATAGCTTCATCGCAAGGTGATGCCCAGGCACTTGCACGATTGAAGCCGCGACTTGAATTCATCGAATCAGACCTTTTCGACAAACGCTACCTGAAAGCCTTGGTCAAATCCCGCGACCTTGCGACATATCTTTCCCTGCTTAATATATAAGAAATGCGCGAGACTCGTCGGAGCCTCGCGCATCATATCGTAATTTTTAGTAGTCAGTCGATGGCGGCCTTTATGGTGTCGACGATGTAGCGGACGTCGTCATCGGAGACGTACGGGCCGGCGGGAAGGCAGATGCCTGTCTTGAAAAGTGCCTCGCTGACGCCGTTGAGGTAGGCGGGCGCGTCTTTATAAACGGGTTGACAGTGCATGGGTTTCCAGAGCGGACGAGCTTCGACATTGGCCGCATCGAGTGCCATACGGAGTCCTTCGACGTTCGAGTTCGGCTGGCAGTCGGTGACGGCTGTGGAGGCGGCATGGGTTACGCCTGCGGCACCCCCGACAGCTCCGGTGATGACCTGCCGGTAGGCGTTTTCTTGTCCTTTGATGCGAAGATCGGGGTCGAGCACCGCGGTGCAGAGCCAGAAGTTGGAGTCGTATTCCGGGCCGGGATTGCCATGCATGGTTATGCCCTTGACATCCTTCAGGAGCTCGCAATAGAGCTGCTGGACATGTTTGTGGTGTTCTATATGTTCGTCGACTACGGTCATCTGTCCGCGGCCTATTCCGGCGCAGACGTTTGACATCCGGTAGTTGTATCCGATGGCCTCGTGCTGATAGTAGGGATATGATTCGCGGGCCTGGGTGGCATACCAGAGTATCTCGCGTGCGGTTTCGGCGTCAGGGCAAATGAGTGCGCCGCCGCCGGAGGTGGTTATCATCTTGTTTCCGTTGAAGCTGAGCACGCCGAATCGTCCGAATGTGCCGAGACTCTGCCCGTTGTAGAGCGAACCGAAGCCTTCGGCTCCGTCCTCGATGACGGGAATGCCGTAGCGGTCGGCGATTTCCATGATGCGGTCGATCTGATACGGCATGCCGTAGAGTGCTACCGGGATGATTGCCTTGGGTTGCCGGCCGGTCTTTTCGATTCGGTCCTTGATGGCCGCTTCAAGCAGGTCGGGATCCATGTTCCAGGATTCTTTTTCTGAGTCGATGAACACGGGAGTAGCACCGAGATAAGTGATGGGGTGAGAAGAAGCGCAGAAAGTGAACGACTGCACCAGCACCTCATCGCCGGCCCCGACACCGCAGGCGATCAGGGCCAGATGAACGGCGGCCGTCCCGGCACTGAGACACACCACCTTACGGTCAAGAGGCGCCTTGCCTTCGCGTCGGTTTACAAAACTTTCGAGATCTTTTTCGAACCCGTTGACATTCGGCCCCATCGGCACCACCCAATTGGTGTCGAACGCCTCCTTGATATAATCCATTTCCCTGCCGCTCATGTGAGCCAGACAGAGATAAATTCGTTCACGCATGAGGTTGAGATTTTCGTTTATTAGAATTTTGAGAATCTATTCAAAAGTATTCATAGTCCTAAAATGGACATATATCTCTTCGCGGTATCAATAGGTTTACCATTTTCATCAACCACTTTGATACCTCCGTTTATTACCGCGGTATTCCATTTGGTTGCATTTGGGAACAAATGCTCCGGGTCGTAAATGTATGGAGTTGGGAAGAATCCCATTTCGTATACTTTATAAAGGCCTTCGGGAGTGTATAGATTTGGAAAAGCTTTTTCGAGGATTTCTATAGCTTTCTTAGACTCTGTGTAAAGAGATTCAAAACGGGATGTGATATCGTTGAA
The DNA here is from genome assembly GCA_947175575.1 of uncultured Bacteroidales bacterium. Lineage (GTDB taxonomy): Bacteria > Bacteroidota > Bacteroidia > Bacteroidales > Muribaculaceae > CAG-873. The sequence continues at coordinate 10,287 of CAMWNG010000003.1, read as the reverse complement.
TTCAATCGTTTTATCTCCATGCAATGCCTTAAAAATGCGATAGGATTTTAAAGCACCGAGAGTTATTTTTATGCTTTCTTCAATTACAGGAGGGGTTGCCAAACGAACGGCTTCGGAATAACTTACGACATGGATAATTTCTGGACTATTGGGATTCTCAGGTTCAATATCGTCCATCATTGCAGTGATGGCAGCGAGTTGTACCTTAGCTTTCTCCAAGTCGGGTGCAAAATAATCAAGCCCAGCTCGGCTTTGGAGGCTGACTTTGAAACTGGAATCTTCAAGTGAACGTACCAGTTTCAGCATGGTACGACCTTTGGCAATGTCTTGCACACCCCATGTGTATTTAGGTGTATTAAGCATATTTTGCAGTATCAGGTGACGTATTCCAAATTTCTTGGCAGTTTTAGCTGCCAAATATGCTGATACGATATAGGTAACATCATCGCCTCCTCTGAAGGAGAAATGATGTGGAACATTAGGTTCGAGGGGTTTACCGGTAGATGCAATATATTTAACAGTCTCAATGTGTTCCCGAAGGTTCTCCAAAACAGTGTTGTTTCCGCGTCCATCAAGTTTACAGAACCACCAGAAAGATAGTGCGTGCCAACAGATGTTGAGGGTTCGTTCATGCATTTCAGCCATCCATGGCACATTTTTTGTACCCGCATAAGTACGGACCAGCATTGGACGAGCCGCTTCTGCTATTTGACGATATTCAATCTCTGAATTTACTGGAACGCCTCCTCCGTTGGCCATACCATCCCAATTTTCGCCAAAATGCTGCTGTGTAAGCTGTGATGAACCTATGGAGAGCACATCAAGAAGACGCGTGCGAGCGAGATCCTTAGTCCAACTTAGATACATTTTGAGCGCATCAAGTCTGTTAGGTGAGTACGGGCCGGCGTGAACGCGAATCAATGGAAGCGATCCTTTAGAATAGCAATAATTCAGACGTTTCTCAAAAGAATCTTTATTTGTTCCACACTCCGGATAGCCATAATGGTCAGGAGGAGTTATTTGTTTGTATTGTTCACTCTCGATATACCTTTTGCCAAATTCGATAAGAGATTTATCATATTCATGTACAAAGGAGAGTGAATGAGGAAAGAGTCGTTTTGGAACTCCGAACTTTATCAGCGATTCTTCCGGAGTTTCATCGCCGGGGAAATAAATTACTTCGTTACCCAATTCTTGTTTGATTAATTCGCATGTATCTGGCAATCCGGCAAATGTAATCTTTTCGATTTGGCCACCTTGTTTTTTCAGCAAATGGTTATCTTTAAGGAGAGTATAAAGCGAACAAAACAATTTGCAACCATCGGTCGGATCAAGTCTGTAACTATATGAGAGAACATTTATATTATTATCCAGAATCCATCTCACAATCCGACTCGCCTGGTTTATTTTTGAAACCTTCTCTGCTGCCTTCATTACATCAGGCGATGCGAAGATAACTTTTAGTCCACAGTCACGCAATATATTCGCCATAGTAGACATTCCCAATATATGTACATCTACATCAGGTTTAATAAATCCAAATATTGTTTTTTCGGATATAGCCATATCATTGAATCTTGTTAATGATTTCCTGAACAGACAGTCCATCCAATCCGAGACGTTTGAGAGTGCGTCCTTCTGACATATAATCGCGATTGTGAAGGATCGAACAAATTGTAATAAGCGAATCAAACAGCGGAGTGGGAACTCCGGCAGCCTTACCAAGTTCTGCCAATGGAATTATACCGGTAGGGATGTCTTCTGTTATTTGGCGACACTCAATAGTCTTTGGAGCTATGATCTCGTAATATGCAGGATTGTTCTGCATGCGTTCACACAGACTGTTTCCCTCGACGCCATTGTAGGCATATGATACCCAGTCAAAGGCTGAAATAGGACTAACACCATAAGCTGCGGCTACAGCAAGACGCTCACGGTCGGCTTCCTCAATAATTGACGCCAGGCCGTCAGTCATATCACGATAAAAGAAAAACGACTCACCGCGTTCGATGGCCGCTTCATTAAAAAGCACTACCGTAGGATGGAACATGGCTCCGACATTCTCAAAACTGGTTTGAAGCACGTTCTTAGCTGCGTAAAAACACGGATATATTGGTTTTACAACATTTAGAACATGTACAGTATCTGAAGCAGGATATGCAGAAATTAACACACGATCTTTCACACCAATAATATTGACAGTACCGGTTTCAACTATTCGACAAGCATACACTAATGTTTGAGCCTCTGCAACATATACTTTTTTGTCTATGCCGACTTTTTCAAGCGCATTGTGGAATTCCAATGCACCACATGTCCGTCCGGGATTCAGTACTATAATCTGTCCTTCGGATAACGATGATGCCATTTGGGTTGCTAACGAGCTATGCGCAGTGGCTGTAGTAACGACCATAATAATTTGTGCGCCCGTAATCACACTTTTCAAGTCTGTAGACGCAAACTCAATTTTGCCTGTAAGCTGGAGCGCTCCAACCAGTTTGATTTCTTTATCAATATTCAGTAAGTCAACCTTTTCAGAACTGCGGTCATAGATTCGCACATTATAGCCATTAGCACCGAGATAGCCGGCGAATGCCTGTCCGCCATTCCCTGCGCCGATAACTGCGATGGTATTACTTTGCTTCATTTTCGCCAAATATTTCGTGACGCATGATATCTTTCCCCATATTATCTAAAATTCTAATATGGGAATTGATATAATCAATTTTTTTATAAATATCTTCTTTTGATTTACCTTTAATTAGGAAACCGACAGGTCTATCAGAACTGTAATTTGAAGATGAAATTACTGAACCAAAGGATTTATATAAGTAAGTCGCGGATATATAACCCTCAGATTCTAATTTTTCGAGTCCTTCAATTGATGTAAATACCCCTGGATAAGTGTATAAATAGTTGATCAGAGCATGGTCTGAAGACGGCAAAGGATTTATTTCAGGAGTCTTGCCAACGGTTATATCGATAAGATTATCGATAACATCAACTCCGGTCATTTCGCGAATAAAGAATAATTTGGATCCGCCTCCTGTACGTGCGCTAAATTCAATTACATTGACTTCGTCACCGTTGACAATCATTTGAATAAGCAGAGGTACATTATCAATGCAGAAAACTCTTCCGATAGAACGAACGATATTCTCGATCTTTTCGCGAAGGTCATGCTTCAACATTGGCACGTACTCATTCCGACAGATTGTGAATGTATCTCTATTCTTGACTTTGATATTTTTTGAAGCAAAAATTATTACAGGTACTTCGTCTTTCAGAAATGCTTCAATAGAATATTCTTCACCCTCTTTAAATTCTTCAACAAGTAAGTCGCCGCTAATTGTATATTTTTTTGCCTCATCGATAGCTTTGGCAAACTCATCTTTGGAATTTACTTTAATAATGCCTTTTGAGCCATTGTTATCTGATGGCTTGATAATAAGCGGAAAATTTAATCCATCAATCAGAATTTCAGAATTAATATCGAACCTATGATATTTTGCTGTCGGAATTCCGCCTTCTATCATACGATTTTTCATTAAGACTTTGTTCGTCAGATTCTGCGATTGTTCAAAAGAGATATAGCATGGCAAGTTCAGTTGCTCGGAAACATACGCCATAGTGCGCATGGGTTGGTCTCCACAAGCCGACAAAATTAGATCTATTTCCTCAGTACGTGCTACTTCGGTTACCTTGTCAAAGTCCATAGTACTGATAACATACATTTTATCTGCAAATTCGCGTGCTCGCACATTTGGATTCATGTCAATCAATATGACCTCAATTCCAGGGAAACGCTTTCGAAGCCCCTTTATAAGTTCTATCTGATCATTGCCTCCGGCGAGCACCATTGCCTTCTTTATATCCATACTATTAATTATGGCCATTGAAACCTACACCTCCTACTGTTTTATCATCTGCGTTAATATCAGACCGGTTTAAAACCTTAAGAATGGTTTTATACAAAATATTAATATCAAGGGCAAGAGATAAATTACCAACGTATGTCACATCATACTCGAATTTTTGTCCCCATGTGATATTATTTCGACCATTAACCTGAGCCAACCCGGTAATACCGGGACGCACATCGTGGCGACGAGCCTGCCGACTGTTGTAGAGTTCAAGATACCGGATGGGTAAGGGCCGAGGTCCCACAAGCGACATATCGCCTTTGAAAACATTCCAAAGTTGAGGCAGTTCATCAATCGAAGTATTGCGTAGGAATCTACCAACTTCAGTAATACGTTGCTCATTAGGCAGCAGATTTCCTTGGGCATCTCGTTCGTCCGTCATGGACTTGAACTTGCAAATCTTGAAAATCTTACCATTCTTTCCCGGTCGTTCCTGAAGAAAGAAAGCTCCTGCACCTTTATTGGCAAAATGAAGCCAAATAGTGATAGCTGCTAATGGCACTGAGAGCACCAACAGTGCGCCCCCCGATGCTACAACATCAATCACACGTTTAAAGAAATCGCGATATGGTTTCATTTCTTTCGATATTATTTTTTCTGAACCTTATTATAGAAATCCTTCAGGCATCCTTGTACAAAGCCGATTTCAAATCTTTTTTCGATCAGCGGCCGAGCTTCCGAACGATACTTTTCCAGTTTCCCGGGAGATTCAATGAAACTTTTCATTGCCGAGTAAAGCGCTTCAGAATCTTTGGAAGGTACGATATCGCCATTGACGCCGTGAACGATTATTTCACGTGAACCGTTAATGTCCGTGACAATTGATGGCAAGCCCATTGCTCCGGCTTCGATCACCACATTAGGAAAGCCTTCGCGGTAGCTTGACAAAACAAACGCATCTGACGCTAAAAGCCAAGGCCTGACGTCATTCTTTTCACCTACAGCCTCAATGGAATTATTGGTCTCAATTTCAGCCAATGTTTCAGATGTCAGTGGGTCCAGATTCTGCTCTTTCCTGCCTACAAGTATCAAACGAGATTTGGGGTATTCAATATTTAGTTTCTTGAAAGCAGCAACGAGTTCGTTAACTCCTTTATCACCTACAAGACGTCCGATGAAAATAAAAGTGAATATGTCATTCTTTCTCAGAGCATCCGCTGGACTTTTTATTTCCTCAATTTCAGGATCGAATCGTTTAAGATCTATACCTCGGATATTACCGTATCCGAGTACTTTCAGCGGTTTATTTGTAATCTTATAACGTGATAGATCGGCTTTGACACCTTCCCCTTCCGGAATAATATGTGTTGCGCAAGCGCATGTAATACGGTCGGTGAGCATCAGTATTCTCTTTTTGAGACCTGTAGATGTGGGGAAAACCAGTCCGGTGAATGTATGAATTCTAACCGGCACACGGCATACCCATGCAGCCATCATTGAAAGCAGTCCCGCCTTAGGTGTGATGGAATGAACCATGTCCGGCCGCTCCTTTTTGAATACCTTAATAAGATGATAGAGACTCTTCAGGTCGTTGAGCGGTGATATATTCCGGCGCATAGGCACCGCGTAAGTCTTTACCCCCTCTCGCTCTGCAACTTCGTCAAGTGCATCACCGGGAGAACTGACTGCTACCACTTCATAACCTTCCTCGCGCTGTAAATCTCCCAAAAGCCCCCGACAGAAATTATTCAAAGACCCCGGAACAGTCGACGTACGGATAATCTTCATGATATATTAATATGTTTAACGGTAGAATATGGGATAAATCTTATTTAGTATAGATGCCATCGCAGAGAGTGGCAAGACTTTCATTGTTGCGGCTACCACACTTTTTATTGATGGCTTATTTTTCAATATCTTTCCCCAGTTTAGTTCGGTCCTGAGAAAACTAACGATGAAGACTCTTTCTTGCTGCGAATTTTCTAATCTTAAGAATGCAGAAACAATATTCAACGCATTCCGGTAATTCATTGCTTGATACTTTTTTTCAGGATAGTTTTCTTTAATCCAGTTGTAAGTATCAGCCATCTGGAAGATGTATTCCGGTTTTAAATGATTGGTGTAAGAATTATTGTTCCGAATACGTCGGTAATGATAGAGACATTTAGGGACCCGGACGATTCGTGTAGTTTTCTTTAAGATTTTATAAAGGATCAGTTTATCTTCCCCCATGTTAATCCCCTGGACATAAGCTATCTTATTTTTTGTAAATAGTGCACGTCGGATCAACTTATTCCAAGAAGCCGGAGATGTCCTTAATATGTAGTCATCCATAACAATTAAACCCTCATACTCCGCATAGTTACACGAGATAAGTGAAACCTTATCATCATCCAAGTGCCTGAAGTAACCACATTCCACAATGTCGGCATCTGTCTCCTTGGCAATTGTGTATAATGTTTCATACATTTCGGGTTCTACCCAATCGTCGCTATCACAGATGATCACATATTCTCCTGACGATGCATCCAATGCTGCCTGACGTGCCGATGCCACTCCACCGTTCGGTTTATGAATGACTTTGAAACGTGAATCCTTCGCGGCGTATTCATCGCAGATTTTTCCGCTGCCATCTGTCGACCCATCATCAACAAGGATAAACTCGATATTCTTTAGATTCTGGCTCGCTAAAGAATCCAGACACTCTCTCAGATATGCTCCCGGATTATATATCGGAACATTTACGCTGATCGCGGGTGATTTAGTGGAAGTTCTATTTGTAGAACTTGTTGTCATTGTATCTTCTATCGTATTCAAAAAATTCATGAATGTAGTCACCTCTGCGAATGCCGTCTGTGAGGAAAGTCTTGTATGGTGAAAGCAGGATGCCCCACACTACAAGTATTCGGATATACAAAAGAGCTGAAACGAGAGAGAGGGCAACCCCGTACACTGAAATAGATTTTGGTTTGGAATACATTTTAGAAAATAATGAAATCAAGCCAATCATGAAAAACCATGAAATTCGTCCGCCATCGCTGGATCTACAAAACAAGGCTAAAATCAGACAGAAGATTATTGCGATGTTCATGTGTATTATGTCTGGCTTTGTGAAATCTTTACGATTATAAGAGATGAAGATCAACCATAAAAAGAAAATTGATTCTAAAATATATTCAGGTCGGATACTTTTTACGTCACTGTAATTCATTGTAGCTCTATTATCGTTTTCAACTACATTTCCAAAGATTTGAAATATCTTCTCATGAATCCCGGTCATTCCGAAAGCTAAACAGATGCAAAAACAGATTATAACTGTTTTGCGGCTAAATTGTCGTATCGGAATAAAGTATATAGGGAAACAAATTATGGCCGAGTTATGAAATAGCGTAGCAAGGGTAATGGTAAGAAGGAACTTTTTCATGTTCCGTTGTTCTATGAACTTTAGGGAATTCCAAACTATTGCTACAGCAAATACTTGTCGCAGATATGTAAATGTGAAGAAAAAGTATAGCCCCATGAAAAGGATCAAACCGAAAAGAGGTTGTGGAACATTCCTTTTGAAGCTTTTGTAAAATAAATAGTATATCGTGAATGTGGTTATTAATATAAAAATATATCGATTGCAGGTAAATAAGCCTATTATGATATTCCATAATAAATACGCCGGCTCAGTAATCCACATGAAGGTTGCAAAACTAAATCCATATATTCCCAAGCCTTTGTGAATGGATGCAGAAATAGAGTCAAATACCTCGCCATATATATATCTGTCAAATCCTCCAAGCATATCCGATATTCCGACAAAAATTGCCAGAATTACCATGTCGATTACTAAGAATTGCTGAATTTGCAAGGGTTTACCCTTTGTTCCAATATATGTGACAAATATAAACCCGAATATTAGAATATAAATCAACATTTATACAAAATTCATCGCTTACAGGCCACTACAGAGTACAATCGTTTGAGGGAACACCTGAAGGGAGCAACTGTGAGGAAAAGAAGACCGCCGAATGTCAATGCGAAAACGACGGTTGATACACCTCCGGCTATTATCGGAGAATTAAAGTCGTGTTTAATAATATTGGAGATTGGACTGATAAGCAGAAAGAGTATGATTCCGACAATGTAGTGATATAACTGTATCTTTATGCACTTTAGATATCCTGTTTTAAGTTTGATCTTGAAAAGGTATATGGGTTTCCAAACCAGCGATAATGCACAAAGACTGATCAGTACCCCTAAAAGGATGCCGTTTAGTCCCCACAATAACCCCAAAGATACAGATAAGCCTATATTGAGAATAACTTCAATAACAGAAGCCCAGACATCTCCGAAATAGCCGTATGCAGAGAGGTAATCATAAACGATATACCGATTTACATATACTGCGAAAATGGCGATCAGGAGTGCTAAAGTGCTTTTCGGTAAGAGGTATTCAGAACCGATCCACCATGAAACGAATTCTTGGCCAAGCACCCATACGCCAAAAGAAAGGATCGAAATAATATAAAACCTAAGTGAAAATAATTCTTCAAATACTTCCAAAGACCTCTTGATAGTGGAGCTTGATACCAAGTTTCCGATGCTGGCAAGCATGCCGTCGAATAAGGCGGCCATCAAACTGATTAGTCCGTTTATTATTAGCATGTAGTTGCCGTAAAGGGCTACCATAGACAAATTAGCGATGCCGTATAAAATAATGGGGCTCGTTTGGAATAAAATAAAACCACTGATTTTTTGAACAAATAATTGTCTGATTTTTGTAATGACATCAGGGAATGCTTTTTTTAGATTAGTAAACGATTGATTGATTGGATGCAAGAAAGGGTATGTCCTTTTTATAACGACATTTAAAGCACATGAGCCAATGATTGTGAAGAGAACTTCTAATCCTAACCACCATAAATATGGTTGTGTAAACAATATCATTGCTCCAATTTGGAACAATGTCTTAACAAGTGCTGACAACTTTAACGTAAAATGGACTTTGTAATTCTTTTGGTCAGCAGTGAGTAAGAATTGACGATAATTTACAAAATAGCCTAAAAGGGAAGAAAATAGAAGAACTCCAAAAGATGCATATGCATACCATAAAGGAAGTTTCATATCCTTGAAAATCAAAGGAAAGAAACACATCAGTATTATTGATGCCCCGATAATTGTTATGGCAATTCTTCGATAGATGAGACCATTAAAATTAATGAGTTGATTGATTCTTTCGTAATCGTTATCAGCTAAAGGCTTATATAATGATACAGCAATAGCACTCCAGACGCCAAGCTCTGCCAAATTCAAGAATTGTAATAGATTGGTGGCTGTAGTGTTAAGACCTAAAATCTCCGTACCTAAATATTGTAAGAATATTTTTCGCGAATAAAATTGTAAAATAAGATTGGCGAAGTATGTGCACATTGCTACACTACTGTTCCTTACACTATTTTTAGTTCGAGATTGACTCATCCTTAAAAGGGCTTTTTCGGATCAGTTTTCAGATTTTTTGGCGGGTGTGGTTGCTATAGACCAATATGAGAGGCCTCATAAAGTGAGTGTTGCAGTACCTCAAAAATTAGGATTTTTGATTCTGCAACTTAATGTATTTCAAATACTATCTTATAGCACTATTGGTAATAAGAGCCGAAGGCCTATTCCGAACGCATTAGAGTCTGACTACGTCCCGGGGGTTGATGAGCATTGTGGCGCCGCCGAGCATGGGGATGCTGACGGTGAGTGTGTGGGTGCCGTCGGAATTCTTGATTATTTCGCCCACGAGGCCTTTCATGTGTCCGCGTACAACGCGCACATTGTCGTTAATTCGGAAAAGGGTAGGACTGAAGTTTACAGACGTCTCATTCTGTCCGAGCATGAATCTCAGCCGTGCCATCTGGTCGTCTGGTATGACAGCGACAGGCTTGTTCAGTGTACCTGTATCAGCAGAACGGTTGACAATGAACCGTAAAATGAAAGGGTAGGTGACAATCTCACGGCGAGTCTTTTCGGTGCACTTTACAAACACGGTGGAGGGAATCACGACGCGTTCGATCAGTTTCTTCTTACCGTTTTTCCAGACATGCATTTCTTCCTGAGTGGCAACATAGCTTTCAACTCCTAAATAATGGAGTTTTTCTGCCACCGATTTTTCATGTCTGGGATTGACAATAGCGGCGAACCACTTGGTTTCGCACACGCCTACGGCATCGTCAACGCCCGCGGGCACTGTCGCTAAAGAATTGTCAACCAAATTGTTACTCATTTTACTGAATACTTTTTGGGGGTTGGCGACTCGGGAGAGTGGCTTAACCAAAGGCAAAGTTACTAATTTTTTCTGACATAATCCCTCTATCCTTAAAAATTCTTTTCATGATGCCACGGCTCTTTCATTTAAGATTTCGTCTCCTTTTCAGGAAATGGGTTATTTTAT